>CAJTZB010000154.1 GCA_910583815.1 uncultured Lachnospiraceae bacterium
AGGCAGCAAATAAGCTGAATCTCTGTGAAGTCGGCAGCGAAGAATTCTATGCTTCCGTGGCAGAGGCGGATCGTTTCCTGAAGGCTTCGCTGTATGCCGGCAAAGAGCAGACAGTGCCTGTAACAGTACATAGTATTGGGCACACCCATATTGATGTAGCGTGGAAGTGGCCTCTTAGGCAGACAAGAGAAAAGGTACTGCGCAGCTTTGCAACGGTTCTCTATGAGATGGAACGTTATCCGGAATATAAATTTATGTCAAGCCAGCCGCAGCTTTACCAGTTTGTTAAAGAAGACTGCCCGGAATTGTATGAGAAAATCAAGGCTCGTGTTGCAGAAGGCAGATGGGAAACCGAAGGCGCGATGTGGTTGGAGGCAGACTGTAATTTAAGCTCTGGCGAATCGCTAATCCGGCAGATTTTATATGGAAAACGCTTTTTTGAAGAGGAATTCGGAGCAGGTGACAACAGGGTGCTCTGGCTGCCGGATGTGTTTGGATACAGTGCTGCGCTGCCCCAGATACTGAAAAAGAGCGGAATCGATTACTTTATGACAACGAAAATCGGCTGGAATGAATACAATATGATTCCAAACGATACGATGCTTTGGCAAGGTATTGACGGAACAGAAATTCTGACTTATTTTATCACAACAAAAGACTATATTACGGATCCGGAACTGAACAAAAAGGCTTCTTTTGAAACGACCTATAACGGAAGGCAGAATGCCAATCAGGTTATGGGAACCTGGCAAAGATACCAAAACAAAGACATCAACAACGAAGTGCTGACATGCTTTGGCTTTGGGGACGGCGGCGGAGGAGCAACTGTCCAGATGTTAGAAGAAAGCAGAAGGATGGAGTATGCACTTCCTGCCTGTCCAAAAGTAAAGCAGACATTTGTACGTGAATTTTTTGAAGGCCTGGAGCAGCGCCTGGAAGGAAAACGGCTTCCGAAGTGGTGCGGAGAGCTGTATTTGGAGTTCCACCGCGGTACTTATACTTCAATGGCGCGCAATAAAAAATCCAACCGCCGTGCAGAATTCCTAAATCAAGATGCAGAGAGCTTTTCGGCGTTTTGCAGGCTGTTAGATGCAGCATGGGAATATCCACGTGCCAAGGCAAAGAGAGCATGGGAACTGACGCTGCTCAACCAGTTCCACGACATCCTTCCAGGTTCCTCAATTCATCAGGTATACGAGGATTCCAAAGAGCAGTATGAAGAGGTCTTCCGGCTGGATCATGAAATAATAGAACAGGCGCTTTGCCATATCCATCAGGCGAATCAGGCAGAAAGCTGCGAGGAGACTTACGTGACGCTCTATAACAATACTTCCTTTGCAAGAGAAGATGTTATGGAGAGCGAGGGCATATTTGAAGTATATGATGGCAAAGAGCAGCTGCCGTCACAAAAGACACCATACGGCACAACGGTATGGCAGCCAAAGGCAGTGCCGCAGAAGGGCTACCGCACATTTAGGATAAACAGAAAGCCGGAATCAGGTACAGAGCATACTGGGACAATCCGGGCAGACTTGTCCGGGCGGACAATCGAAACCCCATATTATAAAGCCGTGATGAATGAGGCATGGGAATTTATTTCTCTTTATGATAAGCAGGCAGAGCGTGAGATATTGAAGGCAGGAGAGACAGGAAATGCGCTGCTTGCGTTTGAGGACCGCCCAAAGGAATATGATGCATGGAATATTGACCCATATTATGTGGAAAAATGCTATCCGGTACAGAAAGTAACGGAAGTTTCCTGTACAGAAAACGGTTCTGTGCGTACTGTGATTCATGTTGTCAAAGAGTTCTGCCATTCTGTTATTACACAGGACATTATCTTTTATGAGGCATCGGCACGGATTGACTTTAAGACGCATATTGACTGGAAGGAATCGCAGATTTTATTAAAAGCAGCTTTTCCGATTGATGTAATGGCATCAAAGGCAACTTACGAAATCCAGTATGGTAATGTGGAACGCCCGACCCATGCCAATACAAGCTGGGAGCAGGCAAAGTTTGAGGTATGTGCTCATAAGTGGGCGGATATTGCAGAAGACGGCTATGGTGTTTCGCTGCTGAATGACTGCAAATATGGCTATGATGTCAAAGGAACAACAATGAGGCTGACTTTGCTTAAATCCGGCATTTTCCCGAATCCGGTGGCAGACAGGGAAGAACATGATTTTGTTTATTCTGTCTATCCGCATCAGGGAGGGTTCCGCGAAGGCAGAGTTATCAGAGAAGCCTATCTTTTAAACTGTCCAATGTATGCGCTTGAGGGTGCAGTCCTGCCAAAAGAACAACAAAAGTCGTTCTTTGCAGTTTCTGCGGAAAATGTGATTTTAGAAACCGTAAAGCCGGCAGAAGATGACGATAACCTTATCTTAAGGCTTTACGAATCTTATGGAAGGCGCACAAAAGCAGAACTTATGCTTCCGGAAGGTGTTTTATCGTGCCATGAATGCGATTTGTTGGAGCAGCCACAGCAGGAAACAAAACTGGCAGACGGCCGTATTTGTTTTGAAATGAAGCCGTATGAAATCAAGACGTTCCGGCTTGCCTTGAAATAAAAAGCTGTTTTTCATCGGCTTATGCTATTTGCACACAGATTTTAATAAAAAAGACATTCTTCTGGCTGCCAAAGCTCAGAAGGATGTCTTTCTCTTTATTACGAAGCAACAATCTTGTATGGAATTTATTTGCATAAAATCGCCGGAATGCGGAAAAACTGAAAACGGAAGATTTTAGAAAGCGGAGGCGTTTTTATGTGGGGTTTCTTAATAGCAATTATTTCCGGAGCATTGATGAGCATTCAAGGTGTGTTTAACACCGGAGTGACAAAGCAGAGCGGCGTTTGGATGACATCGGGGTTTGTGCAGCTGACGGCATTAGCTGTCTGTATTGCGGCATGGTTTTTTACCGGAAGAGAGGGGACTGTGGCCTCTTTATTTGCGGTAGACCATAAATATATGCTGCTTGGCGGCGTAATCGGTGCGTTTATCACGTTCACAGTCATTAAAAGCGTTGACTTTTTGGGGCCGGCAAGGGCGAACATGTTTATTATTACAGCGCAGCTTCTTGTAGCGTATCTGATTGAACTATTTGGCCTGTTTGGAACAGATAAAGCAGATTTTGATTTTAAAAAGCTGCTTGGAATCGGCTTGATGATTGGTGGGATTGTTGTCTTTAAATGGGAATAGGAAAATGCTTCTTTTGTTGTTTTTGGAAACCAGAATTAATCTCTTGCGTCATGGACGGTTTTTCGGTACAATAAGTAGGAGCGGACGGATGCAGATGGCTCCCGGAAACCAAAAGGGGTTATATGGTGCGTCAAAAGAAGAGAAAAAGAATTGCAGTTGTGGCCATATTTGTATTCTTTGCAGTTTCCGGTCTTTGGTATTATTTTCTGCATGCTCAAAATGAGGCAGAGACAGACGGACTAAAGGCGGAGAAGGAAGCAAAGACCGTATGGGATAAAGCACCGGAAACAGGACAGGCAGCGCAGGAAGATGTTTTGGAGAAGGAACCTGGCTCAAAGCAGATACCTGAGCCGGAGCAGTTTCTGTATGTATTTTTGTGTGGGCATATTGCAAAAGAAGGAGTTTACCGTCTTGCTCTAGGCAGCAGATTGCACGAAGCAGTCGAACTTGCCGGAGGCTTTGGGAAGGAAGCTGATAAAACTTATCACAATCTGGCAAGGTTTCTTGTAGATGGCGAGCGGATTTATATTCCCTCTAAAGCGGAGACGGAAGAATTTGCTTTGGCAGAGAAGATAAATGGCAGCGGTCAGGAAGAAAATATCGGTAAGCCAGAACATGGAAAAGTCAATCTGAATACGGCAACGCGCGAGGAACTGATGGGCCTTGCCGGGATTGGTGCAGCAAAAGCAGAAGATATTGTGGAATACCGCACAAAGGCAGGGGCGTTTGCAGCAATAGAAGAAATTATGAATGTTTCAGGGATTGGGGCAGCGATGTTTGAAAAAATAAAGGAACATATTACGGTAAAGTAGGCGCGGAAGGGAGCAGACGCGGTATGGCAAGGAAAGTATTGGTAGTAGATGATGAAAAGCTCATTGTAAAAGGAATCCGTTTCAGTCTGGAACAGGATGGAATGCAGGTAGACTGCGCCTATGATGGGCAGGAAGCGCTTGATATGGCAAGGACAGAAGTCTATGATGTCATACTGCTGGACGTTATGCTGCCAAAGCTCACCGGCTATGAGGTATGTCAGCAAATCAGGGAATTTTCCGAAGTGCCGATTATTATGCTGACGGCAAAAGATGATGATATGGACAAAATCCTTGGGCTGGAGTATGGGGCAGATGACTACATTACAAAACCATTCAACATTTTGGAGGTAAAGGCAAGGATTAAAGCAATTATGCGCCGAAGCGGAAAACGGACGGAAGAGACAAAAGAGGCAACTTATGGCGGGCTTACAATTAATTGCAGCAGCCGCCGCGTTTTCATTGAAGGAAAGGAAGTCAATCTGACGGCGAAAGAGTTTGACTTGCTGGAATTAATGGTATTCAATCCAAATAAAGTGTTTGACAGAGAAGCATTGCTTGATCTGGTCTGGGGCAAAGATTATCCGGGTGATGCGAGAACGGTAGACGTACATGTCAGAAGGCTGCGGGAGAAAATAGAGAAAAATCCAAGCGAGCCGAAGTACGTACATACGAAGTGGGGCGTTGGTTATTATTTTGAAGATTAGACACCTCTTTAAAAAATTGAAAAACGTACAGGTACAGATGCTGATTGTTTTGCTTCTTATCTGTATTATACCGTTGTTTCTGTTTTCTATTCGGCTGCTCCATGCCCATAAAACCAGCGAGCAGCGGGGACAGCATAACGCAGTAGTAGAACTTTGCAGAGACCTTGGGACACGGATTCAAAGGGCTGCGTATTTAAACGCTTCTTCTCAGCCGGAACTTTCTGGAGCAATTGATATGGCGGCTCAGATTTTTGAAGGGCGGATATTTGTTATCAATGCGGATCTTCTCATAGTAAAGGATACTTATGGAGGCAGGGAAGAGGGAAAGACAATTATTTCTGAAGAAGCGGTGTCTGCGCTTTATGGGAAAGAAAATGTCTATCGGAATAAGGGCAACCGGACGGTGGAAATCGTCTGTCCAATCAGGGATTCTCAGACAGAAACAGTAATCGGCGCTATTATTTTCATTTATTCAGAAGAGGCAATAGAGGAACAGATAGAAGAACTGAACAGGAGCGCAAGGCTTTCTGCACTGGTGCTGATAGTGATTGCAATTGCATTGACGCTTTTATACTCGGCACATCTTGTCTACCCATTTAAAAAGTTGGCGATTGATATGCAGAAATCAGCAGATGGCTATTGGGAAGAAAATTTAAAAGTCAAGGGCTGTTACGAAGCGGAATGCATTGCAGAATCTATCAACAGCATGATGGAGGACATGAGAGATACGGATAAACGCCGCCAGGAGTTTGTGTCCAATGTATCACATGAGCTGAAAACACCATTGGCTTCGATGAAGGTGTTGGCAGACTCTCTGCTTTCGGAGCAGAATGCTACTCCAGAGCTTTACAAAGAATTTCTGATGGATATTAACAATGAAATCGACAGAGAGACAAAAATCATTACGGATTTGCTGAACCTTGTTAAACTGGACCGCAGGGAAGGCGAGATGCAGATTGCCCAAGTCAGCATCAATGAACTGCTTGAAATCGTGCTTCACAGGCTGCGTCCGCTTGCAAAGCAGAGGGATATTGAAATGATATTTGAAAGCTACCGCAGTGTGCTTGCGGAAGTGGATGAAGTAAAAATGTCGCTTGTCTTTACAAATCTGGTTGAAAATGCCATTAAATACAATAAAGACGAAGGGCAAGTCAGGGTATCATTGGATGCGGACCATAGGTATTTTTATGTGAAAATAAAAGATACCGGCAT
>CAJTZB010000155.1:0-232 GCA_910583815.1 uncultured Lachnospiraceae bacterium
GACCTGCCCAAAAGATGGCGTAGCACTCAATGACGGCTCTGCAAACGGACAGCTCGTAGATTATGGCGTGGAACTGATGAAACCAGAGAACGGTTCTGCTATGACGGTTCAGTTTAACGGCGGCGAGGTAACTGCAGTGGACGCAGTGGATGGAAACTTTACCTTTAAAGCAGGCGCTTCTGCAGAACAGCCGGAAGATCATGAAACAAGCATGGTGCTGAAGTATGATTTT
>CAJTZB010000155.1:242-5923 GCA_910583815.1 uncultured Lachnospiraceae bacterium
CCAATACAGGTACTGCAGCAGACAATGACCTTACCTATGGCACAGGTTCTACAGCAGGAGGTCCAGTTTATACAGACGGTATTGATGGCAAGGCAATTTTACTGGATGGAGCATCTTATCTGGCTTCTCCGAACAAAACTTACAACTACAAGGAAATGACAGTAAGCTTTTATTTCCGGATGGACAAGTATACAGAGACAGATACCGGAGCAAATATGATTTTGGTTCCGGCAGGACTTGGCGCACTTGGTTCTGGTATGATTGACATTGAATTTATCAACGAAGCAGATGCAGCAGGAACTCAGTTGCTTGGCAAGATGAACAGCTCTAACTGGCAGCTTCAGGACAAGCTCTATTCTGATGGCTACCTGATGGAAGCACATCTGAATGAGTGGCATTGCTATACGCTTGTATTCCGCAATGAGTATGATGCCGAAGGTGCAATCGAAGATGCCTTTATGTATATGTACATTGATGGAAAACTAGCAGCTCGTACAAGACTTGCAGTAGCAGCAGGGCTTACTTATGCTCTTGGAAGCTATGACGATGGTTCTTTCGGAACTCCAAATGGTGGCTTTAATGTAGGCGGCTATTATGAGAATGAAGTAGTAAAGCGTGCCGTAACAGGCGCACTTGATAACCTTATGGTATTTGACGGCGCATTGTCGGAAGAAGAAGTAAACAGCCTTTGCTATACTGTAAAAGTAGGCAAGGAATATGATCCGGATGTAATTGACGAAGTTCCGGGAGAAAATGAGAATCAGGGAAGCACAGAGCCGACAAAGGCTCCTGAGACAGAACCGACAAAGGTTCCGGAACAGGATAAAACTCCGTCTACAGACACTTCTTCTGAGAGCAGCGGAAACAACACAGTGATTATCGTAGTTGCTGTAGTGGCAGTTTTGCTTCTCTGTGCGGTTGTTGCATTTGTAGTTATTGGAAAGAAGAAAAAGAACTAAGAAGGCACTGACGGAATCAGTACTTCTTTAGGAAATAACGTCTTTAAAGGGTCTGCTGTACTAAGATGGAATTTTAGCATGGCAGGCCCTGGAAAGAGAGGAAGCATGCGAAGGAAGTGGAGTTGCCTGACGATGGCAGCAGTCCTGCTGCTGGCATTGGCAGTGCTTGCAGGCTGCAAAAAAGAAGAGGGACAGAAAGAGGAGGAAGATGCAATGGGTCCGCAGGAAGTAGGAGTTATGCTGACACTGTCTGCATTGGAAGAACGGCATCAGAAGCTGGTAGATGATTCCGGCATGAGCGGAAGCGGCGGAAGAATTCATCTGCATTCCAATCAGGCAGCCGATATGTATAAAGGGCAGGAGCAGGAATTTGTCTTTGACATCGGACATATCGAGAAGCTTGGCAAGCTGTATTTCTGGAACTATAACGGTGAGGGTAATACAGAAAGCGGTTTAAAAGAAGTTAAGATAAGCGTTTCAGAAGACAATATAACTTATTCCGCGCCAATTACCTATCAGCTGAAACAGGCGACCGGAGAAGAAGGCCTTGCAGCAACAAACTTAGAGGATGGCAGCGAAATCGATCTGTGCGGCATCAGCGGACGCTATCTGAAAGTGGAAGCAGTAAGCAACTACGGCGGCGACGGTTATGGGCTTTCTGAGCTTCGTCTGTTCCGTTACCGTCAGCAGGCAGTGGAAGGAGAGAGCCTTTCTTTGGCTCCATTGGAACGTCTGCTGAACCAAAAATGGACGGCATCTCCGGAAGAATATAATCTGTTCAATGGAAGCGGCTTAAGTGATTTCCATTTGGAGACAGCAACACATGATAACAATCCGGCGCATATGTTTGCACAGGATGCAAATGAAATCTCTTTTATTGTGGACTTACAAGGCGAATATCCAATTGGAAAAGTGGTTCTTTGGAACTACAACGATCCGGAACATCTGGATTATGGACTGAAAAAGTTCCGCTTAAAGGTTTCGGATGATTATTCTATCTGGAAGACCATCGGAACCTATACAATGGAGCAGGCAGATGGCAGTGCGAATGCGGCTGCATCACTTGTTATTGATGCAGAAAATATTCATGGACATTATCTGCAGATTGAAATTTTAAGCAATCACGGCGGCGAAAAAGTAGGTTTAAGCGAAATCGGCGTATTTCTTGGTTCCGGATGGTATTGTGACAGTGTACCGGATTATACCGCACTGTTTTCTCGCTACGAAGGCTGGAGCGGCGCAGACGGCATCTATTCCGTAAATTTGAGCGGAAAAGATGGGGAAGCGAATACGGCAGAAAAAAAGACATTTTTTATTTTCAGCGATACTATTGTGTCCACTGTAGATCCGATGACAAAGAGGCGCAGCAATGTCTATATGCCGAACAATACAAGCGCACTTCTGACCGGAGGAGAACCGGACTGCAAAAATATCACGTTTTATTGGCCGGAAAAGGAAGAGGCGACGGCAAATATCATTCCGAACCCATTGACTCCGGCAACAAAGAAGGGGAAATTCATCTATTATTGGCTGGGAGACACTTTTGTAAGCGGAAATTATCTGTATGTCTACAGCCTCAGAATTGATTCCGTCAATACGATGTTTGGTTTTGACCAGATAGGGGTAGACCTTGCGAGGTATGAAATCAAAAATGGGGAAGTGGATTTTGATTCTCTTGTTCTGATTAACGATGATGCACAGAGACTGTGCCGCGTTTCGGATGCTTCGGATAAGTGGTATTTTGGCGGCGCGGTTTATCAGAGTACCGAGGCAGCAGGCGCTTTGAATCCGGATGGTTATGTTTATATCTATGGCTACGAGGACATCACGAACGCCGGCAGGCAGCTTGTCGTTGCCAGAGTAAAACCAGAACAGATAGAGCAGTTTGCTGCATATGAATATCTGGCGGCAGACGGCAGCTGGAGTACAGAAGTGCCGAAGGAATTTTTCCATCTGGCACAGGACGTAGCCCCAGAATGCAGCGTTACCCAGATTACATCCGGAGAGCATAAGGGCAAGTTCCTGTTTGTCAATACACATATTACAAACTCTCCGACCATTAAGGCATCCATCAGCGACACGCCATATGGAATATTTGAGAACAAGACAACAATCTTTTCCCATGACGACTGCCAGAAGCTGTTAGGAAAAGGAAACAACACTTACAATGCCAAAGCACATCCGGCACTCTCGGATGAAAACGGCTTGATTATTTCGTACAATATCAACGGAGATGACTGCTTTGTTTATGCAGACATTTACCGCCCAAGATTTTTAAGGCTCGGCATCGTAAAAGAAAGAGAATAACACACAGCAGCAGCCCGGACGGGCTGCTGCGGAACCAAGAATAATAACCCGGACAGAGTACAGATAGGAGATTATGTAGAGTTATGGACAGCAAAGAAATAGACCTCTGGGTAGCAAGGATCAGAGAGGCAGGAAGCAGGGAGTTCCGTGCCACGGAGGAATATATGGACCCCTTCGAGCCGGCGATGTTCAACTTCCAGTCTGTTGTGGCAAACCGTTTCGTGCGGATAGAGGGAGAAGGTTTTGCTCCGTTTTACTGTTATTTTCAGCCGTGCTTTGATAAGGAAGCTCCCCTGATTGTGCATACACCCGGCTATTATGGTGAAATGTGCATGCATCCGGAGCTGGCGCAGTATTTTCATGTTCTGCATATCAACCCGCTTGGCTATACAACGCCAAAAGGGAAGGATCACGCAAGGCTGCCGGAGGATATGGTGCCGGGCGTGTTTGCGGAGACAATGAACAGTGGTGCAGAGAAAGGCTATTTTGAGTGGCTGGCGGATTGCGTTATGGCAGTCCGCTGGGCACTGAAACAGCCAAAGGTTTATCCTGACAGAGTTTCTTTTTTTGGGACAAGCCAGGGCGGAGGTGCTTCGCTTTTGCTCTCTTCTATATTCAATGACATAACAAGAGCTGTGGCAAGCAATGAACCGTTTCTGACAAACTTTGAGCTGGCGGCAGGCCGTGGTGCATATGACATTGGGAGGGAACAGTATAAAAATGCTGACATGGAAAAAGTAGAGAGGGCAAAGTATCTGCTTGATACGACGCATCATGTACATCGTATTTCCTGTCCGGTGCTTTTGGCAAGCGGTGGCAAAGATGACACTTGCCCGCCGGAAACGGCAGCAGATTTATTTTCGCGTTTTTCCGGAACAAAATCGTATACGCATTTTGAACATCTTGGGCATGGCTACAACAGGGAATTCCTTCAGCTGGTGAAGGCATGGTTTTTGATTTATGCATAGAGCCAGCACAATATGGAGAAATCATATGGTTACAATCGGGATTGACATCGGCGGCATGTCCGCCAAATTAGGGCTTTTGCAGGATCATCAGATTGTGCAGGAGAGCGTGATAGAGACAGGAGCAGAAATGGACTATGAAACGTTTCTGCTTTTGTTGAAAAAAGAGATAACCGGACTGCTTGGGCAGGAGTACCCATATCAGCTTAAGCAGATTGGCATCAGTTCCTGCGGGCTGATTGACAGCCAAAAAGGAAGTATTGTGTATGCCAATAATCTTCCTTGGAAGAACCGGGATATTACAAAAGAACTGTCAGAGGCTTTTGGGGTTCCGGTAAAAATAGCAAACGATGCGAAATGCGCAGCGCTTGCGGAAGCAGTATGCGGCGCGGGAAAAGAGTATGAACGCGTCTGTATGATTACGCTTGGAACAGGTGTTGGCGGAGCATTTTTATGCGGCGGAACGCTTGCTATGGGAAACCCATATGGCGATGCAGACGGAATTCTTGGTCATATCGGAGTGGAGAGCGGCGGACGTCTCTGCACTTGTGGAAGAAGAGGCTGTCTGGAGGCATATGCTTCTGCAACTGCAGTAATGAGACGTTATGAAGAACAGACTGGAGAAAAGCAGACAGCAAAAGAAATTTTTAACAGAGCAAGGAGAAAGGAAGAAGCGGCAGCACAGGTTGTTTCGGAATTTAAACATTATCTTGCAGAAGGGCTGACCAGTCTGGTAAATGTGCTCCGGCCGGAGATTATTGTAATCGGCGGAGGCATGGCGGCAGGTGCAGATTTATTCCTTGAAGAAATAAAGGAAACGGTAAATAAACAGGCATTTGGCGGCAGTGTGCTGCCGGTGCAGATACTTCCGGCGGCGCTTGGAAACAAGGCAGGCATCATTGGGGCATCTTTGTTGTAGATGCAAAATGAGAAACCGGCAAGTTTGGGAAAATAGATTTTACAATGACTTAAGAAGAAAACAAGGAAAGGCGGAGTGGGGGCAATGGTTCCTATCTATGGAAATTATGATAAATATCCGGCGAAAAATATCAAAGGATATTCGGCAGTCAGTGGCTATGAAGCAATTACAAAGACATTGCTTGATGCAGCAGGAACCGGAACAAAAATTATTGTTCTGGAGCTGTATCCGGAGGCAGACAGAAATGAAATCGTAACAGGGCTTCAGGGGCTTTCTGCCACATGGTTTGATGCAGAAGACTGCATGGTAAGCGACAGGGAGTATCAGGATTATATCCGTCCTTTTGTGACGGACGACCGTGTGTTTGGTATTATGAACACATTGAATATCAAGGATTTTTATGTGCAGGACAGAATCCGCACAATGCAAAAGGAAATAGAGAGAACAGAAGGGCTGATTGTTGTATATGGAGTCGGTGCATCCTTGGTATGTGAAGGAGATGTGCTTGTCTATGCTGATATGGCACGTTGG
>CAJTZB010000156.1 GCA_910583815.1 uncultured Lachnospiraceae bacterium
AACCCCTGTTTTCGCCGTGAGAGGGCGACGTCTTAACCGCTTGACCAACGAGCCGCATCAAACGAAACAGGCTTTTGCCAGTTCGTTTCAAGCAAGGTATAATATACACTATCCGACCAAAAAATGCAAGCATTTTTTTCTGTTTTTTAAAATTTCCACAATGGTGCAAACTTTCAGACAATTACAACATATCAAACATGTCCATCAGAGACATCTGATTGGAGGCAGGAATATCTCCCAGCAAGCCAAGCTCGCCCATCAAATCTGTCACGGTCTGGCTGACTTTGCAGCGTGTTTTAAAGTCATCTCTGGATAAAAACGGCCCATCTTTCACTGCCTCCACAATCAAATCTGCCGCCTTTTCTCCAAGACCGTCAATCGTGTCAAGTGCCGGCATCAGCTTTCCGTCTATAATCTGAAACTCATGTGCCTTTGCGCTAAAGATGTCAATTGGCAGAAATTCAAAGCCTCTGGCATACATCTCCTGCACAATACGCATATCTTCGTATGTATCTCCATCTTTTGGCGACGCTTCCTTTTTGTCGATTCTGACTTTGATGTCCTTCATATGGCGTTCCAATACATCCTTGCCAAGACACATTAACGCATAGCTGAACGAAGTCGCACGGATGCCAAAGTAGGCAGCATAATAGGCAAGCGGATAATACACCTTAAAATAAGCGATACGGAACGCCATCATAACATAGGCGCAGGCATGCGCCTTTGGGAACATATATTTAATCTGTTTGCATGACCAGATATACCAATCCGGAATATTCCTTTCCTTCATGGCAGTTTCCATCTCTTCGGTCAGTCCCTTTCCTTTCCGCACGCTCTCCATAATTTTAAATGCTGCTCCGTTTTCTACTCCCTGATAGATCAAAAACGTCATAATGTCGTCACGAGTACAGATGGCATTTTCCAGCGTACAAGTTCCTTCATTGATCAGTTTCTGTGCGTTGTTGGTCCAAACATCAGTTCCGTGTGAAAGTCCGGAGATACGTATCATATCCGAAAAACTCTTTGGTTTTGTCTCACGCAGCATCTGCATAACAAAATTTGTGCCAAGCTCCGGAAGACCGAGGCTTCCCAAATCACATCCACTTAAATCTTCCGGCGTGACACCAAGCGCTTCCGTACTGTGAAACAGAGAAATAACTTTTTTGTCGTCCAATGGGATAGTCTTGGCATCCAGCCCGGTCAGATCTTCCAGCCGTCTAATCATTGTCGGGTCATCGTGTCCAAGAATATCAAGCTTTAACAGGTTGTGGTCAATGGAATGATAATCAAAATGCGTCGTTACGATTTTCGTTGTCATATCGTTTGCCGGATGCTGTACTGGTGTAAACGAGTAGATTTCTTCGCCAAGCGGAAGTACGATAATGCCTCCTGGATGCTGCCCCGTCGTCCTGCGGACGCCGACACAGCCGGAAGAAAGACGCTCTATTTCTGCCTTGCGGTGGTGGATGCCATGTTCTTCATCATATTTTAAGACATAGCCATACGCTGTTTTTTCCGCAAGCGTACCAATTGTCCCGGCACGGAAGGTCTGTCCTTTCCCAAAAATAACTTCGGTATAATCGTGCGCCTTGCTCTGGTATTCTCCGGAAAAGTTTAAATCGATATCCGGTTCTTTATCGCCGTAAAAGCCAAGGAACGTCTCAAACGGAATATCGTTTCCGTCTTTCTTTAACGGCTTGCCACAGTGCGGGCAGACACGGTCCGGAATATCAAAACCGCAAAGCCCCTGCTTCTGATACCCTTTCACCTCTTCGGAATCAAAATCCGAAAAAAAGCAGTTTGGGCAGTAGTAATGCGCCGGAAGCGGATTCACTTCTGTAATGCCTGCCATCGTTGCTGCAAAAGAGGAACCGACCGAGCCTCTGGAACCAACCAGATAACCGTCCTCATTTGACTTCCACACAAGCTTCTGTGCAATAATATACATTACAGCAAACCCATTGCTGATAATGGAATCCAGCTCCTTTTTCAGCCGTTCTTCCACAAGCTTTGGGAGAGGATTTCCATACATCGAAAATGCCGTATGATAGCAGATGGTGCGCAGCGTCTCGTCTGAATTTTCAATGACTGGCGGACATTTGTCCGGACGTACCGGAGAGATTTTTTCAATCTCATGAAAAATTTTTTGTGTATTTGTAATAACTACTTCCTTTGCTTTTTCTGGGCCCAGATACTGAAATTCCCATAACATCTCTTCTGTCGTCCGAAGGTATAGCGGAGCCTGTTTATCCGCATCTTCAAATCCTTTTGCTGACATGATAATCCGACGGTATACTTCGTCCTCCGGATTCAGAAAATGCACGTCGCAAGTAGCAACTACCGGTTTGTGGAACTGTTCACCAAGTTCTGCAATACGCTTGTTGAACATGATTAGGTCTTCTTCGCTTTTGACATTTTCAATTTTTTCGCTGTCAATCATAAAACGGTTGTTTCCAAGCGGCTGTATCTCATAATAATCATAAAATTCACAGAGCCTTGTCAGCTCTTCCATTGGCTGCTCCCTAAGCAGAGCCTGAAACAGCTCTCCTGCCTCACATGCCGAACCAACAAACAACCCTTCTCTGCATTCTGTCAGCAGGCTTTTGGGAATGCGGGGCCTGCGCGCAAAGTAGTCAATATGTGATAGTGATACCATTTTATAAAGGTTGACTCGCCCTGTATTGTTCTTGCAGAGCAAAATACAATGGTAAGTAGGCATTTTTTTGATAGCTTCCGGAGAGAGCTTTGCAATTGTCTGGATACCGGATAATTGCTCGATTCCACGCTCTTTTAACATAGTAAGGAATTTTAGGTAAATCCCTGCCGTAGCTTCTGCATCGTCTACTGCGCGATGATGGTTTTCAAGGGAAACGCCAAGTACTTTGGCGACATTGTTTAATTTATATCTGCCCAAATCCGGCAGAAGCACTCTTGCAAGCCCTACAGTATCTACTACCGTAAAGTCAAACGGCAAGGAAAGCATCTTTGCCTTTGCACGGATAAAACCAGTATCAAAGGCTGCATTATGTGCCACCAAAATACAGCCTTTGCAAAATTCCAGAAACTGCGGCAAAATCACATCAATAGAAGGATAAGAAAGCACCATCTCGTCCGAAATATGGGTCAGCTGTTCGATTTCATGTGGAATCGGTATACCCGGATTGATAAACGTTGAAAAGCGGTCTGTAATCTCTCCGTTTACAAGCTTTACTGCGCCGATTTCAATAATGCTGTCGCTTCTTGCACCAAAACCGGTTGTCTCGATGTCAAAAACAACACTCGGCGCAAAAATAGACTGTCCTGCATCCTTCTTTACAATCTCCTGCACATCATCTACCAAATAGGCTTCCATGCCATAAATGACTTTAAAATTCTTGGCACGGTTCATCTTTTCTTCGTCGTCTTTGTAGTCCTTTGGATTCAATGCGTGACTTGCTTCTGGAAAGGCCTGTACAACGCCGTGGTCAGTAATTGCGATACCTGGATGCCCCCATTCAAATGCTGTTTTTACGAGTACTTTCGGATCTACAACCGCATCCATATCACTCAGCATTGTATGTGCATGCAGTTCTATCCTCTTCTCTTCAGAAGTATCCATGCGTTTTTTCACAAAGTTTGGAATATTCTTAATACCAACAATGGAAGATATGGAAATTTCTTTATCAAACCGGTCATAAAGCGCCATTCCTTTGAGGCGGATGCACTTTCCTGGCGCCAGGTTTCCCTGAATTTCTTCCCATTGCTCCTTGGAAAGAAACAGCTTTGCAGAAATGGTGTCAGTAAAATCCGTAAAATTGAACTTTACAATCAGCTTTTCCGAATTTCGCATCGCAATTGCTTCATTAGAGAGTACTTTGCCATAGGCAACTACTTCACCGATTTCGTCCTGAATATCAAATATCGGAATTACATCACCATCAAATGCACGTCCATAAAAAATATCCGGATCATCCGGCAGCTTTTTTCTTATGAACTTGGAAGTATCTCTTTTTTCTTTTCCGCCAAATGACGTTTTGGAAGACGGTGCATGAGAGGATATTGTTTTTTTTGTTTCTTCTGCTGCAGGTGCTTTCGTCTCCGGCCTTGACACCTGACGTATGGCTGCCTGCCGCTCCTCTTTATAAGGCATGGAGTATTCCTCTTCCTCTGCCTCTTTCTGCTCCGTTTTCTGATAGACAAACTCCACTCGAAGAGGAAATGAAAAACGCTGCAAAAACAGCGTTTCCAAAAAAGGACGTATTGTATCTGCCAAAGTCCGATGAATAAAGGTATCTTCCACCGTCAGCTTCATTGTTGTTCCTGAAGCAGAGGGTTCAAATTCTACCTTGGAACTTTTTAGCAAATGTGAAGTCATTTTGCCTTCCTTTTCAGCAAGCTCCTCACATACTGTCTCACTATAGTCCTTCCAAATATATTCCGGCGTATACTGCTCAGAAAGCTGATACCGAACAGAACATACTGCCGACCTTCCTGCTTTGTGAAAAAACTGCTCTGACACTGCTTGTTCCATCTCTCTTAACAGCCGATAGGAAAGCAGATGCTTTGAAGTCAGGCAGAGCGTTGCCTGACTGGTGCTTCGAGATGCCGCTACCTTTTCTACCTGAACATCTTCAAACGCCGTTTTAAGTGCATTGCTTGTCTGAAGATTGTCAAACACTTCAAACAGATTCATGAAATATCATCTCCAAATATAAAACCTCAGATTATTGTTTCTGGCACAAAATCTCCAGTTCTTTTTTCAGTTCGGACAGAAGTTCTTCTTCCTTTACCTTGCGGATGATCTCACCCTTTTTGATCAGAATGCCTTCTCCGTTGCCGCCTGCAATACCAAGGTCTGCTTCTCTTGCTTCTCCCGGTCCGTTGACTGCACAGCCCATCACCGCAACCTTAATGTCAAGAGGATAATCTTTGACCAGCTGCTCTGTCTGTTTTGCAAGTGCAATCAAATCAATCTTCGTTCTTCCACATGTCGGGCAGGAAACAACTTCAATGCCGCCTTTCCTTAAACCAAGTGTCTTTAAAATCTGTTTAGCGGATACGATTTCTTCAACTGGGTCTGCAGTCAGAGAGACGCGAATGGTATCGCCAATACTCTGGGCTAAAATCAGGGCCAGGCCAATGGAAGACTTGATATTTCCGCTTGTTACCGTGCCTGCTTCCGTAATGCCAACATGCAACGGATATGCCGTGCAGTCTGCAATTAATTCATGCGCCTTGACACACATCTGTACATCGGATGCTTTAATGCTGATTACAAGATTGTCGTATCCGAATTCTTCTATTAATTCTGCTTGATGGAGCGCACTTTCCACCAGTGCCTCTGCGGTCACTCCTCCATATTTTGCAATCAGTTCCTTTTCCAAAGAACCACTGTTCACGCCAACACGAATCGGAATATTCCGCTCTTTTGCCACATCAACAACTGCCTTTACCCGCTCTTTTGCACCAATATTTCCCGGATTGATACGAATCTTATCGGCCCCATGCTCCATTGCGGCAATTGCGAGCCGATAGTCAAAGTGTATATCCGCTACAAGCGGAATATGGATCTTTTTTTTGATTTCAGAAAAAGCCTGCGCAGCTTCTATCGTCGGGACTGCACAGCGGATAATTTCACAGCCCGCCTGTTCTAACTGCAATATTTGGGAAACAGTCGCTTCTATATTTTCTGTCTTTGTATTTGTCATTGACTGGATGGCTATCGGATTTGCTGCCCCAATCCGTACCTGCCCGATTGCAATTTCTTTTGATATTCTTCTGTTCCTTTGCTCTGTCAGCCAGCCCATAGGCCCTTTCCTCCTGATTTTGCTGTTCTATTTAAAAAATACGTTGCGGATGTCATTAAAGAAAATAAAAATCATCAAAATCATCAGTGCTACAAG
>CAJTZB010000157.1 GCA_910583815.1 uncultured Lachnospiraceae bacterium
TAAAAAGGCTGCCGAAAAGCCAATTGCAGTCCCTACCTCCAAAATCCGCTTTGGACGTTTCAGCTCTACAAAAAAACGCAGCAGGCTCTGTGCTTCTTTGCGGATAATCGGCACCTCATGCTCATGTGCATATGCTTCCAGCTTTGCAAGCGGCTCCGGAAGCTCTGTCTCAAGTGAATTCAGGTAGTCACTCAGCCTTGGTTCCACAATCATTGTGTTTCCTCCGTCTGGACAGCATTGGCGTAGTTTGTAATCTGAGCCAATATTTCATCATAAGTCATCGACGTATTTAAAATATACGTTCCTGCCAAAATCTTGTATCCCATCAGCTGTACTTTTAAATAGAATGAATAGCGGTTCGGAATCAAGCGGTTCATCTCAAGTGCGGCAGCAACTTCCATTTTGGATGCCCCATCTGGAATCGTAATTTCTGCATTGATTCCCGGCGCAGCATCCATTGTGCAGTCCCCAAACACTTGAAAACAGAAGTCCTTTGCCGTAACACCTACCTTGTAGATAATGAAAATAACAATCGTATAGAACAGGATGTTCAGCAACAGATGCAAAATAAAGCCTACCATATCCATTGCTATTCTCTGATTCTCCTTTTGTGCCATCTCATCCCATCCTTCCATCAACTGCACCGGCTTTCAGGCAAAGCCGGTGCCCTGCTGTCTTAATACTCTACTTCTTCAATAATTGGCAAAATCATCGGGCTCCGCTTTGTACGTTTCCATACAAAGTCGCTCAAAGAATCTTTGATGCAGCCTTTCATCTTTCCCCAATCGGATACGCCTCGGCTCTGGCATCGGTCCATTGCTTCTTTTACGACTGTCCTTGCTTCATCCATCAGCCCTTCTGCTTCTTTGGCATAGACAAAGCCTCTTGAAATAATGTCAGGCCCTCCAAGAATCTCATTTGTATATTTCTGCATAATGACAACGACAACCAACAGCCCATTTTCTGAAAGATGCTGCCTGTCACGCAGCACGACATTGCCGACATCCCCAACCCCAAGGCCGTCTACTAAAATGCCCTGCGCCGTCACTGCTCCAACCACGCCTGCTTCCTGTTCATTTAGTTCCAGCACGTCGCCGGACCGCAGGATAAATATATTTTCCTTATCTACTCCGACCGCCTCTGCAAGCTCTGCGTGGCGCACCAGATGGCGGTATTCGCCATGCAGCGGAATCGCATACTTTGGTTTTGTCAAAGCGTAAATCAGCTTGATTTCTTCCTGACATGCATGGCCTGATACATGTGTATCCTGAAAAATCACTTTTGCTCCCTTCATTGAAAGCTCATTGATAATTTTGGATACCTGCTTTTCGTTGCCCGGAATCGGTGTTGAACTTAAAATAACTGTATCTCCTGGGATAATTGACACCTTCTTGTGAATAGATGCCGCCATTCTGGAAAGTGCCGCCATCTCTTCTCCCTGACTTCCGGTTGTAATTAACACCAGACGTTCCGGCGGATAATTTTTTATCTGTTCAATATCTATGACAAGTCCGTCCGGAATATTAATGTATCCAAGCTCAGAAGCAGTTGTGATGATATTCACCATGCTTCGCCCTTCAATCACTACCTTCCTGCCGAACTTATTTGCCGAATTGATAATCTGCTGCACACGGTCTACATTTGATGCAAACGTTGCTACAATGATTCTGTGATTAATATTTTCTGCAAACAGGTTGTCAAACGTCCTGCCGACAGTCCGCTCTGACATCGTAAAGCCCGGACGCTCTACGTTTGTGGAATCCGCTAACAGTGCCAAAACACCTTTTCTTCCAATTTCACCAAGCCGCTGTAAGTCAAATGCATCCCCAAAAACCGGTGTATAGTCCACTTTAAAGTCACCTGTGTGGATAATCGTCCCAACCGGCGTATAGATTGCAAACGCTGCCGAATCCGCAATGCTGTGGTTTGTCCGGATAAACTCTACCTTAAAACAGCCAAGGTTAATCGTCTGTCCATGCTTGATTACCTTGCGCTTTGTCGTCTTTACCAGATTGTGTTCCTTGAGTTTGTTTTCAATAATGCCCATTGTCAGCTTTGTCGCATAAATCGGCACATTGACCTGCGGCAGAATATACGGCAGCGCACCAATATGGTCCTCATGTGCATGTGTAATCACAAAGCCCTTGACCCTGTCAATATTCTCTGCCAGGTAACTGACATCCGGAATTACAAGGTCGATTCCGAGCATGTCCTCTGCCGGAAACGCCAGCCCGCAGTCCACGACAATAATGCTGTCATCATACTCGTATGCCGTAATGTTCATTCCGATTTGCTCCAAACCGCCAAGCGGAATGATTTTTACTCCGGATGCCGTCTGGCTTGTCTTCTTTCTGCGTGCAACAGCAGCCGGTGCGGCAGCAGTCCTTGCCGATGTTCCCTTGGCCGTTCTTGCCATTCTTACAGTCGAAGTCTGCTTTGCCTGAGACTTCTTTGCAGGTGCAGGACGTTTTCCCTGCCCTTCCTTTTCCTGTGGCTTCAAAGTCTCTCCGGATGCTTCAGCCGTCTGCCTTGGCCTTCTCCTTCTTACAGCTGTCTTTTCCGGTTCTTTCGTCCCTGCTTTTTTTTCCGGCTCTTTTGCCGCAGGTTTCCTTTCTGCCCTTGTTGCTTCCGGCTCGGATACTTCATTGCTATTCAATTTTTTTCTTCTCAAAACGCACCTCCGTGTTAATCCTGCGTCACTAATTCGACATCATCCAATAATTCTTCAAAAATAGCTGAAACTGCCGTCAATTCTTTTTCTTCTTCTACAATATCATAAACTGCCTCTTTGGCATTTTCGTCTGATACTTCTTTCAAAATCAGTGCTTCGGATTCTTCCTCTTCTATATCATCTGCTACAAGCAGATAAGTTGTTCCGTTAATTTTTGTCTGTTCCAATACATGAAGCAGCGCCGTATCGCCATCCTCTGTTGTGAATGTAATGGTTGTATCTTTTTTCTCCAGCATCTTAATCCTCTCATTCTGCCGCCGCAGGCGGCTTTCAATTTAAAAGGGAATTTTGTGACAGGCCATTTATGGCTTTGCAACGCGCAGACACAAACTGCCGTGTGAAAATTTATTTTTCACACTAATCCCCCATTGCTCTTTTGTTTGCAAGGTAATCCAAATAGTTTTGTAAAATAATGGATGCTGCAATTTTATCCACTACTTCGTGCTTTTCTTTTAATCCGGCAGAAGCAAGATCAAGCACCCTGTGCGCAGTAACCGTAGTAAGGCGCTCATCCCAAAGGACAACCGGCAGGCCTGTCCTTCTTCTTAAAGTTTCGGCAAATTCCTCTGACTTTATGGCGCGTTCTCCAACGGAGTTATTCAGATGCTTCGGATAGCCAACAACAATCTGCCCTATCTGGTACTCTGCCACTAACGCTTCAATGCGCTGATATGTCTGACGCAGCTTATTCTCCTGTTTTCTGCGTACCACCTCAAGCCCCTGTGCCGTAAGGAGCAATTCATCGCTAATTGCCACCCCAACGGTAACGGAGCCATAATCCAGTCCCATGATTCTCATCTTATCCTCATTTCTGCGCTGCTGAAAGCAAACTTGTTTGCTTGCGCATAAGCGACTTTATAGCAAGCCATTCATGGCTTTGCAACGCGCAGACACAAATAGCTGATTGGAAAATAAGTAATCAAACTTATTTTTCAATCTATCCCTTATTCTGCCGCAGGCGGTTTTCTATATCCTAAAAATGCCGTCTGATATAATCCTGCAGAAGCTCTTCAATGATTTCGTCGCGCTCCACCTTCATAATCATGCTTCTTGCACCATTATGGCTTGTAATATAGGTTGGGTCGCCGGACATCACATAGCCTACAATCTGGTTGACCGGATTATACCCCTGCTCTGTCAGGGCTGCATAAACACTGTCAATCACATCCTTTACTACTGGCTCTGTATCTTTTTGT
The DNA here is from genome assembly GCA_910583815.1 of uncultured Lachnospiraceae bacterium. Taxonomy (GTDB): domain Bacteria; phylum Bacillota; class Clostridia; order Lachnospirales; family Lachnospiraceae; genus SIG299. The sequence continues at coordinate 3,928 of CAJTZB010000157.1, forward strand.
ACTCTGAAATACTGCGTTCTGTTCAGTTCGTTCATTTTAATTCCTCTCTTCTGTCTTATCCGGCATATCCTGTTTGTTGTATCCTCTGCCATTCTTCAAATCCTCCGATTGAAATGTCCCTCGCTTTCAATCTGCCTTTATCTCTATATATTAATATATATTTCCAAAAAAGTAAAGCACAATTACTGCTGCAGGGCACAAAGAAGCAGTTCCCCTTCCTCTGGTTCCGAAAGCACGTGAACCGGCAGGAGTTTTCCTGAAAGCTCTTTCTTCTCTTGAACCGCCATCCTGATATAGCGCTCCGTATAGCCTGTTTGGAAATCTTCTCCTAACAGATGCGTGTGTTCCTCAAACAGCACTTCCTGTGCTGTTCCAATAAACCGGCTCCGATATGCTTCTCCAAGCCTTCTCTCCAAAGCCAGCAGACGCTCGCTGCGCTCTGTCTTTTTTTGTTCCGTGACCTGGCCGCTCATTTTATCTGCAGCAGTCCCTTTCCTGCGCGAATATTTAAAGACATGGATTTTAGAAAAAGCAACCGTTTCGGCAAAGGCAAGCGTTTCTTCAAACTCCTCATCCGTTTCCTGTGGGAAACCGACGATAATATCGGTCGTGATGGCAGGCTCGTTATAAAAATGACGCAGCAGCCTGACACATTCCAGATATTCCTCCGCCGTATATTTCCGGTTCATCCGTTTTAATACCGTATCTGAACCACTCTGCAAAGACAGATGAAAGTGTGGGCATACCTGCTCACAGCTACTTAAAGTCTTGACAAAATTCTCCGTAATAATACGCGGTTCCAAGGAACCAAGGCGGATTCTCCTTATTTCTTTTATCTCATTCAGCTTCTGAATCAGAGAAAGCAACGGCTGCTCTCCTTCTTTTGCAGGCTGTCCATAAGAAGAGAGATGGATTCCCGTCAAAACAATTTCCTGATAGCCTGCATCTGCCAGACTGCGCACCTCCGAAATTACGTCTTCTTCTGCTCTGGAACGGATTCTTCCTCTAGCATATGGAATAATGCAATAACTGCAGAACTGGTTGCAGCCGTCCTGAATTTTAATATATGCCCTTGTATGGAAAAGCTTGGTAGCAAGTTTCAGTTCTTCATACTCCGATTCCTCTCCAATATCAAGACGTTTATTTTTTACCCCTTTCAGGCAACGCTCTAAAAGCGGCACGATTTCTTTTTTTTGGTTATTTCCAATAATAAGGTCTATTCCTTCTGCTTTCATTGCCTCTTCGGAAGCCGTCTGCGCATAACAGCCTGCTGCTACAACAAGCGCTTCTGGATTCCTCTTTTTGGCGCGGTGCAGCATCTGCCTTGATTTGCGGTCTGCCATATTCGTAACAGAACATGTATTTACAATATAAATATCCGCTGCCTGCCCAAAATCCACAAGAACCGCTCCTGCCGCCGCAACAAGCGCCTGCATCGCTTCTGTTTCATATGAATTCACCTTGCAGCCAAGCGTCAGAAATGCTATGTTTCTGCCTTCTAGTCCCGATGCCCTTACCTGTTCCATTTCTTTTAGAATCCTTTCCTGCTTTTTGTACATTTCACCGAATCAAATCTCTAATTTTATCTACTTTGTCTATTGATTTTTACAATAAAAAGAATTAGTATAGAAGTGTAGAAAAAATTAATATGGAGGTTTATATATGACAACAGTAAATATTTCTTTAAATTCCATCGATAAGGTAAAATCCTTTGTAAACGAAATTACAAAGTTTGATTCCGATTTCGACCTGATTTCCGGAAGATATGTCATTGATGCAAAATCTATTATGGGTATCTTCAGCCTTGACCTGTCCAAGCCAATTGAATTAAGCATCCATAGCGATAATACGGATGCTATCCTTGCTGCTTTGGCTCCTTACATCATCCAGTAAATACCATACATAAAACTCAGTCTTTAAAAGGGTG
>CAJTZB010000158.1 GCA_910583815.1 uncultured Lachnospiraceae bacterium
GAATTGATGTGACATTTGCAGATCCAGACAGTTCGGAAGAAGAATTGTCTTCCTTAGTAAAAGAAAACACAAAGCTGATATTTGCAGAGACGCTTTCCAATCCGTCGCTTGTTGTATGCGATATTGAAAAATTTGCAGCCGTAGCTCATAAGCACGGAATTCCGCTGTTTATTGACAATACTTTTGCAACACCGATGCTTTGCCGTCCGTTTGAGCATGGGGCGGATGTTGTAATCCATTCAACTTCCAAATATCTGGATGGACATGCAACTGCACTTGGTGGAGTAATTGTAGACAGTGGGAACTTTCCTTGGGATAATGGAAAATTTCCGGGACTTTCTACGCCGGATGATTCCTATCATGGCATGGTCTATACAAGAGACTGTGGTAAGGCAGCTTTTATTACAAAAGCAAGAGTGCAGCTGATGCGTGACCTTGGTTCTACGCCGTCTCCGCAGAATGCATTCTATTTAAATCTGGGAATGGAAACGCTTCATCTTCGGATGGAACGCCATTGCAAGAATGCTATGGCAGTGGCAGAATGGCTGAATAAGAATGAACATGTTTCATGGGTCAACTATCCGGGGCTTGCAGGGAACAGATACCATCAGCTTGCAGAGAAGTATCTTCCGGACGGAACAAGCGGCGTAATTTCCTTTGGTGTAAAAGGTGGCAGAAATGCTGCGATGAAGTTTATGGATAGCGTAAAGTTAGCTGCCATTGTTGTGCATGTGGCGGATGTCCGGACAAGCGTGCTTCATCCTGCCAGTACAACACACCGCCAGATGACAGACGAACAGCTGATTGCAGCCGGCGTCAGCCCTGATTTGATCCGGATGTCTGTTGGCATTGAGGATGCGGAAGATATTATTGCTGATTTAGAACAGGCACTTAGGGTTTCTGGCTGAATATTTTGTCAGAAACTGCACAAAATAAAAGGGACTTGGTGTCTCGTACCATTCATTTTCAGTCAAATGTAGGTGGTACGGTACACCGGGTCCCTTGAAATTTTTGTGAAGGAGTAGGGCAGTTGGGAGATAAAAAATCAGAAAATAATACGAATACGCAAGATGAAAAGATTTCGGAATATGGGCAGGCAGTGCTGGATAAGAATAAAAAAGATGTAAAACTTCATTTGCTGACGATTATCGGAGAAATTGAAGGACATGAAAACTCGCCGGGAAATGTTAAGACGACAAAGTATGAGCATCTGCTTCCGCAGCTGGCGGCAATCGAAGACGATGACAGCATTCAGGGAGTACTTGTTCTGCTGAATACTGTCGGCGGAGACGTTTCATGCGGACTGGCGCTTGCAGAAATGATTGCTTCTATTGACAAACCAAAGGTTTCCCTTGTCATTGGAGACAGCCATTCGATCGGGGTGCCGCTTGCAACGGCGGCGGATTATGCATTTATTGTGCCATCAGGCACAATGTTAATTCATCCGGTCAGAATGAGCGGTATGGTGATAGGAGCGCCGCAGACTTATGACTATTTCCAGAGGATACAAGACAGAATTACAGGTTTTATCTCCAGCCACAGCAGAGTTTCCAAGGAACGCATGGAACAGATGATGATGGAGACAGAGCAGATGACAAAAGACCTTGGAACACTTTTGGTTGGTCAGGATGCAGTCAGAGAGGGTCTTGTAGATGAGGTGGGGGGAATCAGCCAGGCAATGAAGAAGCTGTACGAGATGATTGGAGCTTAAGCTTATAGAAGGGACTGCCGCATAAAATATGGGTTTTTCTGCGGCGGCCTCTTTAAAATACGCTCTTGTTTTCTTGCCTTCTCTCTATTATAATGATACTAAGGTTAAAATGAGCGGACTTGATTTGGAAAGGAAGGAATAAGAATACTATGTCAATTTTGGAAGCAATTATTATGGGACTGATACAAGGACTTGCAGAGTTCCTGCCAATCAGCAGTTCCGGACATCTGGCCATTTTTAAGCAGGTGCTACATATTGAAGTAGAAACAGGGCTTTTATTTGATGTGCTTCTTCATCTTGGAACATTGATTGCTATTTTTGTGGCTTTCTGGAAAGATGTCAGAATGCTGATTTATGAGGGGTTCTGTATTGTCGGAGACTTCTTTAAAAATATCTGGTATGCAGTTTCCAATCTGTTTGCAGATAAAGAGCACAAAAGGGAATATGTTAAAATGGCAGCAACACCATACCGGCGCTTTGTGATGTTAGTTATTGTTTCAACAATACCAACTGGAATTATTGGCATTTTGTTTCAGGATATGATCGAAACTGCAGCAGCAGGTATTTTAATACCAGGTATTATGCTGCTTGTTACAGGAGTGCTGCTTTTGGTAGCAGACCATGTGGATTCCGGCACTCTGACAGAAGAGACTGCGAGCTATCCTAAAGCATTGCTGCTTGGTGTTGCGCAGGGAGCTGCAACTCTGCCTGGATTATCTCGTTCTGGAACAACAATTACGGCAGGACTGCTCAGTGGCTTTGAACGCAGCTTTGCGGTACGTTATTCATTTATTATGTCGATTCCGGCAGTGCTTGGAGCAGCTATACTGGAACTTAAGGATTTTGAACCATCTATGGTGGCTTCTTCCGAGCTTTTGGCGTATGCCGTCGGAACGGCAGTTGCTGCGGCTGTTGGCTATATCAGCATCAAAACTATGTTAGTGCTTGTGAGAGGCAAGAAATTCAAGTATTTTTCATTTTATTGCTTTTTGGTAGGAGCCATTGCAATCGGGGCATACATTATTTAGAGGGAGCAGGTTGAAAAATCTCTGATTTTTTAATCAGGAATTTGTGCTGCCGCACAAGCTTCCCTTCTAAATTGAAAGCCGTCCACAGTGGCAGAATGAGAGAGGTAGATAGGTTATGGCAACAAAGGATACAGAAAAGAGCAGTAAAGGGAGCCGTACAAAGTCACAGGCTTCCGGGGCAAAAAAAACAACAGGGAAATCTTCCTCAAATAAGGCACCTGCTTCTAAAAAAGCATCATCAAAGACCTCTGCAAAGAAAAAAGAAGCAGTACAAGAGGAACTGTCGTTTCGTGAAGGAATGCCGCCGGAGCTGAATAATGAGCTGATATTGCTTTCTACACTTGTAGTATCGCTGCTTCTGTTTCTGAGTAATTTTAGTTTGAGCGGAAAGTTCGGTGAAATTATCAATGGCGTGACGTTTGGGCTGTTTGGTTTTCTGGCATATCCGATTCCGTTTCTGTTGTTTTTTGGAATTGCTTTTTATCTTGCAAACCATCATGAAAATAAAAGATACATAGGAAAGCTTCTGGCTTCGCTGGGGCTGTTTGTTGTGATTGCGGCAATGATTCAGCTTGCATTTGGGGAAGAAGCAGAATCTATTGCAGAGTATTACAAATATGCATCAGAGCATAAAAGTGGAGGAGGCTTCTTTGGAGGTCTGCTTTGTATGCTGTTTTTGCCTGCTTTCGGAAAGGCAGGAAGCTATGTTGTGCTGGTTGCGTTAACTCTTCTGTTTATCATGCTCCTGACCGGAAAAGCATTATTCGCGCTGCTTGCAGATTACGGTACAGAGTCTGCTAAGAGACATAGAGAACAGAGAATGTTGCGTCAGGAAGAGGAGAGAGAGCGAAGAGAGGCTTTTGCAGAGCTGTCAGAACAGGAACAGGTAAGGGCGCAGAGTTTTTTGCTAAAGCCCGAGAATGAAAGAGAAGAGAAGGCAGAAAAGAAACCGCCAAAGAAAAATTTCTTTGGTGGAATTTCGCCAACTGCTCCTGTCGGAAAAGAAACAGAGGATTCTACGGAAGCAGAACAGCCAATGCCGTGGACGGCGGAAACCCAAGGGATGGGAGAGAGGAAAACAGACGAATATAAAGCTGAGGAACAAAAGAGAGAATTTTATGTTACAGAAGCCTATGCTCAGGCAGTGCCTTCTGAGCCTTCAATGGACAAGGCAACAGAGGAACTTGTATATAATGGAACGTATAAACCATCTAAAGAAACAGTAGATACAGTCAACAGCATTTATGAAGAAGAGCTTAGAAAGAAGTTTGACCATGTATTAGAAGATCCGAAGGAACCTGTACCAGTGCTTATGAGGAATAAGGCAACTTATATAAAAGAACCTCTGCCGCTGGGATCTGAAGAGCCGCAGGCAGAGCCAAACCAGATGGGACAGCCTGCAGAGCCGGAAGAAGCGTTGCATTCTGAGAATAGCATGGAACAATCTTTCTATGCGGATAGTAAAGAAGAGCAGAATACATATTCAGAATATTCAGAAAATACAACAGAACCGCTACCATATTATAATGATATGCCGGAGCCAAGAGCCGTTGATCCATTTGAGCCGAGTTTTTCAGAGCAGTCTCTTTCCGACAGGAGGAGAATGGAGGCAGCACCAAGAGAAAAGACAATCTTTGAACGTGCACCTTATGGCATGGGACAGAATTCTGAAACAAACAGAAATTCCAGTGTTTCTACTGCTTCTGTAACAGAAAATGCGGCGTCAGGCAGAAATTCTACATCTGTAGAACAAAAAAATATGCAGACAGAAGGACAGATGGGAACGCCATTACAGATAGAGAATGGAACTGTACCGATGCAGAAACCATATGAATTTCCTCCGATTGATCTATTGGCAAAACCTGTGGCACAGACAACAGGAAATTCGGATGCAGAGCTTCATGCAACTGCGGACAAGCTGAAAAATACGTTGGAAAGCTTTGGGGTTAGGGTGACGATTACAAATGTCAGCCGAGGCCCTTCTGTAACTCGTTATGAACTGCAGCCGGAACAGGGTGTAAAGGTCAGCAAAATTACGAATCTTGCGGATGATATTAAGCTGAACCTTGCGGCAGCGGATGTGCGTATTGAAGCACCGATTCCGGGAAAAGCAGCGGTTGGTATTGAAGTGCCAAACAAAGAGAATACCGCAGTACTTTTGCGTGAGCTGATTGAAGGACCGGAGTTTGTAAAACACCCATCCGACATTGCATTTACAGTAGGAAAAGATATTGGAGGGCAGAACATTGTCGCAGATATTGGAAAGATGCCGCATCTTCTGATTGCGGGTGCAACCGGTTCTGGTAAATCTGTCTGTATCAATACAATTATTATGAGCATTTTGTATAAGGCAAATCCGGCAGATGTCAAACTGATTATGGTGGATCCAAAGGTCGTAGAATTAAGTGTTTACAATGGTATTCCACATTTGATGATTCCGGTCGTAACTGATCCGAAAAAGGCTTCGGCAGCGTTAAACTGGGCGGTTGCGGAAATGACGGACCGTTATCAGAAGTTTGCGGAGCTGTCGGTACGTGACTTAAAGGGTTATAATGAACGTGTGGAAACATTGAAAAAAGAGGATGGACTGACAGCAGAGAATTACCCGGTACTTCCAAGAATCGTAATTATTGTAGATGAGCTTGCCGACCTGATGATGGTGGCGCCGGGCGAAGTGGAAGATGCAATTTGCCGTCTGGCACAGATGGCAAGAGCGGCAGGCCTGCATCTGATTCTTGCTACGCAGCGCCCTTCGGTCAATGTCATTACCGGACTGATTAAAGCAAATGTACCATCCAGAATCGCATTTGCTGTATCCTCTGGCATTGACTCCAGAACGATTTTGGATGCTGTAGGTGCGGAAAAACTGCTTGGAAAGGGCGATATGCTGTTCTTCCCATCTGGTTATCCAAAACCGGTGCGTATTCAGGGTGCTTTTGTATCAGATAAAGAAGTCAGTGCAGTTGTTGATTTTCTGAAAAAGCAGAATGTAGGCAGTGGCACTTATAATGAGGAAATTGCAAACCGTATCGCAAGCGGAGTTCCGCAGGAGGGCACCGGCGCTTTAGCAGGTAATTCTGATAGCGGAAGAGACGAGTACTTTGCGGAAGCAGGC
>CAJTZB010000159.1 GCA_910583815.1 uncultured Lachnospiraceae bacterium
AAGAGTAACTGTAACCGAGGATGGCGTGGCTCCGTTAGTTGCAGAGATTAAATTATTTCCAATGGGGAATGCAGGGACAGAGAAAGAATTTTGTTTTGCAAATGGGATTCCTGACTATTTCCGCCGCTACAGCGAGGAAAACGGAGAGTTTGCGATGGAGCTTCCGGCAGGCAGATATATGATGATGGTGTCCAAAGGTTCCGAATATGAAATTAAACAGTTTATTGCGGAGGTGCCTGCAGATGCGGCGGCAGAAGTTTCTGTCAGTCTGCACCGTTTTGTAAATCTAACAGAAAAAGGATGGTATGTGGGAGACCTGCATCATCATAGCGTGTTTTCAAGCCCGCTTTATCCGCCACAGGGAACCGATTATGTTTATGATACAACAGAAGAGGTTGCGATGTCGATGCAGGCAGCAGGCCTTACATTTGGTGCGCTGTCCGACCATCATAATATCTTGAATCACAGGGAATGGGAAAAAACGGAGAAGTCGGAATTTCTGCCGATTCTGTCCAAGGAAATTTCTACGACAAATGGGCATGTGCTGTCGCTTAATGTGGACGAGGATGTATGTTATCGGATTCCTTCGGAGGAGGAGCGTACAGATGAATACCTGCGGAATGAATTTATCCGTATGACAAAGGAAATTAAATCGCTTGGCGGGCATCCGCAGCTGAACCATCCGCGTGATATGCAGAAAGCAATTTCTTTCAATCCGGCATATACGGATATTATTGAAATTTTTGATACGCTTGAAATCTGGAACGGCTCTCATCCAATGGAAGAAGAGACAACAAACTATGAGGCATTTGAGCTGTGGCTGTCGCTTTTGGAGGAAGGGCGCTTCCTCGCTGCAACGACCGGAAGCGATACCCATGACATCAGTCTGGAATCTTGGATGGATTCATTTTGCTACTTGCTTGGTCTGTATAAAGCAGTGAAGCAGGCATATGACGGAATGGAACCGGAGCTGAAAGAAAAAGCAGATTATTTCTTTGGTATGATAGAGCCGCAGCTTGATACTGTACAGAAGTGGGGAAAGCTAAATTTAACAAGCGGCTGCGTCAGAACCTATGTAAAGGCAGACGAACGCACACCAAAATCTTTGCTTTCCCATTTAAAAAAAGGAAACAGCTTTTTAACCAATGGGCCGATTCTGATTGCCGAGATTGACGGAAAACAGATGGGGGAACAGGTACAGCTTGCAGCAGATGCCGAATCTATTACAGTAAAGCTGACTGTTTTGGCAAACCGTCCGCTGACTAAGCTGTCCATATGGCAGAATGGAGGAAGAAAAGAAGAGATTCCGCTTCCTTCCGTCAAAGCCTGCAACGGCTGTTATGATTACGGCGGCGAAATCAGCATTTCTGCAGCAGATGCGAAGTGGGTATTCTTTGAAGTAAAAGACGACTATACAAATCAGGCAATTACCAATCCGGTATTCTTTGCTTCGCAGAAAGAGAAAGAGTAAAGGAAAATGGGGAATGGCGGCAAGACCTTTTGGAGAAAGCTTCTGAAGCTTCTCCCAAAGAAACAAATTTATATTGAAGGCAGTGCAGATAGGGAAACCTTTCCGCCGGCAGAAATTTTAGAAGGAGAGGCAGGCCCGGTCAAAACTTATTTTGACGCAGACTGCCCATATGAAATTGTAGAACGAGAAATTTCACCCACGAGACTGACCTGCCTGGCCTGCGGTGCGCCGGTGCTCGGAGGGCTGGACTACTGCAACCGCTGCGGCGCAAAGCAAGAATAAAACTGCTGCGGAACTAAAAAACAGCAGCAGACCGGAGGCACATAGCTTGACGTTCGGATGCAGAGAGCAGCCGAAAGCCAAGCTCAGAAAGACGTGTGCCGAGAGGAGTTCTGCGGAACTAAAATAGGAGCAACGGCATGAAGGACTGGAAAACAAACCTCCGCATGGCAACGCCATATGTGCCAGGAGAACAGCCAACAGAGGCTGATATAATAAAACTGAATACAAATGAGAATCCGTATCCGCCGGCTCCGGGCGTGGCAGATGCCCTTGCAGAGCTTTTGACAGAGCAGCTTCGGCTGTATCCGGAGCCGGATGCAGGGAGGCTGGCGAGCGCCCTTGCCAAACGGTATGGCGTGGCAAAGGAGCAGATTTTTATCGGAACCGGTTCGGATGATGTGCTTGGTATGGCATTTCTGACTTGCTTTGCGGGTGCGGCACACGCAAAGCAGCTTGGACAGGCTGTAGAAGAGCATATGGTTTTGTTTCCGGACATCACATATTCCTTTTATCCTGTCTGGGCAGAACTGTTTGGTATCCCATACCGGAGGCCGGCACTTGATGAAGGATTCCGTATCCGCAAAGAGGATTATTTTGTGCCAAATGGCGGAATTGTGCTGGCGAATCCGAACGCACCAACTTCTATTGCCGAAGATGCGGCAGTTATTGAAGATATAATACGCCATAATCCGGAATCCGTTGTGATTGTGGATGAGGCATATGTGGATTTTGGGGCGGAAAGTGTGCTTCCTCTGGTGGAAAAGTACGAAAATCTGCTGGTTGTGCAGACATTCTCCAAATCGCGTTCTATGGCAGGAATGCGGATTGGATTTGCAGTTGGCAGCAGGACGCTGATTGCTGCAATGCAGGCAGTACGCAATTCCTATAATTCTTATCCGATGAGCCTGCCTGCTATTTTATGTGGAGTGGCAGCAGTGGAGGACGAGGCGTATTTTGCGCAGACCACGGCGGCAATTATAAAGACCCGAGAGGCTTCTGCGGTACGTTTAAAGCAGCTTGGGTTTACGGTGCTTCCCTCAAAAACAAACTTTTTGTTTGTATCGCATAAGGCTGTCTTGGCAGAGGAACTGTTTGAGAGGCTTCGGGAGAAGCACATTTATGTCCGGTATTTCAGGCAGGAACGTATACAGAATTATCTCCGGATTACGGTTGGAACAGATGCCCAAATGGAGCATTTTTTTGAGGTGCTTACCACTTTGGTTTCTTAAAGGTATGGATGGGAAATGAACAGAAATTATCAAAAAGAACTTGATAAACAGTTGGAAGAGATTATAATAAAGGGGAATGTGCCGGGACTTTTGCTGCACAGCTGCTGTGCGCCATGCAGCAGTTATGTCCTGGAGTATCTTTCGCCATATTTTCAGATTACTGATTTTTATTACAATCCGAATATATCACCAAAAGAAGAGTATGAAGAGCGAAGGGATGAGCTGGTGCGCCTGATTGGTGAGCTTCCTCTTCCCAATCCGGTTGCTTTTTTGGAAGGAGCATATGAGCCGGGACGTTTTTTTGAACTGGCAAAAAGCTTGGAAGAACTTCCGGAAGGCGGAGAGAGATGCTTTCGATGTTATGAGCTTCGCTTAAGAGAGGCAGCGGCTATGGCAAAACAGCTGGGTCTTGATTATTTTGCTACGACGCTTACGATCAGTCCGTTAAAAAATGCGCAGAAGCTGAATGACATTGGAGAGGCATTGGCGGAGGAATATGGTGTGAGGTATCTGGTTTCGGATTTTAAGAAGAAAAATGGGTATCGGCGTTCCGTAGAATTATCTACGGAGCATAACCTGTACCGCCAGAATTATTGTGGCTGTGTCTTTTCCAAACAGCAGGCAGAATGCAGGAAGCAGCAGATGCAGGTACAAGACAAAGCAGATGTGCAGTGAGGGATATTTGCTTTGATATGGAGGAAATCATGACATTAAGAGACGGAACAGTAGGGAACAGTTATCGTGTAAAAGGCTTTGGACTTCCAAAGCAGCAGGAAATACGTCTTGCAGCGCTTGGGCTGACAGTAGGAACAAGCATTACGGTGCTAAATAAAAAGGCACATGGGGCCGTGATTTTTAATGTAAGGGGAACAAGGCTTGCTGTTGGGAAAAAGATGGCAGACCTGATTCAGATAACAGACGAAAAAGCCTGATAGGCTGCGGAAGGACATGGTATTGACATGAAAGAGGAGCTTCAAGTAGGATTTGTAGGAAATCCCAATTGTGGGAAGACAACATTGTTCAATGCATATACCGGGGCAAGGCTGAAGGTAGCAAACTGGCCGGGCGTTACGGTAGAGAAAAAAGAAGGGGCAATGCAATATCACAACCACCGCTATAAAGTTGTGGATTTGCCTGGGACTTACAGCCTGACCTCCTATACAATGGAAGAGAAGCTGACAAGAGAATATATTTTAAGTCCTGAGGTGGATGTCATTATTGATGTGGCAGATGCTTCTGCACTGGAAAGAAACTTGTATCTGACACTCCAGCTGATTGAGCTTGGGAAGCCGGTGATACTGGCGCTGAATATGATGGACATCGTAGAAGAGCGTGGTATGGAGATTGACCTTCATCGTCTGCCGGAGATGCTTGGCATTCCGGTAATTCCGGTATCTGCAAGGAAACGCACCGGTCTTGATATTCTGATGCATGCAGTGGCACATCACAGCGATAAGCCAAAGGATGCGACGGAGCACCAGCATCCGAAAAGTGCAGGTGTACATACAAGCAGGCATATGCATAACCACCATGAAGAGTATACGGTTGTCTATTCGGATGAAATTGAAGATAAGATTGATGCATTGATAGAGCGGTTCCATGAAAAGCATCTGGAAGTGCCGAATGAGCGCTGGTATGCAATCAAGCTGTTGGAGAGAGATGAAGAAATTGTAAGGCAGTGTGGCATGGATGTCAGCGATATTGTGGCACGCAGCTATGAAACGGATATTATCAATCAGAAATATGACTTTATTGAAGAGATTATTGAAGAATGTTTGGTCAACAAGGCAAAAAAGGCGGAAAAGACCGATAAGGTGGATAAACTGCTGACACATCCTGTACTTGGAATCCCGATGTTCCTTGTGATTATGGCAGTCGTGTTTTTCCTGACTTTTGCTGTAGGTGATTTTTTAAAGGGTTATATGGAACAGGCATTGGAGTATTTCCAGACTGCGGTAACTGCAACACTGGCTTCTCTCGGCACAAAAGAGATCGTGATTTCCATGCTGGTGGACGGCGCAATTGCCGGTGTTGGCGGTATTCTGACGTTCCTGCCGAATGTATTTATTCTGTTCCTTGCGCTGGCATTCTTAGAAGACAGCGGATATATGTCGCGTGTCGCCTATGTTATGGATGATTTTATGGGTCGTCTCGGACTGTCCGGCAGAGCGTTTATTCCTATGATTTTGGGCTTTGGATGCAGCGTTCCGGCAGTCATGGCATCAAGGGCGCTGGAAGATGAGAGGGACCGCAGACGTACGGTGCTTGTAACCCCATTTATGTCGTGCAGCGCAAGGCTGCCGATTTATGTACTCTTTAGCGAAATGTTTTTTGGAAATAAGGCAATGTTTGTGGCATTTTCCATGTATCTGATCGGAATGCTGGTCGGCATCGTTACTGCTGCAGTCATGAACTGTTTTGGAAAAAAGCAGGAATCCCATGCACTGCTGATTGAACTGCCGGAATATAAGCTTCCGAATACACGTACGGTATTTATTTATGTCAGTGAAAAAATAAAAGACTACCTGACCAAAGCGGGTACGACAATTTTCCTTGCTTCTTTGGTAATCTGGTTTTTGCTGAACTTTGGCACGTCCGGTCTTGTTACAGATATGAGCCAGAGCTTTGGTGCGTCTATTGGAAAGTTTATTACGCCTGTGCTTGTGCCTGCAGGACTAGGACTGTGGCAGATTGCGCTTGCGCTGATTTCCGGACTTGCGGCAAAAGAGGTGGTTGTATCGAGCTGCTGCGTACTGTTTGGTATTGCGAACGTCAATTCTGCCGAGGGCATGTCAGAATTCGTTTCTGTGCTTGGAAGTTTTGG
>CAJTZB010000160.1 GCA_910583815.1 uncultured Lachnospiraceae bacterium
TTCCATGCAGATGGTATCCGTATGGATGCGGTTGCATCTATGCTGTATCTGGACTATGGGAAGAATGATGGCGAGTGGGTTGCAAACAAGTATGGAGGAAGGGAAAATCTGGATGCCATAGAGCTGTTAAAGCATTTGAATTCCATTATGAAAAAGAGGAATAAAAATGTTTTGATGATTGCCGAAGAATCTACGGCTTGGCCAATGATAACCGGACCAGTGGAAGATGGCGGTCTTGGTTTCAGCCTGAAATGGAATATGGGCTGGATGAATGACTTCCTTCAGTACATGAGGCAGGACCCATTGTTCAGAAAGGGTGTACATGGCTGCCTGACTTTCAGCATGATGTATGCATACAGTGAGCGCTTCCTGCTTGTGTTCTCACATGATGAAGTAGTGCATGGAAAAGGTTCTTTGATCAATAAAATGCCAGGGGACTACGAGCAGAAGTTTGCAAATCTCCGTGCAGCGTACTCTTTTATGACCGGACATCCAGGAAAGAAGTTCTTATTTATGGGACAGGATTTTGCCCAGTTTGCAGAGTGGAGCGAAGCAAAGAGCCTTGACTGGAATTTGGCAGAAGAGTATGGCGCTCATAAGAAATTTAAGCTGTTCTGTCAGGAACTGAACACGTTCTATCAGGAAAATACGGCGCTTTATGAACAGGACTTCATGACAGAAGGCTTTGAATGGATGAGCTGCATGGATGCTGACCGCAGTATTGTGTCGTTTGTGCGCCGTGGCAAAAAGAAGGGGGACATGCTGTTGTTTGTCTGCAACTTTACGCCGGTGCTCTACGAAAAATTCACACAGGCGGTCCCTAAGCTTGGTAAGTACAAAGAGGTGTTCAATAGCGATGCAGAGCGCTATGGCGGAACCGGAGCGGTCAATGCACGGCAGAAAACTGCAAAGAAGGTACCTTGTGACGGACAGGAGCAGTCCATAGAAATTACGCTTCCTCCGCTTGGTGTCACAGTATTCCGTTTTAAAGAGGAAGAGCCAAAAAAGTCAAAGAAAACAGAATCTGTGGCAGAAGCAAAGACTGCACCGGCAAGGGCAAAAAAAGCGGAGCCGAAAACAAAAACTGCATCAGAGAAAGACCAGACTGAGGCGGAGCCAGCAGCAAAAACAAAAAAGACACAGGCAAAAGCGGAACAGACGAAAAAAGCCGTGAAGAAGACGGCAAAGAAGTAAAGGGAAAACGAAAGGGGAGTTATTGAAATGAGCGGAATACTCACATTAGTATCTACATTTATTGTCGGAACGTTAATACCAACTATTGTAAGAATTGTAATTGCAGTTTTACTTTATCTGATTGGTTCTAAACTGATTCAGCTTGTAGTAAATCTGACAAAGAAGGGACTTGAAAAGGCAAAGGCTGAAGCAAGCGTAGAAACCTTCTTGCTTTCTGCTGTCAGGATTGTGCTGTATGTTCTTTTGGGATTTGTAATCGTTGGCTATCTTGGCTTTGCAACTTCTTCTATTGTTGCTTTAGTTGGTTCAATTGGTGTTACTATCGGTCTTGCACTGCAGGGCAGCTTGGCAAACCTTGCAGGCGGCGTACTGATTCTTATCTTAAAGCCATTTAAGGTAGGCGATTATATTGTTGCTGCAGGCATTGAAGGAACAGTAACAGAAATTGAGATTTTCTATACAAGCCTTTGTACTCCGGATAACAAAAAAATCGTAGTTCCTAACGGCGCACTGTCTAATACCAATATTACCAATGTATCTCATGAGCCGTTCCGCCGTGTGGATTTTAACCTTCCGGTAGCTTACCAGAGCGATCTGAAACAGGTAAAGGATGTACTTGCAAAGCTTGCACAGAATAACGAAATGGTAGAACAGGACAGGGATGTCAACATCTTTGTAAATGATTTTGCAGACAGTGCTATTCAGATAGGCTTCCGTGTATGGACAAAGTCAGAAAATTACTGGGCATTAAAATGGCAGATGGCAGAAGATGTAAAGGCAGCTTTTGACGAGAACCATATTGAGATTCCGTTTAACCAGCTGGATGTCAATGTAAAGGGAACAAAGTAAGACAGAAAAGAACTTTTTGTAAGATGGTTTGTTGCATGATTATTATGCCTGCGGCTTAAAAGCTGCAGGCTATAGAAAGGCATGGAAAACTTGTATGGCAGAAAAAGTGACGGATATTTTCGGGGTTGACGTATTTAATGAAGCTGTGATGAAGGAACGTCTTCCGAAGGTTACGTTTCGGGCATGGAAGAAGACAATGGAGAATGGGGAAGACTTGGACCCGCAGATTGCTGATGTCGTGGCAAGCGTTATGAAGGACTGGGCGGTGGAAAAAGGCGCAACCCATTATACGCATTGGTTTCAGCCAATGACGGGGATTACTGCAGAAAAACACGATGCATTCCTGAATCCGGCACCGGAAGGCAGGATTATTCTGGAGTTTTCGGGAAAGGAACTGATTAAGGGAGAGTCAGATGCATCTTCCTTTCCATCCGGCGGACTTCGCGCCACTTTTGAAGCAAGAGGATACACTGCATGGGACTGTACGTCTCCTGCTTTTGTCAAAGAGGATGCCGCAGGCGTAACACTTTGTATTCCTACGGCATTTTGTTCTTATACCGGAGAAGCGTTAGATGGTAAGACACCATTGCTGCGTTCAATGGAGGCCATCAGCAGGCAGGCAGTGCGTGTTATGAAGCTGTTCGGGCATCGGGATGTAACGCATGTGTCCTGCTCGGTCGGACCGGAGCAGGAATATTTTTTAATTGACCACGAAAAGTATATGCAGAGAGAGGATTTGATTTTTACCGGTCGTACGCTGTTTGGCGCACTTCCCCCAAAAGGGCAGGAGATGGACGACCATTACTTCGGAACGCTGAAGGAAAGAATCTCTTCCTATATGAAAGAACTAAACCACGAGCTTTGGAAGCTTGGTGTATTTGCAAAGACACAGCATAATGAGGCAGCACCGGCACAGCATGAGCTTGCACCAATCTACACAACGGCGAATATTGCAGTAGATCACAATCAGCTGACGATGGAGATAATGAAAAAGGTTGCAAAGCGGCATGGGCTGGAGTGCCTGCTGCATGAAAAGCCGTTTGCAGGAGTAAATGGCTCCGGTAAGCACAATAACTGGTCTATGGTGGCAAACACCGGCGAGAATCTGTTGAATCCGGGCAAGACACCAAACCAGAACATTCAGTTTTTGCTATTTTTGACTTCTGTGATTAAGGCAGTAGACGAACACGCGCTTTTGCTGCGCTATGCGGCGTCCAATCCGGGCAACGACCACAGGCTTGGTGCAAATGAAGCGCCTCCCGCAATTATTTCAATCTTTCTTGGTGAACAATTAGAAGATATTGTAAACCAGATTATTGAAACGGGAGAGGCAAAGGACTGCAAAAAGAAGATATTTATGAATATTGGAGTCCATACGCTTCCGGAAATCAAAAAAGATGCAACGGACCGGAACCGTACTTCGCCGTTTGCTTTTACCGGAAATAAATTTGAATTCCGTATGGTGGCATCTTCTCGATCTATTGCAGATCCGAACACAGTACTGAACACAATTGTAGCAGATGCACTTTGCGGTTTTGCAGATGTTCTGGAACAAGTGGAGCCGGATGAGTTTGTGCAGAAGGCAATGGAATTGATTCAGAAAGAATTAAAAGCACATAAACGCATTATTTTCAACGGAAACGGATATGCTGAAGAGTGGATTGCAGAAGCAGCAAAAAGAGGGCTTCCAAACGAAGCATCCATTGTGGGAGCAATTCCTGCACTTTCAGCAGAACAGACGATTTCTGTATTTGAGAAGCATGGTGTACTTAGCAGGGCAGAGTTAGAATCCCGCATGGAAGTCAGCTACGAAACCTATGTTAAAACCCTTGCGATTGAGGCAAGGACAATGCTTGATATGGCGTCCAGGCTTTATATTCCGGCAGTTATCCGCTATGCTTCTGAACTGGCGACCGCTATACATACAATACAAAGCGCTGTGCCAACTGCGGATGTTTCCGTACAGACAAAGCTTTTAAAAGAGGTATCATCACTTCTTGCCAAGGCACAGAAAGCAAAGGAATCTCTGGGAAAGAAGCTGGAAAAAGCGCATGCCGCAGAAGGCGGCAGGAAAAAGGCAGAAGAGTTTTACAAAAACGTCGTTCCGGCGATGGATGCGCTCAGAAAGCCAATTGATATATTAGAGGGCATTGTGGACAAACGGATTTGGCCTGTGCCAACTTACGGAGAACTGCTGTTTGAAGTGTAAACTTTTAAACAGCAATTGCCCGGACAGCACACAGCTTGGATTCCTGCGATTTTAGAACAGGAATCCAAGTTCTATATGCCGTGTGCTGGAAGTGGCAATTGCGGAACTTTAAATAGGAGGTACAATGTTTCCAATTGTTTTTATTATGCTTACAGCGGCTGTTTTTGTGGCATGTTACACTTTTTTCTGTGCCAGACGGCTGCTTAAATTTTATGGTGCGGATGTCAGGAAAAAAGGGGTATTGGCAATCAATATTTTGATTACAATAGTGGTGGCTGTTCTTTGCATGAATCTGTTCAGCAACATTGGAGTTGTTATGCTTCACGCTGTAGCCACTTTTGCGATATTGGATGTGATTGCATTTTTTGTCCGGCTGTTTTGCAAAAAAAGCCGTAAAGTACGCGAGCTTTCCTTTAACAGTGAGGCTTTTGGCATAGTGCTTCTTAGAAAAGTCCCTGCTTTCCTTTATGGCTTGTACCGCTGTGGGCTGATTCCCATCTTGACAGCCCTGCTCGTCTTTGCTTATGGAACAGCCAATATGAACAATATCAGGCAGACAACATATGAAATAAAGACTGATAAACTCGAAAAAAATTATAAAGTAGTGCTTTTGACAGACATTCATTACAATACCGTGCAGCCTTCGGATGTTTTAAAGGATAAGCTGCCTGAAATCAATGCACAGAAACCCGATATTGTAATTTTAGGCGGAGATATTGTTGAAGAAGGTACTTCTAAGCAGGAGATGCAGGAGGCGTTCCGGCTGCTTGGCAGCATAGACAGCAGGTATGGCGTCTATTTTGTCTATGGAAACCATGACCAGCAGCCTTATACAAATTCCAGAACCTTTACAGACGAGGAGCTGGTGCAGGCAATAGAAGAAAGCGGTATACGTATTTTGGAGGATGAGTATATCGAAATTGGAACGGACCTGATTCTGGCAGGCAGAGGGAATGCTGCATGGGGAGCAACGAGAAAACGCCCATCTACAGAGGAAGTTCTTCAAGGCGCCGACCGTAGCAAGTATATTATTCTGGTAGACCACCAGCCGATTGGAGCAGAAGAAAATGCAGCTTGGGGAGTGGATTTGGAACTTTCCGGGCATACTCATGCAGGACAGATTTGGCCGGTTGGGTTATTTTCTGAACTGGCTGGGGTACTGAACTATGGAGAGTATGAACAAGAAGGCTGTAAAGTCATTGTGTCTTCCGGAGTGGCAGGCTGGAGATATTCAATGCGTACAGGAGAGCACTGCGAATATGTTGTAATAGACATTGGCCATTAAAAAACTGACATAAGCAGAGAATTCCACCTTGTGGAATTCTTTGTTTGCTTTATAGGAAGGCGTGCTGTCAGGTCAAATCCACAGAGAGGATTTGCAATTATAATGAAATGTAATTTTTGATAGGCAATTTTACTGTGCGTGGACATCTTTACAAACGCCCAAAGATAAGGTAAGATTACAAATGGAAATAAATATATAGTTTGAAACTGCCATGTGGCAGGAAACGGAGGACAGAAATGATACAAGCTTGTAATGTGAC
>CAJTZB010000161.1 GCA_910583815.1 uncultured Lachnospiraceae bacterium
ATTGACCACATCAGCAGATCCTTTGCGGCAGGTCTGATTACAGATGATTTCCACATCAATTACGGTAAGATTTCCAATGATCTGAGAAATAAAGGCAGCCTGTCCGAGTTTAATATCAACTACAATACAATTACGAGCCAAAGCTATTCTGCAGGCGTAATCAATTCATTAGATGCAGATTCGATTGCAGAGACACTGCTTGAAGTTGAGCATGAACGCGCCGACATCGACCCATACGACAGCAATATCCTCATTGACCCGAACCGCGGCCACTGGGACCTATGGAACGAAGATGAAACAAATGGCTGCCCAGTACTTGACCTGTCGGCTATGGGCTTTGTTGCACGCAATCCGAAGGCAGACATCAACTTAAACCGTGTAGTCGCCATTGATTTCGGTACAAAGAGTACCGTTGTAGTCTATCAGGACGAAGACAGCCACATCCTTCCGATGCGCGTAGGTACAGGAAATATCAGCAAAAGCATTCAGGCAAAACATTATGAAAACCCAACCGTTATTGAGTTCAATAACCTGAAACACTTTATGGATTCCTATGTCGCAACCGAAGGGCGTCCTGCTACGCACTGGGAAGATGTGTGCATTTCCCACAAAGCAGTAGATGACCTGCAGACTTCGCGCAGCACGGATTATGGCGCATTCCTTTCCGGACTAAAACAATGGGCAGGCGATACAAGCGTAAAGCGTGCAATCCGTATGCGCGACCGGGAAAACAATGATTTTCTGCTCCAGCAGTTCCGGGAACTCTCTGATGAGGACCTGGACCCAATCGAGCTCTACGCCTATTACCTTGGGCTTTACATCAACAATATGCGCAATGGGATTTTCCTGACCTACTACCTCTCCTTCCCTGTTACATACGAGATTGCAGTACGTGAGAAAATCATTCAGAGCTTTAAAAAAGGAATCCAAAAATCCCTTCCGCGGACAATTCTTACTGATGAAGAGGTCATGCAGAAGTTCAAAGTCAATGGTGACATCAGCGAACCGACTGCCTATGCGGTTTGCGCTCTTCAAGAATATGGGTTTGACCCGGAAGAAGACAACAAGGTCTTCTACTCGGTATTTGATTTTGGCGGAGGCACCACCGATTTCGATTTTGGCGAATGGCGGGAGTCGCTTTCTCCGAAATATGACTATACCATTGAACATTTTGGCGCAAGCGGAGACCGGTATCTTGGTGGTGAAAACATCTTGGCAGAGCTTTCTTTCCATGTGTTCCGCCAGAACGAGGCAAAACTCCGTGAAGAACGAATCACCTTTGCCAAGCCTCCGATGTGCCCGGATTTTGCTGGAAGTGAGACACTTATTTCCGATTCACGAGAAGGCCGTGTCAATATGCGCAACCTTACCGAACGGCTTCGCCCAATCTGGGAAAATACAGAAGAAGAAGTGGTGGACCAGAGTGGCTGTATCAAAGTAAACCTGTTCCGCAACGACGGCTCAGAGGCAGCAGGCCTGTCTCTTTTGGCGGACAAAGAAGAACTGAACCAGCTGATTTACCGTCGGATTGAAAAAGGAATTGAAAGCTTCTTTACCTCTCTGATTACTGCTTATGGAAACCAAAGGCTCTGCCAGATTGAAAAAGTTTATATTATTCTGGCAGGCAACTCCTCAAAGTCGAACTATGTAGAGGAAATTTTCAATGAAAAAATTTCTCTCTACACGCAAAGAATCAAAGGGGAAGGCGCCGCTCCGATGTTTGAACTGCTGCCGCCAATCGGTACAGAAGAATTTTTTGAACGAAAAGCGCAGATTAATCCGAATGCAATAGAAAACACCGACATCCGTGGCGAATTTGAACGCCCTACCGGAAAAACCGGCGTGGCATTTGGCCTGATTGAATGCCGCAGAGGCGGCCGTATTGAAATTATCGCAACTGATGAGATCGACGGTGAAATTCCATTCAAATACTATATTGGTACACGCAAGAGACGCTTCTTCCGGATTCTTGAAGAAGGTTTCCGACCATCCAAAATCCCTGGCAAACTGGACTACGACCGTTGGTATGAAGTATTTGAGTCCGACGATTTCACCATAGAAATCTACTGCTCCACCGAGCCAGAAGCCATCACAAACACTATGCCGATTGAAAGCGCGAAAAAACTTATGCTGAACACAGACGCAGAAAACGAACTTGTATTTATTCGTGCCATTGATCCGCATACATTGGAATATGTTTCAGCAGCAAGCATGGAAGATGTAGAATACGGAAATTATATTGGAATGATACATCGTATCTCATTGGAATAGCCAAAAGGGCTCTCAGAAAGAAGGATTTGTATGGAACATTTGGCAATTATGTCAAAGGGCTATATTGAAAAAATATTGGCTGGCACAAAAACCATTGAGAGCCGCTTTTCCATAAACCGAATTGCTCCATTTCATAAAGCTTTAGCAGGCGAACTTGTCTATATGAAAGAATCTGGGAAGGACATTGCCGCAGTATTTGAAATAGAAAAAGTGCTGTATTTTGAACATCTGACACCAGAAAAGATAGAAGAAATAAAAGAAGAATATGGCGCTTTTATTCATGCAGAGCCTTCCTTCTGGGAAGAAAAGAAAACTTCCAGATATGCTACGCTGCTGTTTATCAAAAACCCAAGGAAAATCTCTCCGATTAAAATATACAAAAGAGACAAAGCTGCCTTTAAATCTTTTGACAGTCTCTCTAGTGATGTCCTAATGACAAAGAGAAAGATTATAAAACACCCTGCCGACTGTTGCCACGACAAACATTATTATGTCCACAAAGACGGAAGAAGTGTTTGTATGTACTGTGGCTCTGAATTTCCATACATGAAAGAAATGCGGCAACTTCCCTCCTATAAACGTATCAAGGAAATTATGGAACTGTCCAAATGGAACGAGGATTGGTTTCATGCTGAGTTTGACAATGTTGCAAGGGCACACAGCAAAAAAAGCCGGGAAGAAATCATGCAACGGCTGATTTCTTCCATCGGCACTTTGCACCCAAACGACGGAATCCAGACCCCTTACTACGAAAACCCGATTTACTATGCCCAGCACGCACTGGGATGCTGCTGCAGAAAATGCCTGCTAAAGTTTTACGGAATCCCATTAGAGCGAAAACTTTCCAAAGAGGAGCTTTCGTATTTCGCGGATTTGGTTGAGACATTTATCAAAGAGAGAGCAGATAGCAGAACGCCCCATCATCCTACAATAGAGACTGCATAATCCAAAATAACGTTTCCCTTCTCATCTGGCGTCGTATATCTTGGACAGTTATATCGTTCAAAACACCAATCATTTTCTTTTCTCTCTAAATGATGTGCCTTTAATTCCTCCAAGCACATAGCATGAGTATCCATTGTATACAATTCACCGTTTTTTTCATTTCCATGTAAATAGAATACCACATATTGCAGAGGTTCCATATCCACATATTCAAATCCCTCCGGAACTTCTGTATCTGCCGGGAAAAACATCCCAATCCAATACTCCGGCA
Source organism: uncultured Lachnospiraceae bacterium (assembly GCA_910583815.1). GTDB lineage: Bacteria > Bacillota > Clostridia > Lachnospirales > Lachnospiraceae > SIG299. Next base: position 3,488 of record CAJTZB010000161.1, read on the forward strand.
TGCCATTTATAATACGAACTGCACCAATATAGCCATTGTCATTGATTGGCAGACCCTGTATTGCTTCCAATGTCTCAAACCAGTTATTCTCCCACCACTCTCCCCAATTTGCACCATGCTCATACTTCTTCCCAATAAATCTTGCTTTTGGACAACTCTCCTGTTTCATCTCTAAAATTTTAACTGACATGTTTTCTCTCCTTTCTTTAGCGTCGGTGTACCGACGCTTCTCTGCCATTATATCACATTTCTCATTTGCCAAATCATAGAACTTATGATAAAATAAAAAACTGCCACAAAGCAGCAACCTAAAGCGCTTTATCAAGCGTTATGCAACAGTTCAGAAATGAGGTAACCCAAAAGTTATGGAACAATATGCACAGGAAATCAATAAACGGCGCACATTCGCCATCATCTCCCATCCGGATGCGGGCAAAACAACCTTGACAGAAAAACTTCTGCTGTATGGAGGAGCTATCAATCTTGCCGGCTCGGTCAAAGCAAAAAAGACTGCCAAACATGCCGTTTCCGACTGGATGGAAATTGAAAAAGAACGTGGTATTTCGGTCACATCCTCTGTAATGCAGTTTAACTATGACGGCTACTGCATCAACATTCTGGATACTCCGGGGCATCAGGATTTCTCAGAAGATACGTACCGCACGCTGATGGCAGCCGACTCTGCGGTCATGGTCATTGATGCCTCCAAAGGCGTGGAAACGCAGACAATCAAGCTGTTCAAAGTATGTGTGATGCGCCATATCCCGATTTTTACTTTTATCAATAAATTGGACCGCGAAGCAAAAAATACATTTGAGTTGCTGGATGATATTGAAAGCGTACTTGGCATTAAGACCTGTCCGGTCAATTGGCCGATTGGATGTGGGAAAAACTTCAAGGGGGTTTATGACAGAAACACGCAGAACATTACTCGCTTTTTTGCTGCAAACAGCGGGCAGACCGAAGTAGAAACCATTGAGGCATCCATTGGCGATGCTAACTTAGATGACATTATCGGCAAAGAAAACCACGAAGTCCTTGCAGATGAAATCGAACTGCTTGGCGGTGCCGGCAGCGAATTTGATATGGATGCCGTACACGCAGGAAATCTGACACCGGTATTCTTTGGCTCTGCGCTGACCAACTTCGGTGTGGAAACGTTCCTGAAACATTTCCTTGCCATGACAACACCGCCGCTCCCTCGCAAATCAAATGAAGGCATTATTTCTCCGACAGAAAATGAATTTTCCGCATTTGTATTTAAAATCCAAGCCAACATGAACAAGGCACACCGGGACCGTATTGCATTTATGCGCATCTGCTCCGGCAAATTTGAGGCAGGCATGGAAGTTATGCATGTGCAAGGCGGCAAAAAGCTCCGTCTCTCCCAGCCTCAGCAGCTTATGGCACAAGAGCGCAAAATTGTTGAAGAGGCCTACGCCGGCGATATTATCGGCGTGTTTGACCCAGGCATTTTCTCCATTGGCGATACACTTTGTATGCCAAACAAAAAGTTTGAATATGAAGGCATCCCGACCTTTGCACCGGAGCATTTCGCAAAAATCCGCCAGGTCGATACAATGAAGCGCAAACAGTTCCTAAAAGGCGTCAATCAGATTGCACAGGAAGGTGCTATCCAGATTTTCCAAGAGTTCAATACCGGCATGGAAGAAATCATCGTTGGCGTTGTCGGCGTCCTGCAGTTTGATGTGCTGAAATTCCGTCTGGAATCCGAATACGGCGTAGAAATCCGCATGGATCAGCTGCCATACGAATACATCCGGTGGATTGAAAACTCGGATATTGATGTCGCTTCGCTCAATGTCACTTCTGATACCAAAAAGGTCCGCAACCTAAAAGACCGCCCGCTTCTTCTGTTTACGCATGAATGGAGCATTCGTACTGTACAGGAACGGAATAAAAACCTTATCCTCTCAGAGTTCGGACGGAACTGATAAACACTATCATTGACAGAATTTCTGCCCTATAGTATAATAAGTATATCAAGTAACAGAAAGGAAGCGTGCAAGAATGATTATGATTTTCTGCTAAAAAGAGCAACGAGCAAAACCGTATTGGCCATCCGGTCAGATGCTTTTTTTGTCATGCCATGCAGAACAAATCATTTTAATCTTGCATTTGTATTCCACTTTTTCGGGGCAAAGACCGCTTTATGCCTTGCGTTGCCTCCATCAAAGAGATTTTATATC
>CAJTZB010000162.1:0-1196 GCA_910583815.1 uncultured Lachnospiraceae bacterium
AAACCTCAAATCCTGCTGCCTCTGCCTTCGCCCAGGACTTACTGCCCTTGTAAAGACCAATGATAACATGCACACCCGATTCCTTCATGTTCAGTGCATGTGCATGTCCCTGACTCCCATAGCCAATGACTGCGACTGTCTTCCCATCCAGCATAGAAAGGTTGCAGTCCTGCTGATAATAAATTTTTGCCATAATCATATCCTCCTTCTGTTTCTTCCTGACGGAATTGCCTAAAACAAAATGTTATATTTTGCACTACAGTTCCCTAATCGTCGCTGTATTCGCCAAGTTCTTCTGCTGCATCCCCATAGATGCTTGCATCTCCACGTGAAAGCCCGGTAATGCCGGTACGCGCAATTTCTTTAATTTTATAGCCTTCCAAAAGCTTAATAAAGGCCGCGAGCTTCGCTTCGTTTCCGGTAAGTTCTATCATCAATGAGCTTGTGGAAACATCAACAATACTTGCGCGGAAAATGCCTGCGATTGCAATAACCGACTGCCGCTCTTCCGGTGTCACGGCAACCTTTACAAATACAAGCTCCCTGCAGACGGATTCTCCTGCCTTTAACACCTTGATTTCCTTGACATCTTCCAATTTGGCAAGCTGCTTCTTAATCTGATCCAAAATCTGTTCATCGCCGCTTGCGACTACCGTCATGCGGGAAAATTCCGTGTTCTCTGTTGCTCCTACAGTCAAACTGTCAATATTATATCCACGGCGGCTGAACAAACCTGAAACACGGCTTAGGACACCAAACGTATTCCCTACTAAAATAGACAGCACCATTTTTTCCATTTTATCCCCTCCTTCTGCCGGTTTTGTCAAATGACAATATCTTTTGTTGCTTTAATTCGTTATAGTGATGACTTGATTTTTCTTATTTTACCCCCTGACATTTTGATTGTCAAGCCTAAAAAGCAAAAAAGGACTTTTGCTTTGGGATTCCTCCTTTTGCAAAAGCCCTTTTTACACTTCTATAAAATTACTTAATTACGTTATCTCTTAAGAACACATAGCCTTCGTTGATGGCACGGATTACTGCTCTGGAGGAGAATGTTGCACCAGATACAACATCAACTAAAGTTGCATCAATATCTGGTTTCTGCAGTTCCGGTATTTCTCCTGTTACGGAAGCTTCAGTCAGGGCTTCATTTACAAGGTCTACAAAGCCAAGGACATTGATGCTGACTCCGG
>CAJTZB010000162.1:1296-5673 GCA_910583815.1 uncultured Lachnospiraceae bacterium
CGATTTTTCCGTCTTTGATGGTTACGGTTACAAATGCATAGTTGCCTTTCTCGTCTGGTGTTGCCTCTACTTTATATACGCCGTCCTTCATTGTTGTGGAAGCCTTTGTCAGGGCTTCATTTACAAGGTCTACAAAGCCAAGGACATTGATGCTGACTCCGGATACCACGTCGGTCTTGCCCTTCTCGTCAAGGTTCAGGCCTGCGGTTGTCTGGTTCTCTACGACATAAGCCCCCATCGACTCTGCCTGCGTGTTCCATACTGGCTTCATCACGTACTTGCCTGTCGTCGAAAGCTCGGACTTCAAGCCGCCGTTGTACACTTCATCCCAAGTAGCCGCAACAATCTTGCCGCCCTCTACTGTGATGCTTACGAATGGGTAGTTGCCCTTCTCGTCTGGTGTTGCCTCTTTCTTGTATACGCCGTCCTTGCCGTTTGCCTCTGCAATCAGCTCGTCAACCAAGGCTGTGAACCCGGTTACGTTGATGCTGACCCCGGATACCACGTCGGTCTTTCCTGCCTCGTTTAAGTTAAGGCCTGCAGTTCCCTGGTTGTCTACGACATACTGGCACATTGACTTCGCCTGCGTATCCCATACCGGCTTCATTACATACTGGCCTGTCGTCGAAAGCTCGGACTTTAAGCCGCCGTTGTATACCTCATCCCATACAACAGAAGCGATTTTTCCGTCTTTGATGGTTACGGTTACAAATGCATAGTTGCCTTTCTCGTCCGGCGTTGCCTCTACTTTATATACGCCGTCTTTCCAGTCTGCAGAAACTGCTTCGGTATTGTCCTCCTGCGCTGTACCAACAATTGCACTGATATCCATGCCGTTAGCATACATCGGAAGTACTGTTCCTGCAAGAAGTGTCTTATATGCATCTTCATTTACCTTTGTACCAATATTTGGAGTCTCCTCTGATTCTACTACATCATAGCCAAGAACTGTCTTGCCGTCAGCAGAATAGTTAATTTTTAACTTCATGGTTCCAATATAGCCTTCTTCTGCAACAACCAGTGTATAGGTACCGTCTTCATTGCGTGCAGCGGCAACAATCTTGCTGCTGGCACCTGCAAGGTCAAGGGCCTCCCCTCCAAGGTCCGTGTAGTCAACGTTATCCTTGCCGTTGTTGTCATCGTCCACCGGTCCTGTTGGCGCTATGCTAGGTGTTGTCTGGTTTACCGGTTCATCCCCATTTGTTAAGGAAATTGCTACTGATGCCCCAATCACAACAACAGAAGCTGCCGCAAGTCCAAGAATGGCTTTGGTGGCACTGTTATTTCTTTTTCTCATGATTACCCTCCGTTTCCCTTTTAAACGTACTGCCTTCTCACTTAGGCGTTGCACTCTATTATACCTTGATTTTGTCTTTCTGTAAAGCTATTTTAAAGTTTTTTCGACAAAGAATCAAATCATATTTTTTCCCAATTGTTACAGAACAAAAATACTTTCTATTTTCCTTATCTGAACAAAGTTTATTCCCTTGACAAAAAGCTTCATAAACGCTTACAATACCCTCATGCCGCACGTCCATTTAATAAGCAGAAATGGAGTTCCCTTTTGTAATAAAAAGCCGCCTGTGGCGGCGGAATAGAGGTTAAAATGAAGTTAAAACATATCACTTGCTTTTTCATTGTTATGCTGCTGTCGGCTTTGTCATTTTGTGCCTGTGGAAAACCTTCACAGGAAGATTCAAAGGATGGCGCCACCCCCCTGCCTGTATCGGGGACTCCCACACCTTCTGAGAAGCCAACCTATACCATAATTCCACTTAGTTCCGGCGATGCTGTCCCGATTGCCGCCTGCAGCTATGACCTGCTCCATACAGTTGTTACAATTCAGTTATACGACACGGTGGACTATGATATACTGAATGGATGTTTTGCCCTGATTGACCGCTATGAAAAGCTGCTTTCCCGCACAATCGAAGGCTCTGAACTGTACAATCTGAACCATGCAGAAGGCACTTCTTTTACGGTTTCTGATGAAACAAGAGACTGTATCGAGCTCTCACTGTATTATAGTGTATTAAGCAAAGGCGCTTTGGATGTCAGCATTGCTCCAATCAGCTCTTTGTGGGACTTCGCTTCTGCTTCCCATAGCTCTGTTGTTCCGTCTGCGGACGAAATCGAAGCTGCCCTTCCGCTTGTTGACTACACTTCCGTACATCTGGACGGAAATACCGTTACTTTTGACAGACCAGGAATGCAGTTAGAACTTGGTGCCGTAGCCAAAGGCTTTATCGCAGACCGTGTCAAGGCATATCTGCTGGAAAACGGCGTAAAAAGTGCGATTATCAACCTTGGCGGAAATGTGCTTTTAATAGGCGAAAAACCAGACGGCTCTGCTTTCCATGTCGGAGTGCAGAAACCATTTGAAAACAGGGATTCGGTAGTCGTTGCCATCTCCGAATTAAAGGATGTCTCTATGGTTTCTTCTGGAATTTATGAACGCTATTTTTATGACGAAGACGGAAACTTTTATCATCATATCTTAGATTCCAAAAACGGCTATCCGTGCAAAAACAATCTGCTGCAGGTTACTATTGTCAGCAAAGAATCTGCAGTCGGAGACGCTCTCAGCACTGCTTGTTTCGCACTGGGGCTGGAAGAAGGCCTGAAGCTCATCAATTCTTTAGAAGATGTATACGCCGTTTTCATAACAAGTGATGGCAAGCTCCACTTTTCTGACGGCTATCTGGAAACCTTCCCGACAGAAATCGAATAAGGCTGCCTTAAATCTATCTCTACTGCTTCATGCTTCCCCTGCTCTCGCTCCGAGACCGGGGGAGGCGTCATATAATCTGCACCATACAGCGCCTTCAAATAAGCATCCGGACTCTGCACACCAAAGAACTTTCTGCCTTCAAACAGATATTCTTTGGCAGGAAACATCACAGAAGCCGGAACATTTTCTCTTCTTCCCCAATGGCCAAGCAGGTTGCCAAGACAGACATCCCTCATAGAACGTTTATCAGAAGCTTTCCTGTCACGGCTTTTTCTCATTCTTATGCTGTCCTTCTGCAAAAGCCCATCCATCTTTCGCACAACAGAATCTATGGAGCCTGTTGCGCGAAACGCTGCAATTGCAAGTTTTTTTATCGGATTTTTCTGCGTTTTGTTCCGCTCCATAATCAGCGCATACAGCCATTTTTTCTGAAACTTTATCTGCGCAGCACGGAGATGCCTTTTCCAATCTGATTCAGCTGCCCTGTCCAGCGGAAAAATTTCCACATAAACACCACCACGATAGCCTGCACCGCTGCGCCTTGCCTCAATATATGTTGTCCCGGTATGTTCCACATGCGCAAACGCATACGGCACTTGTTTTTCTACAGAAAAATGACGCAGCAGATACGGCTCTTTTATGCCGTCTGCTGCCAATCTCAAAAAACGCTCGTATTCGGCCCGCGGCATTCCAATATCAATATCGTCATCCCACGGAATAAACCCTTTATGGCGATATGCACCTAACATTGTGCCGCCAAGCATTACATACGAAATATTCTCTTTTCTGCAGAACGCATCCACTGCAGCAAATACTTCAAGCAACACCTTTTGATGTTCTGTCAAACTACCACTCCGTTCTGTCTCTTTTTTTCAATCGTACCAAGATAATGTACTTTTCTCTCCGATTCCGGCGGAAGTTCTTTGTAATCGCCAAACATATGGTGCAGATAGCGTTTATAATACTTTGGTGCCCGTACCTGAATTGTTTCAAATGTGACATAGACCGGTTCTTTTTTGATGCCAAACCATGCCGTTGGCACAATCTCGTGCGTCTTATATGCCCCGGTAATCGTGCCGGAATAAAGAGAGTCCTCAACTTTCTGCCGATGAAACAGCTTATCCATCCATTCATAGATCTGCTTAATCTGCAGTATTCTGTACAATTTTACCGCACGACATGCCTTCAGCACATTTTGTTCCCATTTAGGGCGGCTTGTGCGAATTCCGGTATGCACGTTTGCCGCTCCGCAAAGGAAGCGTAAAAACAGTACTTTTGCATAATAGAGTTTGCGCAAAGGCTGGGCATTTGGCGTTCCGTCAATTGGAAGAATATCAATCAGATAGCCTACCCGCTTATCTGCTTTATTATCAGTCAGTGCCTCTGTAATCTCGATACTGTCATTTCGGATTTTGGCAAAATAGCTCCGAAATCCTTTTGTAAAATGGTAATCCTCCAGCACAAGCGGAGCCGGCAGCTCTTTTGCCAGTTTCAGCAGCTTATCATAATCCTTTCTTGGCATTGCAACATCCACATCATCATCCCAAGGAATAAATCCATGATGGCGCACTGCCCCAAGCAATGTGCCGCCAATCACAAAATATGCAAGATTATGCTTATCACAAAGCCGTATAAATGCCTGTAAT
>CAJTZB010000163.1 GCA_910583815.1 uncultured Lachnospiraceae bacterium
ACAGCTGTCTTTATATCAGGAGGAGGCTCCGCAGGAAAAAGGCGGAGACTTTATCCGGACGCATGTTTTTGTAAAAGACAACGGAATCGGCATGACGGCAGAGTTTTTAGAGCATATTTTTGACTCCTATTCCAGAGCAGACAGCAAGAGAGTACAGAAGACCGAAGGTGCGGGCCTTGGCATGGCAATTACAAAGTATATTGTAGATGCAATGAAAGGGACGATTTCGGTAGAGAGCGAGCCGGAAAAGGGAACCCAGTTCCATCTGATTTTAGATTTGGAAAAGGCAATTGTACAAGAAGTTGATATGGTTCTTCCGCCGTGGAAAATGCTTGTAGTAGATGATGATGAGGTATTGTGCCGTACGGCGGCTGATGCGCTCAAATCGATTGGTGTAGAATCCGACTGGACACTCAGCGGGGAGAAAGCCATTGAGCTGGTGACAAACCACCATAAAATGAGAGATGACTATCAGATTATCCTGCTGGACTGGAAACTGCCGGGTATGGATGGCCTTGCAGTTGCTAAACGTATTCGGGAAGTTATGGATAATGATATGCCAATTATCTTAATATCAGCATATGACTGGAGTGAGTTTGAAGACAAAGCGAGAGCAGCAGGTGTCAGCGGTTTTATTGCAAAGCCTCTGTTTAAATCAACACTGTTTTATGGTCTTAGGAAGTATATGTATGCTGATGAAGTGCATGATGAGATTAATAAGGATGAGGAGTTGTCCGGACGCCATATTCTTGTTGCTGAAGACAATGATTTGAACTGGGAAATATTAAAAGAACTGCTGTCTGATATTGGAATGGAGCTGGATTGGGCAGAGAATGGGCAGATTTGCCTGGAAAAATTCCAGAAAGCAGAACAGGGATATTATGATGCAGTCCTGATGGATATCCGTATGCCTATAATGAATGGTTATGAGGCAACAGAGGCAATCCGCGCCTTAGACCGTCAAGATGCAAAAGAAATTCCGATTATTGCCATGACAGCAGACGCGTTTTCTGAAGATATTCAGCGGTGTCTGGAAAGCGGCATGAACGCACACACAGCGAAGCCAATTAACTTAGATGAAGTGGTTTCCCTGCTGAAAAAGTATATTTGTAAAGGTTGAACAGGAGGAAACTATGTACCATTGCCATATTCGTTTTTACTTCACAGGACAACAGTGCAGAGCATTTGAGGTTGCCAAAAACATGTCTCCGATGGAACACTTTTCACATGAGTTCTCTGAAAGCAACGAGCCGAGCGAAGCCTTGGCGGCAGGTGCGGACGTAATTTTTGCCAATCTGCATGATGCTGATGCAAAAGAAATGCTGCAGATACTGATTTCCGGCAAACGTAAAGAAGCCGAGCTTATTGTACTTGTAGATAAAGACCAGCTTTCGTTTTCAGAAGCTGATTTTTCAGAACTGAAAGATATATGGACAGTGCCTATGTCAGAAGAAGAACTGCGGTTCCGCTTTCTGAGGTGGCAGGAATCATACAAAAGGGATAAGGACTTCTGGCAGACCAGCCAGTACCTGGAGGCTACAATCAATAATACTCCGAACCTGATATGGTATAAGGATAAAGAAGGCAGCCATGAAAAAGTCAATGACAGCTTTTGCATTGCAGTCGGTAAAACAAAGCGTCAGGTGGAAGGACGCCATCATGCCTATATCTGGGATGTAGAGCAGGATGACCCTGCTTGTATAGAATCTGAGAGAGAGGTTATGGAAAAGAAAAAGACCTTTGTATCAGAGGAAATTATCAAGGCAGGGGATGGCATGAGGACGCTTACGACTTACAAATCTCCTCTTTATGATATAGACGGAAGTGTCATGGGAACTGTCGGTGTTGCAATTGATGTAACGCAGGAGCGTGCCTATGAGAAAGAAATTATGAGAAAAAACCAGACATTAGAGACGATTTTTACAACGATAGATTGCGGAGTAATGCGTCATACAGTGGATGGTTCGCAGGTCCGCAGCATTAACAGGGCTGCACTGCAAATTTTAGGCTATGATTCCTTAAAAGAGATGATGGCAGATGGCTTTGACATGATTGCGGCGTCTGTCCTGGATGAGGATAAGCCAAAACTCAGAAAAAGCATTCAGACACTGAAAACAGAGGGAGACAGTGTAAGCGCAGAGTACCGTGTACGGCATAAAAACGGAGATATACTGCATGTCATGGGAAATATCAAGCTTTTTGAAGAAAATGGAGAGCTGATTTACCAGAGATTCTTATTAGACTGTACCGCGCAGAAACTGCAGGAAAAAGAAAATGAAAGACACCAGATGGATCTGGTACAGGCATTGAGCGTAGACTATAGCGCAGTCTGCTTTTTTGATTTGTCCACCGGAAAAGGGAAAACGATACAGAGCGGTGACGGCAATGAACCGGAATTTAATGCTATTTTCAGCGGTGAAATGCTGTTGGAAGAAAGCATGGAGCAGTACATAAAAGAGTTTGTATATGAAGAAGATAAAGAGATGCTGCGTCAGGCTTCCTCTCTGGAAGTGCTGAAGAAGGAACTTGCGAAAAGAAAACAGCATTATGTAAACTACCGTATTTACAGGAACAATGAGATAATGTATTACCAGATAAAGGCTGTACGTGCTGGCACGACAGACCGGCATGGGATTGTACTTGGAATCCGCAGCGTAGATGCAGAGACTCGCACGGAAATGGAACAGAAGACGCTGTTAGAGGACGCACTGTTCCGTGCTAACCGGGCGAACAAGGCAAAGAGCGTATTCCTTTCCAATATGTCCCATGATATCCGTACACCAATGAATGCGATTGTTGGTTTTACCAATTTAGCAATTGCACATATCAGCAATAAGGACCAGGTGGAAGAGTATCTGAAAAAGATTATGACTTCCGGCAATCATTTGCTCAGCCTAATTAATGATGTTCTGGACATGAGCCATATTGAAAGCGGGAAAATCCATCTGGAAGAGAAGCCATGCAGCCTGCCGGATATTCTGAATGGCTTACGTAATATTTTGCTGGCAGACATCCATGCAAAGCAGCTGGAGCTGCATATTGATACGATTGATGTGATTGATGAATGTATTTACTGCGATAAGCTCAGACTAAATCAAGTGCTTTTGAACCTCTTGAGCAATTCTGTGAAGTATACAAGAGCCGGCGGCATTGTCAGCATGCGGATTACGGAAAAAGCGGGGGCACCAAAAGGGTATGCAGATTATGAGTTTACTATCAAAGATACCGGCATTGGAATGAGCGAGGAGTTTGTAAAGCATATTTTTGAACCGTTTGAGAGGGAACAGAATTCAACGATCAGCAAAATCCAGGGAACTGGTCTCGGAATGGCAATCACAAAAAATATTGTTGATATGATGAATGGCACAATTGAGGTAAAAAGCGAGCAGGGCGTAGGTACGGAATTTACACTTTCCTTCCGCTTCCGGCTGCACTCTGAAGGGCAGAAACAGCTGGATCTGCCGGAATTAAAAGACTGCAGGGCGCTTGTAGTAGATGATGACTTTAACACCTGTGACAGCGTGTCCTATATGCTTGGGCAGCTTGGCATGCGGACAGAATGGACGTTGTCCGGTAAGGAAGCGGTGCTGCGGACTCGTCAGGCAGTGACGCGTGGGGATGACTACCGCATTTATATTATTGACTGGCTTTTGCCTGATATGAATGGTGTGGAAGTGGCACGGCGTGTCCGGAAGGAAACCGGCGGAAAAGGTTCTGTTATTATACTGACTGCATATGACTGGTCCGATATTGAAGAAGAGGCAAGAGAAGCAGGAGTTGTGGCTTTCTGCAGCAAGCCGCTGTTTTTATCGGAGCTGCGAAACTGCTTAAGCTCTCTTGTACTATCAGATAAAGAAGAGAAGCAGGAAGAGCATAAACAAGAGGGGCCTCGTACCGGACGGATTTTGCTTGTAGAGGATGTAGAACTGAACCAGGAAATTGCAGTAGAGCTTCTGACGGATGCAGGATTTTTAACGGAAGTTGCCGGAAACGGCGAGATTGCAGTTGAGATGCTGCAAAATTCCGAACCAGGGTATTACCAGCTGGTGCTTATGGATGTTCAGATGCCGGTAATGAACGGCTATGAAGCAACAAAGAAAATCCGGAAATTTGAGAATCAACAGATAGCATCTATTCCGATTATAGCAATGACAGCAAATGCATTTGAGGAGGATAAGCAAGAGGCACTGCAGTGTGGGATGAACGGACATATTGCAAAGCCAATCGACATTCCTAAGCTGTTTGAGACATTAGATAATATATTGAGTTAAGCGTACAAAAGATTTGTGTGTTTTGTGTTGCGTGTTTTAGTGAAAAGGGGTTATTGTGAATATAATTTGCAATAACCCCTTGCGTTATGTATTGCTTGTGACGTTACGTAATGCGCTAGAATAGGCGCGAAAGGAGGCAAAGGGTTATGTCAAAATATATGACAGGCGAGCTTGCAAAGCTCTGTGGCGTAACGGTCCGGACTGTGCAGTATTATGATACACGAGGGATTTTAGTGCCAAGTGAGCTGTCGGAGGGCGGCAGACGTCTCTATTCGGAAGAGGATGCAAAACGGATGAAAGTAATCTGTTTTCTGAGGGAACTAAATCTTCCAATCAACAGTATTAAAGACCTGCTGTCAGAGGAACATCCAGAAGAAGTAATTTCCTTGCTGCTAGATGAGCAGGAGAAGACACTTGCAAGGGAAATACAAGAGAGGCAGAAGCAGCTTGAGAAGCTTTTAATGCTTAGGCAAAGCATCAAAAGAGTGGAGCAGTTCTCTGTTGAATCCATTGGTGACATAGCCCATAGTATGGAGAACAGGAAAAACTTAAAGAAACTTCGTTTGCTTATGGTTGTTTGTGGTGCTATAATCAATACAATCGAAATCGGCACGATTGTCTTATGGGTTAGGACAGGCATTTGGGTTCCATTTGCTGCAGGTATGGGCATTGTTTTTCTGATAAGTATTTTGGTTTCGTATTTCTATTACAACAATACCGCTTATATCTGTCCAAAATGCCATGAAGTATTCCGTCCTGCGTTCCGCCAGACATTTTTTGCAAAACATACGCCAAATACAAGGAAATTGACTTGCAGGGCATGTGGTTATTGCGGTTTTTGTGTGGAAACTTATAAAAGAGATGAGGAATGAACATCAAAGATTCTGAAAGGAGCATGATATAATGGAAGCTATAAAAGAAATATTACCTTTTTTGATTCCGCTTGTGGTTGTGGAATTTGTATTACTTGGGGTTACGCTGCGTCATATTCTGACACATCAGCAATATAAAAGAGGAAGCCGTGGGCTTTGGCTTATTATTGTGATTGTCGGCATGAATTTTGTCGGGCCGATTTTATATTTTCTGCTAGGAAAGGAAGATGCTTAAGCATGGATGTGCTGCAGATAAAAAATTTAACCAAAAGGTTTGGCAATAAAGAAGTTCTTTGCGGGCTTGATTTATCTGTGCCGGAACATAGCGTGTTTGGTTTTATCGGGAGGAATGGGGCAGGTAAAACAACGACAATGAAAGCAGTGCATGGGCTTCTGCGTCCGGATAGTGGGGAGATTTTTGTGATGGGTGAGCAGGTACATTTTGGAAATTCACATACGAACCGGCATATCGGATTTT
>CAJTZB010000164.1 GCA_910583815.1 uncultured Lachnospiraceae bacterium
AATATTGATAAATGCAGCATTGATATTTTTTACAATATTATCGATTCTGCCAACATAAATATTCCCTATTTCAGAAAACTGCTGAGGCCAAAATGCGGAGACCTGTTTCATTTTTCCGTTTTCATAAAGAGCACTGATGCCGTTTCCCTTATAGCCGGTAATTACAAGTTCGTTCATTGTCTTTTTCGTAAAACTCCTTTATACATTATAATAGTCCATCAACGGAACAAGGTGGCGTTTTGGCATGGTACCCGCTGCCGCGCGCTCTGCAATTTCCGCCTGTGACACTTTTTTTAATGATAAATCTGCATAGGTTTCTAACCGGTGCAGCTGATATGCATATGGTGAATATTCTCTGGAAAGATACTGATAAAATGCCCGCATCACTGTTTCCGGATGGATATTGTTGACGCTTCCTGCCGATACAAGGATATAAAATGCAAGTCCGTTTTCATATTCGCCGGAGTATGGTGTTGGCGTTGCATCTGCAGAGAAGTCAAAAATAAACTGCGCAAGATTGATGGTACTCTCTGTCTTCTTAGACTGCTTGATTGTGAGAATTTCCTTTTGCGATAAAAATTTCACAAATTCTTGACGAAGAAGTTCTGCAGGTACTTCCTCTTCATACCCATCTTTTCGCAGAATAAGATAGGAGGAAGCCGCTACAAGTGCCATTGCAGTTTCTTGCTTTGTCTGCGGTTTTGGTTCCGGGAGTATGGCTGCGTCTAAAATCTGCATTCCTTCTGCCATTGTTTCGTTGAGCCGTCTGCAGATTTCGGCAGGTGACAATACTTCTTTTAATGCGAGGTCAAAATATTCGGCTTCGCTTGTCTGGCCAACACCAAGCGGCGAGGCAAAAGACATAATCTGATGTGGATGAAAGCCTTCCGAATAAAGAACCGGCAGTTCTGCTCTTCTGGCAGCCTTTTGAAAGTAGCGCATGACATCCAAGTGGCTGATAAATTTCATTGTTCCGTATTTTGCAAATTTAATTCTGACATTCATAGTGTTTCTCCTGCCTCATTTCTTGGCTCATAGCAGACACCGCCGTGAAATACTTTGGCACCGCAGCCGGCACAGCCTTTGCGACAGTTTGGGGTCACTGTTTCTGTCTGCCCCTTTTCATATTCTTTCCACAAAAATGTTTTTGTAATTCCAGCATCAATAAAATCCCAAGGAAGCAGTTCCTCTTTATTTCGTTCTCTTGTCGTGTAGAAATCCATATCAATTCCTAGCGTTCCAAACGCTTTTTTCCACGCATCGCTATGGAACTGTTCTGACCAGGAGTCAAAAATACAGCCATTTTTATAAGCTTCTAAAAGTAAGGAAGAAAGCCTTCGGTCCCCTCTTGCAAATACTCCCTCCAACATGGTAAGTTCTGCGTCATGCCAGTTGTACCGGATGCTCTTTGCGTTCAGCTGCTCTTTTAACTTTCCGGAAAGAAGCCGCTGCTTGGAAAGAAAATCCTCTGCAGAGTCCATACTTGTCCATTGAAATGGCGTAAACGGCTTTGGAACGAAAAAAGAAGTGCTTACGGTAATTGCTACTTTTCCGTTTCTCTCCTGCTTTGGGATAGTATAATACTCTCTTGCTATTTTATCTGCCAAGACTGCAATTTGTTCTATATCTTCTGCTGTTTCTGCCGGAAGTCCAAGCATAAAGTAAAGCTTCACTTTATTCCATCCGCTTTCAAAAGCAGACATTGCTCCGGTCAGAATGGATTCTTCTGTCAGGCCTTTGTTGATAACATTGCGGAGGCGCTGGGAACCGGCTTCCGGCGCAAACGTCAGGCTGCTTTTTTTGATGTCCTGTACTTTGCTCATAACATCCAGTGCAAAGGCGTCAATGCGCAGCGAAGGTAAGGAAATGTTGACTCCCTGAGTTTGGAAAGTTTCAATTAAATAGTAAACAAGCTCCTGCAATGCAGAATAATCACTTGAACTAAGTGAGCTTAAAGAAATTTCCTCATGGCCGGAGTTTTGTATCATTTCTACTGCGCGCCGTTTTAGAAATTCCACGTCTCGTTCCCTGATTGGGCGATAGAGCATACCTGCCTGGCAAAACCGGCAGCCGCGAATGCAGCCACGCTGGATTTCCAGTACGACCCGGTCCTGTATGGCACGAAGATGCGGAACAAGAGGTTTTTCCGGATAAAAGGTATCAGAAAGCTGCATTTCAACCTGTTTGCGGATTTTTGGTTTTGCATGTGGATTGTTTGGCGTAAACGATGCCAGAGTTCCATCTTCGTGATACACCACATCATAAAACATAGGCACATACATGCCCTCAATTTCTGCAACTTTTTCCAAATACTGCTTTCTTGTACCGTTATTTTTTTTGTTTTCTTTATAGGCATCTAACACTTGATCATAGACTGTTTCTCCTTCTCCAATGTAGAAGAAGTCAAAAAAGTCAGCGAGCGGTTCCGGATTAAATGCACAAGGCCCGCCACCAATAACGATAGGATCGTCTTCGGTCCGGTCTTTGGCAAGCAGGGGAATTTGCGACAGCTCTAATATCTGGAGGATATTTGTATAGCACATTTCGTATTGAAGCGTAATTCCTAAAAAGTCAAATTGCCGTATTGGGTCTTGAGATTCTAACGCAAACAACGGAATCTGATGCTTTCTAAGAAGCCTGTCCATATCCACCCAAGGTGAGTATACACGTTCGCAGTATGTGTCTTCCCTGCGGTTAAACATATCATATAAAATCTGGATGCCAAGATGGGACATGCCGATTTCATAGACATCAGGAAAACACATACAGAAGCGGATGTCCATGTCTTTTGGATTCTTGACTACCATATTAATTTCGTTTCCGATATATCTTGCTGGTTTTTCGACCTGCATTAAAATTTCATCCGACAAAGCAAGTTTTCTCACGATAACCACCATTCTGCCGCTACAGGCGGCTTTCCATCCGGAAAAGAAGTTTGTGCTGCCTTACCTTCCCGGTTAGAAAATCTCTGATTTTTTTGCGTGTTTCTCTATGCCAAAGCGCCCTTCCTAAAAGAACGCAAAATTGTGCCAAGTAAAATTCATTATATCACATTCAATGTAAGAAAACAATGTCTGATGTCACATAGTTGAAAATTTTTTCCACTATTTCGCTGCAAAACGGAAGCAGTTTCATAACAGCAAAGACAAGGCAGGAAAAACCTGCCAACAAAAAACGGATAAAAAATCCCTGGAGCTTTCTTTCGCGGTCCATAATTAATCCCCTCTCTTATTTTAGCTCTGCGGCATTCCTTCCGGACGCCGTATTTTTCTTCTTGTCCTATAGTTATGCGAGATATTCGCAGTTTATTATTGACGTTGCAGTGGAAATTTTTTATACTGAAAGCAATGAAGAACGAATGGAGGAAATCACGTTATGGCATGGTGCCCAAACTGCAAAAATGAATACCGCCCCGGAATTACTGTATGTCCGGATTGTAATGTGGAACTGTTAGAAGAATTAAAGGAAGAGCAGGCAGAGGAATATGTCCTGCTGTTTCAGACAGACGATGAGGCAATGAAGTCCAAGGTGACTGCCTACCTTGCCCATTGCGGAATACACATGAAAGAAGAAATAAACGAAAGCTCAGAGGAAGAAACAGAAAAAAGCAGGGAAACTATTGCAGAAGAAACCGAGGAAACGGATGCTTCTGTACGCCTCTATTCGGTGTATGTTCCAAAAAAAGATGTAAAGGAAGCAACGAAGGAAATGCGTACTGTTCTGTATGTTGATGCCAAACAGGACGGACCTAGTGCAAAGCTGAAAGAAAAGCAGCCGGAAAAAGAAGCCTCTTCTGTTTACGTAGAGGCAAAAGACCGTTATCAGGAATACCGTTCTTCTGGCTTTATGTTTCTTGGCTTTGCAGTGGCTCTTTTGGTTTTTGACCTGTGTAATATGTTTGGAATTCTTTCTATTATGAATTCGCCGTTTTCGCTTGTCATGATGACCATTATGGTGGCAGCCTTCTTTTTTATCGGTATCAGTTCTTTAAAAAAGACAAGCTCTTTAAAGGAAGAAGCCGCAAAGGAAGAGACACAAAGCGAGCGGCTGCGTGCCTATCTTGCCAAAGAGTTTCCAAAAGAAGTACTGGACGCAATGGCAGAACCTGAACTGAGTGAAGAGATTTTATATTTAAAACAAATGGATGCGATGAAAGAAAAAATTATGCAGGAGTACCCTGAGCTGCCAGAGAGATACTTAGATACATTATTGGAGGACTATTACAATTCCTTATGAAGCAGCATAACCGTGCCATGACCAAGATGATATTCTGTGTCAAAAAGAAATATCCACATCTGTTTAGCTTTTTGTTTACAGTACTGGTTCTTTCTGGATTTACACTGCTCTCTCTCCTATTGTTCCATGTGTCCGGAAGCAACAGCATTATTTCTATTGTAGCATTTTTTTCGCTCGCTATTGTACTGATTGCAAGATATACGTGCGGCTACCGTTACTCGGTATTTGCCTCCCTGTTTGTTGTAGTCTGTACAAATTATATGTTTACGTACCCATATTTTAAGCTGAATTTCCTACTGAATGGTTATCCGGTTGTCTTTCTTGGAATGCTTGTCATTGGACTGATGATAAGCACGATGACAAAACGGCTGATTGCACAGGCAGAAGCGCTTTCAGAACATGAGAAGCAGCTTGCCGAAGCAGAAAAGGAACGGATGCGTGCCAATCTGCTTCGTGCAATTTCCCATGACCTGCGCACTCCTTTGACCGGAATTATTGGAAACAGCGCTGCTTATTTAGAAAACAAAACTTTGCTTGACGAAGAAGCCAGGCAGGAACTGGTGGCCTCGATTCATACCGATGCAAACTGGCTTCTTAATATGGTGGAAAATCTTCTTACTGTCACGAGGATTCATGGAGAAACACAGACTATCAGCAAATCGCTGGAGCCTGTGGAAGAGATGGTTTCAGAAGCGCTTCAGCGGCTTTCCAAACGCTGTCCGGATTCTGTGATTGATGTATCGGTTCCTGATGAAATCCTGTTTGTACCAATGGATGCAATCTTAATTGAACAGGTAATTATCAATCTGCTTGAAAATGCGGTGGTGCATGCAAACAGCGTGAAAAATGTGAAACTGTTTATTGAAGCAGACGATGAAAATGTGATTTTTCATATCAAAGACTATGGAATCGGGATTCCGGAAGACTTGATGGCAACGTTGTTTGATGCGGTTGATATTTCACAGAAATCAGAAACCGACGGATATAAGGGGCGCGGAATCGGGCTTTCTATCTGTAAAACGATCATCCATGCCCATCATGGAAATATTTATGCCAGAAACCATGCCAAAGGAGCAGAATTTATTTTTACACTTCCAAGAGAAGAAACTGCCGCAGATTGACAAAACACAGCCAATTCTGCAGCAGTTTCTCAGCCATCAAAAGAGAACAGTTCTTCCAGCTCCTTTTTGGAAAGAGAGCTGATAAATACTTCTTTTGCTTCAATCACGGATTCTGAAAGCTCTTTTTTCTTTCTTTGCAGTTTATAGATTTTTTCTTCAATGGTTCCTTTTGTAATCAGTTTAATTACATGTACGGAATTCGTCTGCCCAATACGGTGTGCACGGT
>CAJTZB010000165.1 GCA_910583815.1 uncultured Lachnospiraceae bacterium
CAGGAAGAAACCGGATTGCTGTCTGGCTGAAAAAATATCAGAAGTAACAAAATTTTAATCTATTTCTTATTGA
Organism: uncultured Lachnospiraceae bacterium; assembly: GCA_910583815.1. Lineage (GTDB taxonomy): Bacteria > Bacillota > Clostridia > Lachnospirales > Lachnospiraceae > SIG299. The sequence goes on from CAJTZB010000165.1 coordinate 74, forward strand.
CTTTTTTACGCAGATAAGAGAAGATATTGAATGTAAAGAGGGTATCGTTGATTAACAGACAGCGGTCTGACCTCTATGAAGAAAGGATGGGAATAAATATGGGTATTATTGCAAGATTTAGAGACATTATGGCTTCCAACATTAACGCACTGCTGGATAAGGCAGAGGATCCGGAAAAGATGATCGACCAGCTGATGAGGAACCTTGCGGATGACCTTGCAGAAGTAAAGGAAGAGACCGCAGGTGTTATTGCAGAAGAAAAAAGAGCAGAGCGCGCACTTGAAGAGTGCAAAAAGGAAATCGCAGAACTTGGCTCCTATGCTGCAAAGGCAGTTCAGGCAGGCAATGACAACGATGCCCGTAAGTTCCTGACAGAAAAGGCAAGCATTGAAGGCAAGCTGGCAGGCCTCACAGAAGCATACAACCTTGCACATCAGAATGCAGACAATATGCGCAGCATGCATGATAAGCTGGTGAATGACATCAACGAGCTGAATGCAAGAAAAGAAATGATTAAAGGCAAGATGGCAGTTGCCAAGACGCAGGAAAGAATCAACAATATGATAGGCAGTACTGCATCTAGCGCAAACGACAGCATTGCTGCATTTGAGCGGATGGAAGCAAAGGCAGATAAGCTGCTTGACAAGGCAGAAGCAATGGCAGAACTGAACAAAGGCACAGATGCAAAAATTGAAGACTTAAAGGAAAAATATGGTGCTGCAAATGCTGATATTGAAGCAGAACTTGCAGCATTAAAGGCAAACCTTGGAAAATAATGAAAAAACAGCGATGGCTCAGACAGAAGGCTTAACGGTTTGTATGTCAAAAAGCCATCGCAGAACTGAAAATAGGAGGTAGGCCAATGGGAAGAGCCGGAGGCGGAGGCCGTGGTGGCGGTCGGAGCGGCGGCGGAAGTTTTTCCAGAAGCGGACTTGGTGGCGGAGGCTTTTCTAGGAGCGGCGGGAGCAGCAGAAGCAGTTCCGGCGGAAGCTTCGGTGGTGGAGGATTTGGTTTTGGCGGAGGTTTTGGAAGAACGCCAAGACCAAGGACTGTCTTTATTCCGCCGATATTTGGAAGCGGAAGGACCGTAGTAATCAATAACGGTGGGAATTCTGCAGGAAACGGAAATCCTACCGGAAGCGGAAACCCTGCCGGAAACCGGACATCAGAAGAGAACCATAAGAGCCAGCCGATAGTGCCAAAGCCGCTGACCCCGGAGCAGAAGATAAACCGTACGGAACAACTTGCAAAAGAAGCAGGGGACAGAAAAAAGGGAGCAGTCAGGCTGATGCTTATTGCAGCTATTGTTGCAGCAGTCGGAATTTTCTTTTTTGTTTCTGCAAAGGGGAAATCATACGAAAAGACGGTGCTGGATGGTACAAAATATGCCGGCTACGTGACGGACCAGGACTTTTTAAAGACAACGCACAGAACAGAAGCAGCACTTGAGGAATTTTATCAGAAAACAGGGCTTCCCCTGTATCTTTATACGATAGGGGACTATGGAAGTTCTGCAAGTACATGTGATGCCTATGCAAAAGAGCTTTATAGCAGACTGTTTTCAGACGAAAACCATATATTGCTTCTGTATTGCGATAATGTAGATTACTGGGCTTGGTGGCTTGGAGAAAAAGCGGCACCGCATTTTTCGGATAAGGAAATCAATGACCTGATTGATGAGATTTATAAATATTGGTATGATGACTCTTATACAAATGACGAAGTGATGGCAAAGGGCATCCAATCCTATACAGAGGTGGCTACTTCTGTCGGAAGCAGTGCCAAAATGTTTGCTGTCATTATCCTTCTTGTTGGAGGCGTGCTGTTTGTTGCGGCAGTATTATCCTATATTTCAAAGTCAGGGGTCGAAAAACGCTATAAGGAAGAAGCATCCGCGCTTCGTACAGAGCAGATGCTAAGCAAGCCGTTAGATACATTTGGAGATGAGGAAATTGAGAATTTAAAAGACAAGTACGACTGAGGAAAGAAGCAGACCTTTTGGGCGGAGGCTTTAAAGGTCTGCTTCTGTGCTATGTAAGATTCTTTGTGCCAGCGGCACGGATATGATAGGTTATAGAAAGGCATATATGATTATGGATTATGGTGCTTATTTATTCGCACATTTTATCGGGGAGAATAAACTGGGCGAGCAGATTTATTTTTCAGTCAGCAAGGATGGGCTGCACTGGAATGATTTGAATGCCGGTAAGCCGGTGTTAATTTCTGAACTTGGAGAAAAAGGGGTCAGGGATCCATTTTTAATAAGAGATGAAAGGAATGGCGTATGCTATCTGATTGCAACGGATTTACAGATTGCTTCCGGAAAGGGATGGGATGCGGCGCAATATGAAGGAAGCAGGAGCATTATTGTCTGGAAGTCCAAGGATCTGGTGCATTGGAGCGAACCGTGGAGCAGTGAGATAGGTATTCAAGAAAGCGGATGTGTCTGGGCGCCGGAAGCAGTCTATGATGAGCAGAAAGAAGAGTTTTTTGTGTTCTGGGCATCCATGACAAAGTTTCCAGAAGACCAAAAGGCAAAGCAGCGCATTTTTGCTTCTTATACAAAAGATTTTGTTACATATTCAGAGCCGGAGCTTTATATTGAACGTGCTAACCATGTGATTGATACTGACATTATTAAAATTCCAGAAGGCTATCTTCGCTTTTCCAAAGATGAGACAACAAAAAATATCCGGATGGATTTTGGAAAAACGCTGGATAAAGAGAACTTTACTGCAATTTCCTGTCCTGCGCTGGATGCGCTTTCGGGTGTAGAAGGGCCTATTGCATTTTACTTAAGGCAGCAAGGGGAACTTTGTCTGCTTGTAGATCAGTACCACAAAAATGCAGGCTATCTTCCTCTTATTTCAAAGAATCCGCTTTCCGGTGAGTTCCGTATTCTTTCTCCGGAAGAATACGATATGGGAAAAAACTTAAAGCGCCACGGCGGGATTTTGCCGATTACGGCAGAAGAGTATGCTGCTCTTTGTAAGGCATACAAAGGAGTACAATGATTTTTCAGGTATGCTTTTTGAAGAACCGGACATGCCGTAAATAGTACTGGATTTTTCATGAAAAAGAGCGTATAATAAAAAAGCAGTACCATGCCAGATAATGGCTGGTACTGTAAGCTGCGAAGCAATGGTTCCGAGACTTCTGAAATCCGCATTCCGAGAGAATGTGCTTTTCAGTTGTTTCGGAGGGCTTCGTAAATATCATTTAAAGGAGAGTTTTATGAGCTATAAGAGTTTTTCTATGGAACTTGCAGGCAGGACGTTAACTGTGGATGTTGGCAGGGTAGCTGCACAGGCGAATGGTGCTGCATTTATGCATTATGGGGAAACAACGGTGCTGTCTACCGCCACCGCTTCCGAAAAGCCAAGGGAAGGAATTGACTTTTTCCCACTAAGTGTAGAATATGAAGAAAAGCTGTATGCAGTCGGCAAAATCCCAGGCGGCTTCACAAGAAGAGAAGGAAAAGCGTCTGAGAATGCTGTCTTAACTTCTCGTGTCATCGACCGTCCAATGCGTCCATTATTCCCAAAAGATTACAGAAACGATGTTACATTAAATAATATGGTAATGTCCGTAGACCCTGACTGTGCGCCGGAGCTGACGGCAATGCTTGGTTCTGCGATTGCAGTTGCAATTTCTGATATTCCGTTTGACGGACCTTGTGCTACGACGCAGGTCGGCTTAATTGACGGAAAATTTGTAATCAATCCAAGTGCGTCCCAGTTTACGGTTTCTGATTTAAAACTGACTGTGGCATCCACAAGAGAAAAGGTTATTATGATTGAAGCAGGTGCCAACGAAATACCGGAAGCACTGATGATTGACGCTATCTATAAAGCACATGAGGTAAACCAGCAGATTATTGCTTTTATTGATACTATTGTGGCAGAGTGCGGAAAGCCAAAGCATGAATATACAAGCTGCGCAGTTCCGGAAGAACTGTTTGCAGCCATCCGTGAGATTGTTCCTCCGGAAGAGATGGAGAACATTATGTTTGCGGAGCAGAAGCAGGTACGCGAAGAAAGAATCCGCGAGTTAAAGGACAAGCTGGCTGAGGCGTTTGCCGACAATGAGGAATGGCTTTCTGTTATGGAGGAGGCTGTATATCAGTATGAGAAAAAGACCGTTCGTAAGATGATTCTGAAGGATCAAAAGCGTCCGGATGGCCGTGAAATCACACAGATTCGTCCGCTTTCTGCAGAAGTTGATATTATTCCAAGAGTGCATGGTTCTGCGATGTTTACAAGAGGACAGACGCAGATCTGTAACGTATGTACACTGGCTCCTCTTTCTGATGCACAGAGACTGGATGGCCTGGATGAGTTTGAAACGTCCAAGCGCTATATGCACCATTATAATTTCCCATCTTATTCGGTAGGTGAGACAAAGGTTTCAAGAGGTCCGGGCCGCCGTGAAATTGGACATGGTGCTTTGGCAGAACGTGCGCTGATTCCGGTACTTCCTTCTGAAGAGGATTTCCCATATGCTATCCGTACGGTTTCTGAGACGTTTGAATCCAACGGTTCTACCTCGATGGCTTCCACTTGCGCTTCTTGCATGTCTTTGATGGCTGCAGGCGTTCCGCTTAAGAAGATGGTTGCCGGTATTTCCTGTGGTCTTGTAACGGGAGAGACAGATGATGATTATATTCTTCTGACTGATATTCAGGGCCTGGAAGACTTCTTTGGCGATATGGACTTTAAAGTGACCGGTACGGAAGACGGCATTACTGCCATCCAGATGGATATTAAGATTCATGGTCTGACAAGGCAGATTGTTGAAGGTGCAATTGCAAGATGCCGCGAAGCGAGAATGTTCATTATGGAAACCTGCATGAAGCCGGTTATTGCCGAGCCAAGATCAGAAGTTGGCCCATATGCACCAAAGATTATCCAGATTCAGATTGACCCGGCAAAGATTGGAGATGTTGTTGGGCAAAGGGGCAAGACAATCAATGCCATCATCGAGCAGACCGGCGTTAAGATTGATATTACAGATGAAGGCGCAGTTTCCATCTGCGGTACAGATATGTTAAGCATGGAAAAGGCAGTGAAGCTGATTAATATTATTGTTACGGATTTTGAAGAGGGACAAGTACTCGAAGGCAAAGTAGTCAGCATCAAGGAATTTGGTGCATTCCTTGAGTTTGCACCTGGTAAGGAAGCAATGGTTCATATTTCCAAGGTTGCAAAGGAGCGCATTGAACATGTGGAAGATGTTCTGACACTTGGTGATGTGGTAAAGGCAGTCTGCCTTGGCAAAGACAAGATGGGAAGAGTCAGCTTCAGTATCAAAGATGTGAAGCAGTAATGCATG
>CAJTZB010000166.1 GCA_910583815.1 uncultured Lachnospiraceae bacterium
CATGGGTTGAGGCGTGTTGCCATCTGTACACCGACGCTATCATAAGACAAAAAATGCGGAGCAAATTTATTTGCTTCGCATTCTTGTGATTGTCATAAGTGACAGTTTATTACTGCTCGATGGAACCTGTTGGGCAGGTAGCAGCGCAAGCGCCACAGTCTAAGCAAGCATCCGGATCGATTTCGTAATGGGAAGCTCCCTCGGAAATAGCGCCTGCTGGGCATTCAGCAGCACAAGCGCCACAGCTGATGCAGCCATCATTGATTTTATATGCCATAGCCGTGTCCTCCTTTTTTATTCATAACAACAGAAAATGCGCTTTTTGAGCTTTCTGCTGTGTCTGTCCTTATTCTAATATAAAACAGAAAAAAATACAAGGTGATTTTTTTGGTACTTTGCATTATTTGAGAAAATAGCGTCTTGACGTTTGTCCAATCTGTGGAATATAATGAGAATCGGCGGAAACTCTGCCGTGTCTGCAGAAAAAAAGTGCAGGGGCAGGCAGGCCGTTAGAAGGAGGGAATGGAACCGTGGCAAGCGTTACAAAAAATATGACGATTGGTGAGACCATTCAGACAGACCAGAATATTATTGAAATTCTGCTGAACTATGGAATGCATTGTATCGGATGTCCGTCTGCTCAGGGAGAAACTCTGGAAGAGGCATGTATGGTGCATGGGCTGGATGTAGATCCGTTGGTAGAAGAGATCAATGCATATTTAAGCAGCAAATAAGCGGCAGAAGAGCAGGCAGAAAAACAAAAAAGGGGTGTCCCATTGGCTATTTTGTGGCTTTTGGGACACCCTTTTGTTATAATTGCTGTGTATCTACAGTACTGCAAGTGTCTGTACGGCATCTTTTTCAACGATGGGTGTATAGTGTTCTGCATAATAGGAAAGCGAAGCATATGCAGTACGCTCTGGGATGCCGTATTCTGCGATTACATTGCAGACTTTGTTGAATTCTTCTGGTGTATGTTCTGAGATTTTTACTACAAGGTAATAGCGTGATGCTGCAGTATCTTTGTATAAAGTGTTTTCTCCAAAGTAATAGGGTGCAATGATGTCAGCGAGAGAAGTTACTGATTTTAAGCTTGGAAATGAAAATACCTTTGCAAGAGATACATGGCTGTTCTGTTCTGTGGCAGTGGAAGCAGTATCTTCTGATGGTTCCGGTTTTGAAGTTTTTTCGGCGCTGTCTTTTGCCTTGCCAAGCAGTTCGCCAAGCTGCCCGAAGCATTCCAGAATTTCGTCTGCGAAGGCAGAAGGGAGAGAGGATGTATCTTCTCCGGACTGTTCTTTGAAAGAAGAAAAGTTGGAAAAACGAGTGTCCAATTCATCAGGGTCCTCTACTTTTGTCATGACAAGGACAAGGGAATCGGATGAAATCGGGATTGCTTCTATCATAAGAGGAATATCATCTGCTTCAAAACCACATTCATAAGAAGCCTGGAGCATCAATTCTCGGAATAATGCCTTAGCCTTGTCGGAGCCGTAAGCAAGTTCGCTGATTTTTAGTTCGCGCTCTGCAAGGTCCTGCCTGTTCAGAGTGCAGCGTATCTGAGTGTCACTGATTTTCTCGATTTTCATAGTGCTTACCTCCTTATTTTAAGTTCTGCAGAACTTCCCAACATTTCTTGCTTACCAGAGCCGGATCTTTTGTGCTAAAAATCCAGAGGTGTTCTGTTGGGAACGCTGCTTATGTTTATACTTTACTTAAGTAACAAAAAGTATAATGGAAATCGAAAGCAAAGTCAATATCATAATATATTAAAAAAATTTGTAGTGCTTGATAAACTTGCCAAAAAGTTACTGATTTTTTTGGCGACATGCACGAAAACCGTTCCAAAACTTTGGAGGCTGTAAGAAGAGTTTCTGCTTGAAATTTTCCTGGGTAAGACATATAATAAAACCACAAAGCCAAATATATAATATCGCCGTTGCCGCGGCAGAAAGGAGTTTATGTTACCCAAAGCATTATCGGATAAGTACCACTTTCTGAAGCTGATGCATCAGGGCATCGGCGGAGAAGTCTTTCTTGTTGAACATAAGGCGCTTGCCTGCCGACGTGTAATTAAGACAGTTAAGAAAACGCATCCCCAATATGGGAGTCTGGTACAGGAAGCGAAGCTGTTACAACAGTTTCATCACCCATCTATTCCTATCATATACGATGTTATAGAATCTGATACAGCCGCGTATCTGATAGAGGAGTTCATAGAGGGAGAAAGTTTAAGACAGTATTTTCTAAGGCTGAAAAGCCTTTCTGATGTATTACTTCTTACATATTCCAAGCAGTTGTGCGAATTACTCCATTATATTCATAATCCTGCTCACAGGGTCCTGCATCTGGATTTAAAACCAGAAAATATTCTGATCTCGGATTGTCAGATAAAGCTGATTGATTTCGGCAGTGCCATATGCCAGAAACAGGGACAACCAATAGGGGCGTTTTTTGGAAGCCCTGGATTTTATGCCCCGGAACAGGCAGAAGCAGGACACCTCTCAGAGCAGACGGACATTTACGGACTGGGCAGGCTGTTAGAGTATATGCTATTTCATGCAAAAAAATCACCAAAGGGCTTTTTTGATATTGTACAGAACTGTCTAAGAAAAGGGAAGAAGCTCTATACATCTGCAGAACAGGTAAAACAGGAAATAGAGCGGATTTCGCATAAAAAATCAGAGGCAGCTCAGGCAGGAAGCCTGTTTGCAGTAACCGGAATCCCGACAGATTATCATGGTACCGTCTTGGCAACGGCACTCGCAGCCTATTTTAGCAAAAAGGGAAAACGGGTATTGTTTCTTATGTGCAGCCGTCCATCGGGGCAAAATAGTCTGAAGGAGGACAGCATAAAAGAATGGGAAGAACGGCATGGCTTTGTATGGGAACAAAACGGAATTACGATAGCGGAGCATGTTGCTCTGCAGGAGGTCAGAGGTTGGCGTGGCAGAGGGTATGACTGTATTATTTGCGATTTGGGAACCAGTACGCCACTTGCCACAGGAATTGCTTTTACATGCTGGTTTTGTGTAGGCAGTATGTCAGAGTATACCACTCGTTTTTGGCACCAGACATTAGATGATGCACCACGGACGCAGCAGGCGGCGCTTGTGCTTACAGAAGGCGATGCCAAGCTTGCCATGCGGGAATTTGGAAAAACATATGTGGTTGCTTATCTTACTCTTCGTATGCCGTTATTTTATTGTTCCAAAGAAAACAGGAGGCTTTTAGAAAAACTGCTTTCTGTTACACAGTAACCTGTTGTAATCCAAAGGAAGGAAAGACTCGTCACAGATGTTCTCCTTTCACCCATGCAGGGCGGGAACAGCAGGAATCTTACGGCAGAGAGAGGGGGCATCCGTCCGCTCAAGAACAGGGAGCATTTTCCTCTCCTGCCGTTAAGATTTTTAATGACAGAAAATAAAAAATTTGCTATACTACTCTATAAAGCAAATACTGCGGATTTTGTAGAACGATTGCCGCAGTAAGCAGTTCTAACAAGAGAATAATCAGGAAATAAGCCAGAATACTTATTGGAATGGGGATTAGTATGAGTAAATCAATGAAGATAAAAGTAATCGGAAGTGCGATTTTAACTTGCCTTGTCATAATATTGCTAATTATTGCAATGATAAAGAAATATATGCCAAATGACTGTATGATGGCACTGAATGAATATTATGTGGTAGATGAAACAGAAGCAATTGTAATATTGGAAACAACAACACAAGAAGAGAGGGCAGTTTTGGCAGACGGCGGAATTTATTTGCCATATGAAACGGTCAAAACGCTGTTAAATAGTGATTTTTATCTGGATGAGGCAGAGCATGTGCTGCTACTTGCATTGCCAACCGAACTGATTCAAGCATCAGAAGGGGAAGCACATTATAATATAAATCAGGAAGAAAGACAACTTTCCGCTCCGGCGCTTCGGAACATGGGCGGGACTTATTTTGTCTCTGCTGAGTTTGTTGAACTGTTTTCTAATGTGGAATTTGAATACTACAGCAATCCAAACCGCCTGATTGTACATTATCAGTGGGTGGACTTTTTATATTATAATACGGTGGAGGAAGCTCCGCTTAGGGTAGAGCCAAGTATTAAAAGCGAGATTCTTGTGCAGCTTCAAGAGGGAGCAAAATTGTATTATATTGGTGGTACAGGGACTGCCGGAAGAAGTTTTATTAAAGTAATGACACAGGATGGTATTTATGGTTATGTACAGAGAAAATTTTTGAATGAATCCTATTATGAGGTACGTGAGAGCAGTTATCAGGCGCCTGTATATACGTATCATACAATGGAAGAAAAAGTGCGTCTTGGCTGGCATCAGATAACAGTACCAGAAGCAAATGCAAAGCTTGATAACATACTAAAAGGGACAACTGGGCTGAATGTGATTGCCCCAACATGGTATCGCCTTGCAGATGAAAAAGGGAATATCAGTTCCCTTGCAGATGCTGCTTATGTAGAGAAAGCACATAGTAAGGGGCTTCAGGTCTGGGCTTTAGTAGATAACTTTGATAAAAATGTCAGTACCTTTGAGGTTCTGTCCAGTACTGCGGCAAGAGCTAACTTGATTCAAAACCTGATAGATGATGCAAAGAAGTACGAATTGGATGGCATTAATATTGACTTTGAGACGTTGTCTACTTCAACCGGGGCACACTTTATCCAGTTCCTGAAAGAACTGTCAATACAATGCCGAAATACAGGGCTTGTGCTTTCTGTAGACAACTATGTCCCGGCTCCGTACAACGAATTCTATGATTTGAAAACACAGGGTGAAGTAGTAGACTATGTGATTATCATGGCATATGATGAGCATTACAGCGGCTCACCGGAAGCGGGTTCTGTGTCCTCTATTAATTTTGTAAAAGAAGCCGTGAACAATACACTTGCCAAAATGCCAAGAGAACGCATTATAATGGGAATTCCATTCTATACACGTCTTTGGAAAGAGAAGGAGACGGAAGGTCAGATTTCATTGTCTTCCGAGGCCCTTACAATGGCAGGAGCAGAGAGTGTGCTTGTACAGAATGGTGTAAGTGCGTCATGGGATGAAAAGACAGCGCAAAATTATGTAGAATATGAAAAAGACGGCACGGTCTATAAAATGTGGATGGAAGACGAGGATTCTTTAACCCGGAAACTCCAAATTATTTCAGAAGCTAATGTTTCAGGTATTGCAGCATGGCGGCTTGGCTATGAAAGTGAAGAAATCTGGCCATTGATTGATTTTATGATTCAGTAAATCATTTGTATGAATTAGATGTTTTGCTCATATATTTAATACAAAAACATTCTTCGGAACAGAGCTTATTATGA
>CAJTZB010000167.1 GCA_910583815.1 uncultured Lachnospiraceae bacterium
TAACAGCCTCTCCAAAAGAAACTTTCTGCCCGCTTACCAAATCGACCGTACAGTCCTTGCCGCTTCCAGCCAAAGTAATGTCATAGCTATGGTCTTCTGACGAGTTCATGATAATCGTATAGTCGCCATATCTTGCCGTATAAACTCCTCCGAAGCCAAATGGGCTCTTCATATTCACTGTTGCCGTATAGACTTCATTGGTATTCCATCCATGTACCCGCAGCACATTGTTGACGGATGCATTTTCATAGAGCCGTTTCCCATTGTACTCTATTCTCCAGTTTAGCACGGCTCTGAAAAATTCATCTCCATTCCGTACCACCACGCATCTTGCCATCTCGTCCGTCCAGACATAATCCCCAAACCCTTCTTCGGTTGGCAGGACATAGTCCGTTCCCAAGTCGTAATGATATGAAATTCCATTCTCATCCTTTTCCAACATGGTAGCCTGCAGGCATTCTTTCAGGCCTTCCACAGTCACTAAATCAGCCAGATGCCGAAACGTATCTGCACCTACCAAAGACGGAGCCGCCAGTTCCATTTTCCAGAATCCGCTCTGCAAATAAAGCTCCAGCATCCTCTTTCCTGCTTCGCTGCCAAGCGCAACCGTCAGGAAGTTTTGCCCGCCCGGCGTAAAAGCAATTCTGCCGGGCATATAGGTATTTCTGGTATTGATAACCTCTTCCTTTCTAAGCACAGCCACTCCGTCGCTTCCTGTTACCAAATCAAAGAAATACGTGTTGCTTTCTACAGATTTCAATGCCTGCCTGATTATCTTCTCGTCCTTTGTCAGATATGCGAAATCATATAAAATGGAAGCACAGTTCATGCCATAATTTCCGCAGTAACCTCCTGCTGCGTTTCCAAATGTTTCAAGAGCCAGTGCGCTCTTGGCCGAAAACTGCCAGCCACCATGTGCAAACTGCGTTCCGTCGCTTAACTGGTAGGTATGCTTGGTAATGCCAAGCCCTGCATAAAGGCGCTCGAAAATATACTCTTCTGTATATGGCGCTTCTCCCAGCAGTGCCGCTGCATTTCTGAAATGATAGAGCATCGTTATATTCAGCAGGTCCTGATTGACACACTCTCTATGGTTGTACTCTGCTCCCCATTCTGCACCTGCACAGAACATACGGTAATAGGCCGCCCTTCTTGTCTCGTCTTCTGCAAGAACCCCATCCAGATTATAGTCTATCCGTGCATCCAGCAGTCCTGCCTGTTCTACTGCATCATATAACATGACAAAAGTTTCAGCAATTGACTTCTCTCCTGCGGCAATAATAGAATCCGCCACTTGCCTTCCTTCACTGTTATAAGCCTTTCCTTCCTGTTCTGAAATGCCAATCCAGTCCGAAGCCGAAGAGCCAAAACCTCCGTTCGTTCCTTGCGCACGTACATAGAAATCCCATAATGCACACATCCGCTCCAAAAGCTCTTTGCTCTGGTAATATGTATTGCCTTCTAATGTGTATGCCAGAGCCATGCCATACATCATTTTGATGTTTTCGGCATTTCCGCTTAATGTCTTGGAATAATAGGCATGCGCGAAGGCATCCATATCTGCGTATTCGGCATTTGCCTTTCCTCCCTTTAATAAAGCGCCTCTTGCAATCTCCGGGACTTTTCCTGCAGCAACATTTGCTTCAAACGCCTCTCCATACAGCTGCCAAGAAACAATTGTTTCCGTCGCCTCATTCAGCCAGCGATAAATGGCATCATACGCAGGCTCCTGCTGCGACTTTGCATAATAGGTATGTTCCGCCAGTTCTTTCTTTTCGCCGACCGCTCCTGCTTCTGCACGGTCATACCAAGGATCGGTATGGGAATAAATCCGGTAAATCCTCCGGCTTAAGCGGTCTGTATCCGTGTACTTAATCCCATCGTTATTAAGGTCATATGCATCCACATTGCCATAGTGGCGCAGCTGCAATGTCACTTCTGTTTTGTTGAACGTCAGATTAATAGGCAGACGGTAAGTTGCATAATAATAAGTGCCATCCTGTTCTGCCTCTCCGTTCAGATAGTCAAGAAGCGGCCATTCCGTCCCATAATCCTGTTCTCTTAAAGTTCCGTTGTTTTCATTGTACAGAATCATCGCAGAATAAGCACCGTGGTCGCCGCCCCACATCTTTACTGTAATATAATTATAAGAAGATGGGTCTACTGCTACCTGAAATGTCATATAATTTTTGCTGTCGGACATCTGCACATAGTCTTCTCCATAGAGATCCTCCCCACGGACCGGCGCCGGGACTATCACCTGATGCGCCTTTTCTGAGTCAGCATCTCCTAAGATAATCACATCTGTTGTTGAAGGCTCTGACTGGTTTACCCCGACTGTAAGTGCATGTTCTCCTGTCACCTCTGTGAAAATATTGCCTGCGGTTTTATCATAGACCGCTCCAGAATCATTGTTTTTTTCCTCTTCTGGCTCCTTTGTCGGTCCTTTTGTCGGTTCCTTCTGTTCCTTTGTTGGCTCCGCGCTTGGCGTCCCAGAAGCCTCTGGTCCATCAGGCTGTTCTGCTGCTGTCTTACATCCTGCCAACAGCATGGTGACAAGCAAAAGCACCGCAACAATGCGATTACTCTTCTTTTTTCTTCCCATAACTTTCCCCTCTCATTTTAAAGAATATATCAAATCATGTTAGCATCGGTGTACAGATGTCAACATGCCTCTAACACGCAGGAAATTCCAGACTGCCTTCCTGTCCTGCCTGCAAAGAAACCTGTTTGCACAGACCACAGTAATAAAACTTACCATGATAATCCTGCACTGCCTTAATAGTACAGCCAAGCAGCTTTCCATCCGACCACGACAGATCTATCAAAGCTCCTCCGGGAACTGCCAATCCTTTGATACTGCCTTCTGCCCATTCAGACGGCAATGCAGGCAAGAGCAATACCCTTTCTTCATTCGCCTGCAGAAACATCTCTGCAATCGCTGCTGTTGCGCCAAAATTTCCATCAATCTGGAAAACAGCACCACTTCCCATAGGATGATTATCCATCCTGTTTGGGAAAGTAGAACGCGACCACAGTTCCCTTAAATTCTGCAATGCTGCCTCACCGTTTCCAAGTCTTGCATACAAATTCACAATCCATGCACGGCTCCATCCGGTATGGCCTCCTCCATGCGCAAGCCTTCTCTCTAACGTGGCAGAAGCTGCCTCTGCCAATTCCGGCGTACCGTCTACTGTAATCTGATGCGATGGGTGCAGTGCATAGAGCTGCGATATATGGCGATGCCCAGGCTCTGCTTCCTCATAATCTTCCATCCATTCCATAATCTGCCCATACTTCCCTACCGAAATCTCCGGAAGCTGCTTTAAGATTTCATCCGCTCTGGCAGTCAAATCATCCTGTATCTCAAGCTCGGCAGAAGCTTTCAGATACATCTGCAGCAAATCCCGCAGTATCTGATTGTCCATTGAGGCACCGGCACAGACACAGCCTTTCATTCCGCTTTCCAAGATATAGGTATTCTCCGGAGATACCGAAGGACAGGTCACTAACTTTCCTTGGACTTCTATCAGAAAATCCCTAAAAAACAGGACTGCATCATGCAGGATGGGATAATATTCTTTCAGAAATTCTCTGTCTGACGTATACAGATAATGGTTCCAAATATGCGTACACAGCCATGCGCCGCCCATCACCCAGTAGCTCGCAGGCGGATAAATATCCTGAGGTGCACAATCTCCCCAAATATCTGTATTGTGATGGGCCACAAAACCCTCGCAGCCATACATCTCCTCAGCCACCTTGCATCCATTTTCGTGCATCCGTTTTAAATGCTCAAACAATGGAAGATGGCATTCTGACAGGTTGCAGCTTTCCACCGGCCAATAATTCATTTCTGTGTTGATATTGATGGTGTATTTGGAATCCCACGGCGGTGTCATGCTGTCATTCCAAATCCCTTGCAGATTGGCAGGAAGACTTCCCGGCCTGCTGCCAGAAATCATCAGATACCTTCCATATTGGAAATAATCTTCTGCATAACGGTTTTCTTCGCTCTCTCCGGATAATTTAAACTGCACCCGGCCAAACAATGCCAGATAATCATCTCGATGTTCTTTCTTCAGTTCCTGATACCCAAGGGCATCGGCCACATCAAGCTTCTCTTTTACTCGGTTCTTGTACTCCTTCTCATAAAAAGAGGTCTCACAGGCAATATACAATGTAACTTCTTTTGCATCCCTGACAAGCAGATGTTCACCAATCACACACAGGCTTCCTCCTTCCGCCTGTGCCCGCATGCCAACGCAAAAGGCAATCCCGCCTTCTCCTAATGTTCCATCCAGATAAACCGTCCGCTCTTCCATCTTGCCGGAGTGCTCATAAAACCTGCCTCTTCGCAGCAATGCGTCAAAAGAAATCCGCCCATGCTCTGCTGCCATATGCACTGCCAACACTCCGGCAGGATAGGACGCAAAATAGGTTTTCTGTATTTTGGCCCATTGTGTCCCCTCGCCATAAGTATAAGTTTCCTGTACTTCGCCATCCTCCAGCAACAGGCTTCTCTTATATTCCTTTATTTCGCCGGACACGCCATGATAACGCAATTCTGCATTTGCAAGCGGCTGGTAAGGACGCTCACTCTGTGGTGTTCCTGAAAAGGCAAAACGCATCAGCTCCTGCGCCTTGCCAATGTCTCCGGACAGAATAAGTTTCCTCACTTCCTCCAAATTCCCTCTCGCATCCGGATTGATACGGTCTACCGGTGCTCCATACCAAATGCTGTCCTGATTCAGCTGTATGGTCTCTCCACGACAGCCGCCATAAACCATTGCCCCCAGCCTGCCGTTTCCAATCGGCAATGCTTCACCAAAGTTTTTCGCTGGTGCATCAAAATATATCTCTCCCATAATAACCACCCTGCTGCTGCCAGATTATTGCCCTTTGACAATCCGGTAGCGTTCTTTTCCATTTCCGGTTCGCTCTGTCTGTATCTGGCCATCGGCAGTTACAGACAGTTCTACCTTATTCCACTCGCCCTTCTCATAGGCAAAGCTTTCAAAGTCATCTTCAAACAATACAGAACCTTCTCCGCCGTTTCCATAAACCCTTGGATGAATCACAAAAACCGTATCCGCATCCACATACTCCACCGGTTCGGCAAGAGGCAGGATACAGTTGTCTTTTACAAATACCGGAATCTTGTCGTAGTCCGCCTGAATCTGATAGCTTGCTCCTCCCTCATAGGCCGCATTATCCCAGAAATCATACCAAACAGTTCCCGCAGGCAGATAGACGCTCCTGCTGGTACCGTCTTTTATTGTCATAGGCGCT
>CAJTZB010000168.1 GCA_910583815.1 uncultured Lachnospiraceae bacterium
GGGCAAATCTCTTTGGAAGCGTATTGCTTGCATTGCTTCTGCAATTGGTTTGGTTGTGATGCTGTTTGCATCGCAGTCTCGTACCGGAATGATTTCACTTGCAGCAGTGATTGTAGTTTTGGTTGTTTTTTCCGCGCCGTATGTCCTTCGTTATTGGTATGCAGTGACCGGAGCAGTCGTTCTTTTAGCAGGAGGGTTTCTGCTGTTTGACTGGCAGCAGGATTTCCTGATGATGGGACGCCTGAAGGAGATGTTTGAAATCCAAAAGGAAGACTATGTGCTAAAAGGAATTGATACAACAGGAAACGGCGTCAGGGTAGTGTATAAGGATACAGAGTTTACCGTGCAGATGCCGGTTACCGGGGAAGATTTTGCCTATGTTGTAACAGAAAACGGAGAATCGCTTTCTGTTACGTATTCAGAGGACAGGGCATGGGGGTATGCAACGTTAAAAAGCGGAGAGGAGATTTCGATCCAAACAGCAATTTATGAGGATTACTATGCATTTGGCCTGCCGTTAGACAACAGAACATGGTATTTTACAAACCAGATAGAGCGAGGAAATTATAAATTCATTACAGATACCGGAAAAATTGACGAATGTCAGATGGCTGCCAATGCGTTGCCGGGTTATGAGGCGTTAGCGGATGCCAGAGGTTATGTCTGGGGAAGAACCATTCCTTTGTTTAAAAAGCACTTTTTTATAGGCTCCGGCCCGGATACCTTTGCAGTTACGTTTCCACAGAATGACTATGTAGCTCGTTACCGTGTCAGTCCGGAGGGCATCATTTATACAAGGCCGCACAACCTTTATTTGCAGATGGCACTGCAGACAGGTGTAATTTCTTTAGCGGCATTTCTTGTATTTTATATTATGTACGCACTGGAATGCTGCAAACTCTATTTTGCGAGGAAATTCAGCCGGGGCATAGAATGGATGGGATTTGCGATTTTCCTTGGGACGGTTGGCTTTTTAGCGGCAGGTCTGGCAAACGACTCTTTGATTGTTGTCTCGCCGGTATTTTATTTGATGCTTGGCGCAGGAAAAGCAGTGAATCAAATGCAGAGAGAGCGGAAATGAGATTAGAATGGGAGAATAGGTTGAAAAAAGCTCCTTTCCTGATTTGAAAGCCGCCTGCCGGCGGCAGCATGGAGGTTAAGATGTGGATAGCAGACGGATGGAAAGAATATGAGGTATTAGATGCAAGCGGAGGTGAAAAACTGGAACGCTGGGGCAGCTATGTGCTGCTTCGTCCGGACCCTCAGGTAATATGGAATACAGAGAAAAAAGCGGCGGAGTGGAACCGGCTTTCTGCCCATTATCACAGGAGCAGCAAAGGCGGAGGGGATTGGGAGTTTTTTGACCTTCCCAAACAGTGGGACATCCATTATAAAGACCTGACCTTTCATCTGCAGCCGTTCAGCTTCAAACATACGGGGCTGTTTCCGGAGCAGGCGGTTAATTGGGATTGGTTTGGAGAAATGATTGCAAAAGAGAAAGCAGACGGACGTGAAGTTAAGGTTTTGAATCTATTTGCCTATACCGGTGGGGCTACAATAGCAGCAGCAAAGGCAGGGGCGGCCGTGACGCATGTAGACGCATCCAAAGGGATGGTGTCATGGGCAAAGGAAAACGCTGCTTCATCTGGACTTTCAGAAGCGCCAATCCGCTAT
Source organism: uncultured Lachnospiraceae bacterium (assembly GCA_910583815.1). Lineage (GTDB taxonomy): Bacteria > Bacillota > Clostridia > Lachnospirales > Lachnospiraceae > SIG299. Next base: position 1,675 of record CAJTZB010000168.1, read on the forward strand.
ATAGTGGATGACTGCGTAAAATTTGTAGAACGTGAAATTCGCCGTGGGAACAGGTATGATGCGATTATACTCGATCCGCCTTCGTATGGAAGAGGGCCAAAAGGGGAAATATGGAAAATAGAGGAGAGCCTTCATGCATTTGTCCGGCTTTGCGTTCAGGTATTAAAGCCAGAACCTCTGTTTTTCTTGATTAATTCTTATACGACAGGGCTGCAGCCGGCAGTGCTTTCTTATCTGCTTGGGCTGGAACTGAGACAGAAGTTTGGCGGCATGGTATCGGCAGATGAAATAGGGCTTCCGGTAAGAGCAAGCGGACTGGTGCTCCCATGCGGTGCTTCGGGAAGATGGAAGAAGTGTGAAAAGAAAATTGATTGCTTGCAGCACTGATTAAGGACAAAATAACTGAGTTTTGCAAACGTCTAAAGGACATAAGAATGAAAGGAAACATGGTACGATGAAACTTCTTTTAGATATGGTCAGAGGCGCGCTGATTGGGGTGGCGAATGTTATTCCGGGTGTCAGCGGCGGTACAATGATGGTGTCAATGGGTATTTATGATACGATTATTGGCTGTATTACCAACCTCTTGAAACAATGGAAAAAAAGTATACTGACACTGCTTCCTTATGCGCTTGGTATGGGAATCGGCATTGTGCTGTCGGCATTTTCAGTGGAGCTTTTGTTTGAACGTTTTCCTCTTCCAACGGCATTGCTGTTTATTGGGCTGATTTTTGGCGGAATTCCGATGCTGTTTGCAAAAGTAAAGGGAGGCAAGCTGTCTGTACGGCATATTGCATTGTTCCTTGCAGCTTTTGCATTAGTGGTCGGGCTTCAGCTGCTTGGACAGAAGACAGGGCTGGAACGGGAGCTGACGCTTTCTGTCCCTAATGTTATCATTGCATTTTTCCTTGGCATAGTGGCTTCGGCAACTATGGTGATTCCGGGTGTCAGCGGTTCAATGGTCATGATGCTGCTTGGCTATTATACCGCAGTGATTGGCATTATCAATGATTGTGTGAAAGCATTGATTGGCTTTCAGGTTATGGATTTCTTAAAATGTGCAGGCATCTTATTTCCATTTGGAATCGGCGTGTTGCTTGGAATTTTCTGGGTAGCGAAGTTGATAGAATATCTGATGAAGAAATACCAAAGAGAAACATACTGTGCTATTTTAGGGCTTGTGGCAGCTGCACCGTTTCCGATTTTTATGAATGCAGGGATTAATTCGTTTTCAGTGGGCGCCGTGGCGGCAGCGGCAGTGACGTTTGTGCTTGGATTTATTGGGGCACTGCGGCTTGGAAAGGAAGCATAGGGTCTATGTTCAGACGAAAGCTTTTATTTCTTCTTGGTATTATGGTGCTGTTATCTTTGGCAGGCTATGCAGTCTGCTGCACTGTCCGGCAGGAAAACGGCTCTTTTCAAGAGGAATCAACGAGAATACGGCTTGTGGCGTCATTTTATCCAATTTATGTACTGACGGAAAACTTGATTGCAGAGGTTCCGGGAACGGCTGTAGAAAATATGACTCAAGGACAGAGTGGCTGCCTGCATGACTATCAGCTGACGACAAAGGATATGCAGCTGCTTTCGGATGCAGATGCATTTCTAATTAATGGTGCAGGTATGGAACTGTTTTTAGAACAGGCAGCAGAACATTGTCCGGAACTTTTGGTGATTGCTGCCACACAGGGCATGGACCTTTTGAAAGGTATGGGACACAGCCACGCCCATGAGTATTTGGAAGAAGAGCAGGAGCAAGAAGAAAACGGACATGTCTGGATGGATGTTGAGCGTTACCGCAAACAGGCTTTGATACTTTGCGAAGGGCTAAAACAGATGGATTCTTCCGGAGCAGAGGCATATGAGAGGGCATATCATGCGTATGATAAAATATTGGAAGAGCTTTCTTTAGAAGTGCAGGAGCTTGCTGTGAAAACGGAAGGGATGCCGGCTGTATTGTTTCATGAAGCGTTTGCTTATTTTGCAGACAGCCTTGGCATGGAAGTATTGGCAGAACTTGCCCTGGACGAAGAGCAGGTACCGAGTGCAGGAGAAATTGCAGAGGTGATAGAAGAAATACGCTATCATGGTACAGCGCTTCTGCTGATTGAGGAAGCCTATCTGTCCCATGCACAGAAAATAGCCAAAGAGACAAACGCATTGATTGTCTGCATTGATCCTCTTTTGACGGGAGATGGTTCACCGGACAGTTATGTGTCTGGCATGAAGGAGAATTTAGCGGCAGTAGAGGCAGCGTTAAAAACACAGGAATGAAAAGTTTTCAATGGGTGGGGTTTATATGAAGCGGCAAAAGGGGACTGTGCAGCCTAAAAAACAAGGAATACGTATTGAAGGGGCATTTGTGGAGGAGCAGAAGGAGGAACTGCTTCGCAGGCGGCCTTACCGCAGGCTGCCAAAAACAAAACCATGTGGGTTCCATCGTGTCAGCATGAGCCATATTACGGTGAAAGCAGGCATGACAACCCTGCTTTCGGATGTCAGCTTGGATATTTTCTGTGGAAAACTGACTGTTATCATTGGGAAAAACGGAGCAGGGAAGTCCACCCTGATTAAGTCTGTTTTGGGGGAGATGCCGCATGAAGGAACAATAGAGTTCAGGGATTTAAAAGACAATTCGCTGCGGAGGCTGACAATTGGCTATGTTCCACAGCAGCTGAATATAGAACGAAATTCTCCGGTCAGTGTCTATGACCTGATTGCAGGTTATACAAGCCATGTGCCGGTATTTTTAAGAAAGAGCAGAGTACTCAGTGAACAGATAAAAGAGAGGCTTGCGATGTTTGATGCTGCGGCTTTGATAGATAAACGTCTTGGAGATTTGTCTGGCGGCGAGCTGCAGCGGGTGCTGTTAACGATTGCCTGTACGCCGGTGCCAAACCTGCTGATATTGGATGAGCCGGTTTCGGGAATGGATAAGAATGGAAGAGAGTTGTTTTATAGGATTCTGCATGAGCTGAAGCTGGAATATGATATGTCAATTATTTTAGTCTCACATGACCTTGACCTGACGGCACGCTACGCAGACAGTGTCGTGCTGTTAGATAAGACAGTATTAAAAGAAGGAACTCCGGCGCAGGTGATGGAGAGCAAGGAATTTCGGGAGGTGTTTGGCTGTGGATTTACTGCTTCGGCTACTTGATGCCCTTCCGTTCGGATTTTTGCAGTATGATTTTATGAAGTATGCGCTGCTGGCGGTGCTGGTGATTACTCCTTTATTCGGAATTTTGGGGACGATGATTGTGAGCAACCGAATGGCGTTTTTTTCGGATGCTCTTGGGCATTCTGCGTTTACCGGAATGGCGCTTGGCATACTGCTTGGCATTTCTGACCAGAATGTGGCAATGCTTTTGTTTGCAGTGCTGTTTGCGCTTTTGTTAAACTATATCCGCTATAAGAATATTGTTTCTTCGGATACGGTGATTTCGGTTTTTTCTTCTTTAAGTGTGGCGGTTGGGTTAGCGGTGCTGTCAAGAAATGGAAGCTTTTCTAAGTATTCTGCTTTGCTTGTGGGGGATATTTTAAGCATTACTCCGACA
>CAJTZB010000169.1:0-4272 GCA_910583815.1 uncultured Lachnospiraceae bacterium
GTAAACGGCAATTGCAAATCTGCTTCGCAGATTTGGGAATGTATGCGCCTTGTGGCGCAGCTATTTAAAACTTCAGACGCGGGAAGGAAGTCGCAGTATGGCACAAGCCAGAACTTTGATACTCTTTCCTAGGGGACAGACAAGGTGTTCTGTCAATTTTTGAACAGGAGGTACGGGCATGTCACGTATAGGTAAAATGCCAATCGCCATTCCGGCAGGTGTAACTGTCACAGTGGCAGAAAATAATAAGGTTACCGTAAAGGGACCAAAGGGAACACTGGAAAGAGTGTTGCCGGCAGAGATGGAAATAAAGGTAGAAGGTTCTGAAGTCATCGTTGCAAGGCCAAACGACTTAAAGAAGATGAAGTCGCTGCATGGCCTGACAAGAACCCTGGTCAACAACATGGTTGTTGGCGTAACAAACGGTTATGAAAAGGTTCTTGAAGTAAACGGCGTTGGTTACAGAGCAGCAAAATCCGGTAAAGAACTGACCCTGACACTTGGATATTCCCATCCGGTTGTTATGGTAGATCCGGAAGGCTTAGAGACCGTGCTGGATGGTCAGAACAAGATCACCGTTAAGGGAATTGATAAAGAAAAGGTTGGTCAGTACGCAGCAGAAATCAGAGACAAGAGAAGACCTGAGCCGTATAAGGGCAAGGGCATCAAGTATGCTGATGAGACGATCAGACGTAAAGTCGGTAAGACAGGTAAAAAGTAAGGGAGGAGTGAGTCAAAATGGTAAGAAAAGAATGTAGAAGCAAAATTCGTGAAAAAAAGCACATGAAAATCCGCAATCGTTTCTCCGGTACACCTGAAAGACCACGTTTGGCTGTATTCAGAAGCAACAATCATATGTATGCACAGATTATTGACGATACCGTTGGCAATACGTTAGTTGCTGCATCCACATTAGAGAAGGATGTAAAGGCTGAGTTAGAGCATACGAACGATGTTGCGGCAGCAGCTTACTTAGGAACCGTAATTGCCAAGAGAGCATTGGACAAAGGTATCAAGACCGTGGTATATGACAGAGGCGGTTTTGTGTATCAGGGCAAGGTGAAGGCATTAGCAGAGGCAGCAAGAGAAGCTGGCCTGGAATTCTAAGTAGGAGGAAAAGCAATGAAGCATTCTATCATAGACGCCACCAAGCTGGAGTTAGAAGATAAGGTAGTAGCTATTAAGCGTGTTTCTAAGACTGTAAAGGGTGGCCGTAAGATGAGATTCGCAGCACTGGTAGTAGTGGGCGATAAGAACGGCCATGTAGGTGCAGGACTTGGGAAAGCTGCCGAAGTTCCGGAAGCAATCCGCAAGGCAAAAGAAGACGCTGTTAAGAAAATGGTCAAAGTGCCAATGAATGAAAACGGAAGCATTCCGCATGATTTTATCGGTAAGTTCGGAAGCGCAAGCGTACTGTTAAAGACCAGCCCGGTTGGTACTGGTATCATCGCAGGCGGTCCTGCTCGTATCGTCCTTGAGATGGCAGGTTATAATAATATCCGTACAAAATCTCTTGGTTCCAATAACAAGCAGAACGTTGTTCTTGCAACGATTAACGGCTTAAGCAACTTAAAGTCTCCTGAGGAAGTGGCAGTACTTCGTGGCATTCCTGTAGAGCAGTTGGGCTAACGGAAAGGGGTAATTGGAAATGGCAGAGAATTTAAAGATTACTTTAGTAAAATCTACCATCGGTGCAATTCCGAAGCAGAAGGCTACCATAGCAGCATTAGGCCTTAGAAAAATCGGCCAGTCCGTAGAAAAGAAGAACAATGATGCAACTAAGGGTATGATTCAGAAGGTAAGACACTTGGTAAAGGTAGAAGAAATTTAATCGATAAGCAAGGAGGTGCGCACGATGAATTTATCAGACTTAAGACCAGCAGAAGGCTCTAAGCACAGCAAGAACTTCAGAAGAGGCCGCGGTCACGGTTCGGGAAACGGCAAGACCGCAGGCAAAGGCCATAAGGGCCAGAAGGCTCGTTCTGGTGCTCCAAGAGTCGGCTTTGAAGGTGGTCAGATGCCATTATACAGAAGACTTCCTAAGAGAGGCTTCCATAACATCAACACAAAAGAAATCGTCACAATTAGTCTTGATACATTGAACAGATTTGAGGATGGTGCTGAAGTTACCGTTGAGATTCTGAAAGAAATGGGAATTGTAAAGAACCCTCGTGATGGCGTTAAGGTTCTTGGAAACGGGGAACTTACTAAGAAGCTTGATGTTAAGTTAAACGCATTCAGTGCGAGTGCAATGGAAAAAATTCAGGCTCTTGGTGGAAAAGCAGAGGTGATCTAATGTTTAAAACATTCAGAAATGCTCTCAAAATCAAGGATATTAGGACGAAGCTCCTGTTTTCGTTTATATGCCTGATTATTGTAAGAATCGGCTGTCAGCTTCCGGTACCGGGAGTTGACAGAGAGTACTTCCAATTTTGGCTGACGAGGCAAACCGGCTTAGGATTTCTTGATACATTGACCGGCGGCTCATTTTCTGAAATGTCCATTTTTGCGCTGAATATTTCTCCATACATTTCTTCCTCCATCATTATGCAGCTTTTGACGATTGCAATTCCGAAGCTGGAAGAAATGCAGAAGGACGGAGAAAGCGGCAGAAAGAAGATTGCCGAATATACAAGATATGTGACAATCGGACTTGCTATTTTTGAATCTGCTGCAATGGCTATTGGCTTTGGAAACAGCGGTTTCTTAACTGGCGGACTGACCTTTACCGGCGTTCTGGTAATTGTTGCATCCTTTACTGCAGGTTCTGCATTTTTGATGTGGTTAGGTGAGCAGATTACAGAGAAGGGCATCGGAAACGGTATTTCCGTTATTCTCTTGATTAACATTGTAGCAAAACTCCCAAGTGACTTTACCGGTCTTTACCGTCAGTTCCTTGCAGGGGCAAGCAATGTAGTCAACGCAGTTATCGCGGCAGTTATCATCGTAGCAGTTGTTATTTTGTTAATCGTATTGGTTGTTCTGCTGCAGGATGCACAGAGAAGAATCAGTGTGCAGTATGCAAAGAAGATGCAGGGCAGGAAAATGGTAGGCGGACAGTCTTCCTTTATTCCGTTAAAGGTAAATACCGCAGGCGTTATTCCGGTTATCTTTGCCAGCTCCCTGATGCAGACACCAATTATTATTTCTTCTCTGTTTGGAGTACAGGCAGCTAGAGGAAATGCATGGCAGAAGGTATTGTATCTCCTGTCTCAAAGAAACTGGTGTGATTTCTCCTCTTGGGGTGAGTTTAAATATTCGCTCGGACTTTTGCTCTACCTCGCTTTGATTCTGTTCTTTGCTTATTTCTATACGGCGGTTACTTTTAACCCGATGGAAGTTGCAAATAATCTGAAAAAGCAAGGCGGCTTTGTCCCAGGCATCCGTCCTGGCAGGCCGACGACAGAATATCTGACGAAGGTACTGAACTATATTATCCTGATTGGTGCAGTCGGACTTGCTATTGTTTCCATTATCCCAATTTTCTTTGCGGGTGCATTCAACGCAGACGTAAGCTTTGGTGGGACTTCCATTATCATCGTTGTTGGCGTTGTTCTGGAAATTTTGAGGCAGATTGAAACTATGATGAGAGAACGTCACTACAAAGGCTTCTTGTCAAATGATTAATATTCACAGGGTGGGGTATTTTGCTCCACCCTATGTTTGCAGAAACAGGCAAAAACATGGGGGTAAGTGTGAATGAAGATTATTATGCTTGGTGCGCCGGGCGCCGGTAAGGGTACCCAGGCGAAGAGAATTGCCGCACAGTACGGCATCCCACATATTTCCACAGGTGATATATTCAGATACAATGTAAAGAATGCAACAGAGCTTGGTATGAAAGCAAAAGAATACATGGACCAGGGACTTCTTGTTCCTGATGAGCTGACACTGGAACTGATTATGGATCGCTTTACAAAGGACGACTGTAAAAACGGATATGTGCTTGACGGTTTTCCAAGGACGATTCCGCAGGCAGAAGCACTTACTGCTGCACTTGCAAAGCAGGACGATGCAATTGACTATGCCGTTAACGTTGATGTCCCGGATGAAGCAATTGTGTCAAGGATGTCGGGACGCAGGGCATGCCTTTCCTGTGGCGGAACTTACCATGTAGTATTCAATCCGTCAAAAAAGGATGGCATCTGTGATGCATGCGGAGGAGAACTTGTGCTCCGGAAAGACGACAGTCCGGAAACCGTACAAAACCGTCTTTTGGTATACCATGAACAGACACAGCCCCTGATTGAGTTTTACGACGGCAAAGGCGTG
>CAJTZB010000169.1:4282-5220 GCA_910583815.1 uncultured Lachnospiraceae bacterium
ATTATTATAAAAAGCAGGGTATTTTAAAAGAGGTAGACGGAACAAAGGAAATGGAAGAAGTGTTCCGTTCCATAACAGATATTTTAGAGGCGAAATAAGTTATGGCAGTAACGATTAAATCAGAAAAAGAAATAGAACTGATGCGAGAGGCAGGAAGGATTCTTGCTATTGTGCATGAGGAACTAAGAGATTTTATCCGTCCGGGGATTTCAACGCTGGATGTTGATAAAAAAGGCTATGACATTATCAAAAAGTTTGGATGTACACCATCTTTCCTTCATTATAATGGATACCCTGCTTCTATCTGTACTTCAGTCAATGATGAAGTCGTACATGGGATTCCGGATAAGCACCGCATCCTGCAGGACGGCGATATTATCAGCCTGGATGCCGGTGTTATTTATAAAGGCTATCAGTCGGATGCCGCAAGGACATGGGCAGTCGGCGAGGTAAGCAAAGAGGCAAAACGTCTGATGGAGGTTACAGAGCAGAGCTTTTATGAAGGTATCAAATATGCAAAGGCAGGCTGCCATCTGTATGAGATTTCAGCAGCTATTGAAGATTATGTTGTGGCACATGGATACAGCTGTGTCAGAGATCTGGTCGGACACGGAATCGGAAAAGAGCTGCATGAAGACCCACAGATTCCAAACTTTCATCAGAAGAGACGCGGACTGCGCTTACAGCCCGGCATGACGCTTGCAATCGAGCCAATGGTCAATATCGGAAAATACGATGTGTGCTGGCTGGATGACGACTGGACAGTAGTGACAGAAGATGGAACTCTTTCGGCACATTATGAGAACACCGTTCTGATTACCGAAGGAGAACCGGAAATTTTATCGCTTAGAAATTAATTAAGGTAGAATGCCGTGGCGGATGCATCATGGGATGCGGCGGCGGACTGAGAGGCCAGACTGAAAAATCAGGGATTTTTC
>CAJTZB010000170.1 GCA_910583815.1 uncultured Lachnospiraceae bacterium
ATGACAATAACAAATGTATATGGAAGTATCATTGCAAGAAAGTCAAGCAGCGCAGGCACAAATTCCACATTTCTGAAAAACGCCGTCACATAATTGCTTAAGCCCACAAATGTAATTTCCCAGCCTTTGATGGTAGAAACAACGTTCGTAAAGCTCAAATAAATCGTTGCTGCAAATGGGAACAGGGTAAATATCACAAAACCGATGATCCAAGGCATCATAAACAGATACCCAAGGCGGTTCTGTCTGCGCTGGTACGCATTGATTTTTTTCTTTCTTTTTTTCTCTGCTGCCGCAGAGCCAGATGTTTCTTTCATCGTCCCACCCCTTCCCTAACGAATTACTTTTGCGGATAACGCATCTACCGTCGTTCCGGAATACTGATAGCTGTTGTCCGTATAGTTGATGATAATGCTGAAACCTGCGCCATCCTTCTCGTATGTATTGCAAATCACTCCGTTTTCAAGCACCGTACGGTCTACCCACTCATACCCTGCGGTCTCTGACAGTACTTCATTTACTTTGCCATAAATCGAAACAACCATCTCCTCATACTGGGAGAATTCCGTGGAATATAAGTTGGAAGAAACCGTATCTGCCAGATAATAAGACGGTTCCTGCGACAAAATAAAGGAAGGTGACATATTGTAGTCAATCATCCGAAGGATGTCGCTCTGTGTATAAAAAGAGAAGTTGGAATATGGCGCATACATCTCCATTGTCCCATGCAGTACCATCTGCAAAAACGGCACGGTATCTGTTTCAAATACATACTGCGAAGTGCCCACCGGCATCTGAAGATAACGGTCCGTATACTGCCACAGATACATATTCGGATTGGATAAGTTAATCTTTAACGTTTCGTTGATTTCTGAAAGCGTCTTTTGGTACAGCTCAATTGCTTCAGTAATCGAAGTGTCTACGCCGCTTCTGTCATAAGTTCCGACTAACACATTGGAAATTCCGCTGAATGTCATTGAAGCGCTTGTCTTTCCAAGCTTCTCTGCCAGCTTCTTTGTCCAAAGCGCAGTCTTTTCCGGCGTAGCATAGGAAAAATCTGTAACCGGTGCGTTTTCTGGCAAAATCCATGCCTTGCTGATGTCCAGATACCATGTGTTGACGTGTTTTGCCGCTGTGTTAAAGTAGCCTGTCATTTTTCTGTTAATGGTTGAAACTTCTCTTGCATAGGAAATATCAATGCCCATCTCCTGATATTTTTCCATCAGCCTTGCAAATTCTTTGGAAGTCCCGATTGCAGAAGAATATTTCACTTTATCCGGTCTTGTCAGCGTTTCTCCGTTCTTCTGCCACCCAATCAGACCGGAATTGATATTTTTCACACCATCCGCTGCCAACTGCTCCAAAATACGGTCTACATCTTCTGCTGCCGTTACGACCACCTGCTCGTTTCCAAGCAGCCCGCTCTTGGAATCTGCCATAATAAAGTCAATCCGGATCGGTATGGTATCATTGAAAGCCTTATTCTCCGTCAATACACCCTGTTCTATCAGATGCTCCCTATAAGCTGCCGCCATTCCGGTATAGTCCGCTGCATAGCTGCGCTCATCGCTTCCGTCCCCTGCAAGGAATGTATAAGTCATTGAAGCGTTTACATGCTTTGGCTCTGCCATCATACTGAAATAGCCGGCACCTTGCTTATTGTATACCTGAAAATAAGTAGAATTGTATTCAAAACGCGGATATGCCCAGGTATATTTTATCTTTTTGTTTTCTTCCGGACGGACAATAATATCCATATATTCCGCGCCGGATTCTGCATAGGCAACAAACGCCGCCTGGCTGTTGCCATGTGCCACGCCAAATACCGGCATCACCGGATTCTTAAGCGGCACGACATCGCTTAAATTGGAGTAATAGTAAGTCTCCGTACTCAAATCACTCCCATAGACATCCCCGATATATTCGGTGAATGCGACTTCGTTATCCGCAAAACGAATCAGCCCGCCGCAGCCATCCGGAACGAATACATAGCCCGGAACCATGTATTTCTTTACTGCATCCCCATATTCTCCGGTTTCCGGATTGTAATACTGCGCTTCTCCGCCGCTCGCCCCCAAAAACGGAGTCAGCAGAATCGCCGCCATCATATTTTTTCCTGCTCCGGTAATCTCTTCATACGGAATATCATAGTGGATGGAATCCTCTGACATCGTAATGTAGACTTTTACCTGCAGGTCAATTTCTTCAAATGATACATCAAGGCGTCTTGTTGCCGGATTTCCATTTAAAGTATAAAGTGTGGATGTAACCCCATCTTTAGAAGCCGAGCTGATATTCTTAAGCGTATCGGACTCATAGTATTCTACCGTTATCAGGGAATTTGCAATTGCAATATAGGTTGTATTCAGGCTCTTTTCCTTTGGTTCTGCCGCTGCAAGCAGCTCTTCTTCTGTCTTCGCAGCATTCATCGCCCCTGAAATATCAGAAGAAAACGCAATGTCGGCACCTGTTTTCCACACATACCCATTTCTTTTATCTTCTATTGCAAAAATATCTCTGTCCTCACGGTAATAATAGGTCAGATATTCCGTTTCATAAATCATCTCATAGCTGTCCAGGTTTACCAGGTCATATGTCACCTGATCCGGCGGAAGCCCTGTGTCTCTTCCGGTTGGAAGGTAATCTGCCGCATACCCTGCCTGTGTGGCTCCAAGCAGCAGCGCCCCTGCGAGTACTGCCGCAATCATGTTCTTCTTTGTTTTTCTGCATTTAGTCAAAAACATTCCGCAGCACCTCCTGAGCAATTGTATATAAGAATTCATACAGTTCTTCTGACATAATTACAATAATCAGCGCCATAATCGCCACTATTGCCATAAAGACAGCAGTCAGCACCAAGCTCATGACCGTTTCCTTTGCAGAATAGTCGTGTACTGTCATAAGCCCCAAGAAAATCAGCAGTACCGACCATACCGCGCCAACAAGCAGAAGAATTGTCAGCAGGAACGATTCATTGTAAGTCATGCCATAAGAACATACCGTAATCAGAAGCAGCGATACCATCAGTGGCAGACAGCCATATGCCGGAATCATATAGACCTGTGCCAGCGTACCGTCTCCATCATTGATGGAAGTTACAAGCCAGTTACAGAAAATAAACAGTCCAAGCAGGATAAAAAATCCCGCTACAATTCCGCCGATATCCATATCCTCTATGGCAGTATACTGATAAATAAAACCTTTCTTTGTCTGATAGAGCATATAAATCAGGAAAAATACAGCATATATCACTGTTGCCCCGAGTATGCTCCCTTTGCGGTGCCTCCGTATATCATAATAACGGTTCATTGGAGATTTTGCGGTCTTGCCTGCATAACGGAAATCACAAACTACTGGTATCTGGTCCAGCCAGCTTCCTATTCGTTCCTTTGTACCTGCAATTCTTCTCTTCTTCCGGTCAAGCAAAGAAACCACCTTTGCAGCAACAAGCAGCACAATCACCAGCACAAATACATAAGGCAATACTTTTTGGATGGCACTGTTACGCACTTCCCAGAACGCCTCGGAATAAGATTCCCTGTTCCCTGCTACTTCAAAATGCTCCATTGCTTCTTCATAATGTCCGGCATGGAGATACGCCCTTCCAACGCCGTTATGTGCAAGCACTGACATCTGATTTAAGCGAAGCACTTCATTCCACTGTTTTAATGATTCTTCATACAGACCTCGTTCATATAAGCCCATCGCCTGATAGACAGTCATTGCATAATCCGTTGGACGGAACGAAGAAACATAGCCCTTGTCGCCGTCAATGGTCCAAAGATTGTTGTTATTATCAACTGCAATGGATGGGAGGCTGGAATAAAGGCCTGCGACATCCATGTTGCTGACTGCAGAACCAAAAGCAAAAATCAGTTCGCCATTCTGCGCATGAATATCTATGGTTCCTCTGGTAGAACAGGAGTAAATAATACCCTGCCCATCTACATAAATGTCCGCAATATCTTCTCCGGTACTGAATACCATCCCTTTAAACATATTGCCGCCTGCAGTGTTATGTTTCTTTACGGCATCCCGCATGCTTCCCATTGTTGTCGTATACACGATGCCCGAAGCATCCAGAAAGACATTAGAAAATGTTGTCGGTACTGTATCTACTAAGTTTTCCAGCTGCGCCCTGGAAAAAATCAGCCTCTGCAGCGCCTGGGAAAACGTCAGCCTTGTCTTATTTACCGTAAAATAACCTAAAAATTCTCCTGTATGAGCAAGCTGAATCACACCGTTGTATACACCTTCTCCGATGATATACATATTGCCGCTCTTGTCCACGGCAATTTTATTCGGCTCAAAATTTGTGTCCGCAAACATCGGCGTATTTGGCTTCTCAAATTTCTCTTTCAGCTCAAATGTCTTAGAAAAACGAAAGACTGTTTTTGCCCCGGAATCTGCGACATAAATATCGCCCTGTTCTGTTACAAAAATCCCTCCTGGCCTTACAAAACCTTCATGTTTCAGTTCTGCCGATATCGTACCCTTTTTAATATCATATTTGACTATCCGCTTATTGCCTGTGTCGGCAATATAGAGCATATTTTCCGTATCAATAAACAAATCCTGCGGTTTAGAAAGGTTTAATGTTGTAATCGTCTTATCTGGCAGGTAAGCGTCCTGTGTACGGATAAAATTCCCATTTTCATCAAGCGTATAAGTATAGCTTGTCGCCTGCGATGCATATGCCCTCTCTGCCGGAAGCAGGGCAGAGGCAGAAGAGGCAATCAGGACAGCTACAAGAAGCAGCACCGCCGGAATACGCCGGAAGGCCCTTTTGCTACGTTTTTTCATGATTCTCCCTCTCCCTCCTTTACTTGATACCAGAATGGCTCATTGTATTCATAACCTGCGACTGCATACAGATAAAGATAACAAGCGTCGGCAGGAACAAAATGACCGAAGCCGCTGCTACCATGCCCTGCGCCGCCACGGTATTGTTCGTTGCAATGGAATTTAAATAAAACGCCAGTGTCCTCATCGAATCATCTGTAATAAAGTTATTTGAAGATTCTACGGCACCCCATACCTGCTGGAACGTCAGCACGACAGAGGTGGCAAGCGCCGGTCTTGTAAGCGGCACAATTACTTTACGGATAATCGTAAAATCCTTTGCGCCATCCATAATCGCTGCTTCAATAAGCGCATCCGGAATCTGGTCCACAAACTGCTTT
>CAJTZB010000171.1 GCA_910583815.1 uncultured Lachnospiraceae bacterium
TGCTGACTGACTCTCCGGCGATAAGGGATGTGCTGCTGTTCCCGACGATGAAAAGTCTTAATTGATTTTAGAGCCGGAAAAGCCCGGAAATAAAGGAAAGTTTGTTGTTGTTTTGTTGCTGGAATGGTGATTTTATCTCAAATTTATCTCAATTCAATAGAGTTTCAAGAAATGAAAGCCCTTGCTACTGGTGGGAAGTAGAGAGGGCTTTTTGTATTGCTATGACATATATTTTTATCTTACTGGAATTGCATATTCCCACATTTCTTGATATTCTCGAAAAGGTCTTTCAAGATTACATTTAAAATGATAATCTATATCTTCAATCATTTTATAAAATTCATCCATAAGAATATGAGGAGATAATTTTTTGCTCTTTGTGTCATACAAAAAAAATACTCGTGAGCGATCTTTGTCATTAAGATGTAAAGAAACTGTTTCTATTCCTTCTTCATCTTTTGTTATCCAATAATTAATAAAAGGTAAATCTGTAGTAACTTCTTTCAAGCCAGAAACCGTAGTGATTAATTTGTATCCATGTAATTTTAAAATTTGATGATATAATTCTATTCTATCCAATTTTATTCTATAGCGGTTAGATGATTTTTCAAGGCGTGTTTTACATTCTTCCAGTCCTAACAAATAATCAGCATCTACATTTAATATCATAGCGAACAATTCGGCATCTTCTTTTTTGAGATGTACACGACCTTGGACAATAGTGGAGATTTTCTGTTGTGACATACTTCTAGTTGCCAATAAACCATTTGCTTCATAATATTTATTCACTTTATTAGCTAGCATTGCTCCGCTCATTTTGGCTTGTTTCATACATTCGGCAAGCCGTTTACCACATTTTTCATCTAATTCATAGTTTTTCACGTTTATTAACCTCCTTGATATTGTAAATAACAAATATTTGGTAAATATTTCACTTTTCTACCAATATCATAGTAGAATCATATTAGCACTAGTGCAATAATAAGTCAATAGACAAACGCTGATGAAAGGAAAAATGAGCATGAAAAAGACATTGGGCAGGAATAGCGAGAAGTTTTTAACCGTAAACACTGATACTTTGGCGGCAATGTTAAATTGCGGTAGAGCAACAGCGGTTAAAATCGGCACGGATGCAGGAGCAAAAATTCAGATAGGACGGAGAACACTATATAAAGTATCTATCGTTGAAAAGTATCTGGATGCTTTGTCCGGTGAGCAATGAATGAAAACAAATGTAACAATAAAAAATACCCTCCAAAGTGCTGGAACACTAAAGAGGGCAGCATAGCCGGAACCATGCGCTTGACAATAATACTATAACATGGCGCGGCAGAAAGGACAAGTTATGGTTTATGAGGTTTTGAAAGTCGGTGAGAGGAACGCACTATCACCGGATTATTTGAGAGCAATTTTAGGGCTGACAAGCAATAGGGCAGTTCAGAAACAGATAGAGCATGAACGCAGACAGGGTAAAGTGATTTTAAGCAGTACACAGCCGCCCGGAGGTTATTTTCTGCCTGAATCGGAGCGCGAAATCAGACAGTTTATAAGAACTTTGGAAAATAGGGGTAGCAAAACACTGGATGCCTTAGACGGCGCAAGGAAATTGTTAGAGGAATTTGAAAAGGCAGAAAGAGCATGAAAGAGATAGGAGCATATAAGGAGATGAACAATGAAAAAGAAAGGGGGTTATGGCGTGGTTTATCAGGATGTGACACGCAACAGTAATATATCCGCTGCCGCTAAAGGGTTATATGCGTACTTATCTGCTTTTTGTGGGGCTTCTGATGAGTGTTATCCAAGCGTGGAAACGATTATTAAAGAAATGGGCATGGGCAGAGATACATTTTACCGTCATATCAATGCCCTTGTGGCGGCAGGAGTTGTTGAAAAAAGGCAATCGGTAAATGATGGCGGTAAGTTCGGGCGGACTGTTTACCGTCTTACACATGAGGTCGTAATATCGGATTATCCGTTTACCCAAAATGAGGATACGGTTTTATCGACTACGGAGAACAAGGAAACTAAAAATAACAATACAACAATTAACAATATAAAAAATAACATAGATTATCAGCTTATAGCCAATATGTATAATGCCACTTGCATATCGTTTTCCAAACTCACAAAGCTGTCTGATAAGCGGAAAAAGACAATCAGGGCAAGGTTTAATCAAGGGTATACGGTGGAGGACTTCAAACGGCTGTTTGAACTGGCAGAGAGCAGCAGTTTCCTAAAGGGCGGCAATAGCCGGAACTGGTCGGCAAGTTTTGACTGGCTGATAGCGGATGCAAATATGGCAAAAACGCTTGATGGAAATTATTCTGACAGGCAGAAGGAGAAAGGCGGTGCGGCAGATGGAACACAGTCAGGAAGCAGCTTTAAACTCTGATGTATGCCCGGTGTGCGGTGGCACTGGATATGAATTGTATATGCAAAGGGTTGACGGTTACGATACTCCGCTTGAATTTGCAAGGCCGTGTACGAGATGCCGGACGCAAAGGAGGCTACAAGATTTAACAGGAGTGCCGCCGCAGTTCAGGGATGCTGATTTGGGTAAATTCGGGTTTGATTCCTATTCCCGTGATATGGGGAATTTGCGGAAGATTGCAGAGGATTTCCTAAAAAACTACCGGGAGCGGTGGGAAAAAGCAGGAAAAGGGTTGTACTTGTGGAGCAAAACACCGGGGAGCGGCAAAACGTTCCTCTCCTGCTGCATTGGAAAATCCGTCATGATAAAGTATGATTTGCGGATGCGCTTCATAACAGTGCCGGACTATCTGGCAAAGGTAGGGGAAAACTACAAACGACAGCCGGGAGAATGTGACGAAAGCGCAATATACCGGGAATGTGACTTACTGATTTTTGATGATATTGGAGCGCAGAAAAGCGGAGAATGGCAGCAGCAGGAAGTGTTCAGAATCATAAACGAGCGGCTTAATGCAGGGAAAGTTATTATTTTTACTTCCAATATGTGCCCGGAAGATTTGAATTTAGACAGTAGGACGATCGACAGGATAATGAAAAAGTCAGTTGTTTTACAGATGCCGGAGGAATCCATCCGGGGCAGGGAAGCAAAGGAGGAACAGGACGATTTCTTGAAAGACATATTACATAATCGGGGATAGCAAAGCGAGGTGAAATGTGATACAATGGCGGTAAAGGTAAGAATAAGCTATGAGAAGCCGCAGGAGCTTCATACAGTGACGGAATTATTAAAGCCGGTAATTAAGTCATGCAAGGCAGATAAGGGCGAAAATGGGCGGTTTAAGCGTGCCTATCTGGAAGTAAATATATTCGAGGAAAATGCGCAGAAAAGTGCAAACTCGCCGTTGATTTAGGCAAACCATATCTATATAGGGTATGGAATATGGGCAGAAAAATATTGTACATCTGCCTATCTCATGTTATAATATCAATAAGGCAAACAGAATATAGCAGTACCCCGGACGGCTGCAGGCCGGACGGAAGCCATATATAAGGCGTGGGAAGTTTTACTCTAAAGCGAGTAGGATTTTCTACGCCTTTTCTATTTGCCGTAAAATAGCCTACTATGGCGTAAAACTAGGAGGAAATTATGAATACAGAGAATATGAACCAAAATCAGAACACAGACCCGGCAGCAAATCAAGGAGCAGGGGAAAAGACTTTCACGCAGGATGATGTAAACCGTATCGTGCAGGACAGGCTTGCAAAAGACCGGGAAAAGGCATCAAAAGAACTGAATGAGAGGGAACAGGAACTTGCACAGCGTGAGTTCCGTTTGAACAGCCGCCAAAAGCTGATTGACAAGGGATACCCGGAAACGCTTTTGGATGCGTTGAATTGCAGCAGCGAGGAAGCCTTTAACAAGGCACTGGAAACAATAGATGGCTTGATGAAAGAACGTCTGGCCGTGAAAGAGGATGACGAGAAGCAGAGACGGCTTGAAGCGCAGAGGGCGAAGCCGTTCACAATGCCACTCAACCAATCCTCATACAGGACGGGTGCAGACCCTATCAGAAAAGCCATGAATCTGTAAAGGAGAATAATATTTATGGCAATCAGTTTAGTTACGCAGTTTCAGCCGTATACGGATGAAATTTTCACAACAGAATCAAAAAAGTCGCTCCTGACGAACCAGGATTTTAGCTGGACGGGGGCGCATACCATTAAGGTATACAAAATCGGTACCAGTGAAATGACCGATTACAGCAGGAACCCGGCTCCGGGATTCACCGGGAGCAGATACGGCGAAATCAAAGATTTGGATGCTTCCACAGAGGAATTTACTCTTAAAAATGACCGGTCATTCACATTTGCGATTGATAAGCTGGACAATGACGAAACGGCGCAGCAGCTGGCGGCGGCATCCGCACTGGCAAGGCAGACCAGGGAAGTGGTTGTGCCGGAGGTGGACAGCTATACTTATGGCGTGATGTGTTCCGGCGCAGGGAATAAGCCGGATGCAGTGAAATTGGATGCAACAAATATCTTTGACGAAATATTAAAGGCAAACAATGCGCTGGATAATGCGGAAGTGCCGGAAACAGGGCGTATTTTGGTAGTCACGCCGGATGTATACACCATAATGAAACGCAGTCAGGATATTATCATGGAAACCGATATTGCGGAGGATATGCGCCTTAGAGGCGTTATTGCAATGATTGACGGGGCAAAGGTGATTAAGGTTCCGGCGGTAAGGCTCCCGGAGAATTTCGGCTTTATGCTGGCGCATCCGTGTGCGTGCGTGGCTCCTACGAAATTGGAGGATTACAAAGTGCATGAAGACCCGCCGGGAATTAGCGGCTCACTTGTGGAGGGGCGTATCTGTTATGATGCGTTCGTGCTGGATAACAAGGTAAAAGCAATCTATTATCAGGAGCAGACGGCAAAGACGGTCACAAAGGCAGATAGCGGCACAAAGGAAACAAAATAACAGCTTTCCCCTGCTTCCATAAAGGCGGCAGGGGATTTCTATATGCGGAGGGACAGGGAATGCGGAAAAAGAGATCAGGCTATGACTGCAGTAAAACCTATGCCGGGTATGGCCTGTCGAGGGACAGGGTAAAGTTCCTGCTGCAGGAATGCAGGGCAGGGAAACACACTGACTTACTGTGTGCGGCTGCACAGCAGGCAGAACCACGCATAGCGAAATGGATTATAGCATCTATTGCAGAGGGGAAATCCTTCA
>CAJTZB010000172.1 GCA_910583815.1 uncultured Lachnospiraceae bacterium
GCAATATACATTCTGTCGCCGAACAGCTGTGTTACAAGCTTTGCATAAGGAGTTTCGCCACAGCCTGCGCATGCGCCGGAGAACTCAAGATATGGCTGCTTGAACTGGCTGCCCTTTACGGTTGTTTCCTTAAACTTCTCAAGAACGTCTGCCGGAGTCTCTAATGATACGCCGTAGTCAAACAGTTTCTGTGCATCCAGGTTTTCTTCCAGGCTTGCAAGGCTAAGAGCCTTTTCGCCCTTCTTGCCAGGACATACATTGACACAAGAGCCGCACCCGGTACAGTCAAGTACGGAAACGGAGATTGCAAACTTCTTGCCAGGCATACCGGTCATATCAAGCATCTTGTCGGTCGGAGCACCTGCTGCTGTTTCCTCTGTCATAGCAACCGGACGGATGCAGGCATGAGGACATACATAGGAACAGAAGTTACACTGGATACAATTTTCAGGATTCCATACCGGAACATCAATTGCAACGCCGCGTTTTTCATAAGCAGCGGAGCCGGATGGGGTAGTGCCGTCTGCATAATCAACAAATGCAGATACCGGGAGGCTGTTGCCGTCCTGTGCATTGATTTTTGCCTGAATCGAGTTTACATATTTTAATACATCTGCATTTCCATGAGTAGCATGCTCAGTCAGGTCTTCGTCCTGAGCGTTTGCCCAAGATGCAGGAATCTGAACTTCTACAAGGCCTTCTACACCGCGGTCAATTGCATCGTGGTTCATTCTTACGATGTCGTCGCCTTTCTTGGAGTAGGAAGCAGTAGCAGCATCTTTCATATATTTTACAGCATCCTCAATTGGGATGATGTTTGCAAGCTTGAAGAATGCAGCCTGCAGAATTGTATTGATACGTCCGCCAAGGCCGACTTCCTTACCAATCTTAATACCATCAATGGTGTAGAACTTGATGTGATGTTCTGCCATGTAGCGCTTTACCTGTCCAGGCAGATGCTGTTCCAGTTCTTCCATGTTCCAGGAGCAGTTTAAGAGGAAAGTTCCGCCGTCCTTTAAATCCTGAACCATGTTGTACTTTCTGATGTAAGCAGGCATATGGCATGCTACGAAGTCAGCCTGGTTGATAAGGTAAGTGGAGCGAATCTTCTTGTCACCGAAACGTAAGTGGGAAATTGTAACACCACCGGACTTCTTGGAGTCATAGTCAAAGTAAGCCTGTGCATACTTGTCAGTGTGGTCACCGATAATCTTGATGGAGTTCTTGTTTGCGCCAACAGTACCGTCTGCGCCAAGTCCCCAGAACTTACATGCGGTTGTGCCTTCCGGAGCAGTAATTGGATTTTCTGTAATATCGAGGGAAAGATGTGTCACATCATCTACGATGCCGATGGTGAACAGTTTCTTCTCGGTATTATGGAATACGGAAATAATCTGTGCAGGGGTTGTATCTTTGGAACCTAAACCATAGCGTCCGCTGAATACAGGAATATTTGTGAACTGGCTGTCCTTTAATGCTGCAACAACATCAAGGAACAGAGGCTCGCCAAGAGCACCTGGCTCCTTTGTCCTGTCAAGTACCGTGATGCGCTTTACAGAAGCAGGAATAGCCTCGATTAAATGCTTTGCAGAGAACGGCCTGTACAGGCGGACCTTGATAACACCGACTTTTTCGCCGCGTGCCATTAAGAAATCAATTGTCTCATCGATAGTATCACATACGGAACCCATAGCAATGATGACGCTTTCAGCATCGGCAGAACCATAGTAGTTAAAGAGCTTATAATCTGTACCGATTTTGGCATTTACCTTATCCATGTACATCTGTGCTATTTCAGGAACCGCGTCATAATATCTGTTGGAAGCTTCTCTTGCCTGGAAGAATACATCAGGGTTCTGTGCAGTACCTCTTTGAACCGGATGTTCCGGATTCAAAGCACGGCGGCGGAATGCATCCACAGCGTCCATATTGCACATTTCCTTTAAATCATCGTAATCCCAGATTTCAATCTTCTGAATCTCGTGGGAGGTACGGAAACCGTCAAAGAAATGCATGAACGGAACACGGCTTTCGATTGCTGTTAAGTGAGCAATGGCACCGAGGTCCATAACTTCCTGAACATTGCCGGAGCAAAGCATTGCAAAACCGGTCTGACGGCACGCATAAATATCGGAATGGTCACCGAAAATAGACAGTGCGTGGCTTGCAAGAGCACGGGCGGTTACATTAATAACGCCAGGAAGCAGCTCGCCTGCAATTTTGTACATGTTAGGAATCATAAGGAGCAGACCCTGGGAAGCTGTGTAGGTTGTAGTCAGGGCGCCTGCCTGAAGGGAGCCGTGAACGGCACCTGCAGCACCTGCCTCAGACTGCATTTCTGTCAGCATAACTTCCTGTCCGAAGATATTCTTTCTTCCCTGTGTAGACCACATATCAGTGTAGTCTGCCATTGGGGAGGAAGGGGTGATTGGGTAGATGGCTGCCACATCAGTAAACGCATACGATACGTGAGCGGCTGCGGTATTGCCATCCATAGTTTTCATTTTTCTGGCCATGAAACTTGATCCTCCTATATTTGATAGAAATAACGACGATGAAAAGCGTTATCATCCCATTAGAGTGTACCACTAAAAAGGACAAGTGTAAAGCGCTACTTGCCCCGATTTATGAAAAAAAGATGAGGAATTTGGACAGAAACTACCGTGTTTTTTGTTTGACAATCCATAGCAGATAGGCTATAATATCTTGATACTAAACAGGGGAAAGTGTGCCCCTTTGGAGAAGGACCACGGAACAATTTATAAAACAGCAGCAGTCCCGACGGCACACAGAATGAGTTTCAGAAGCAGAAAGCGAGGAAACTCGTTCTAGTACAGCGTGTGCCAGAAGGGATGCTGCGGAACTAAAAAACAGCAGCAGCCCGAATGGCATACAGAATGAGTTTTAGGCACAGAGGTGAATAAAACTCAATCTAGTGCAAGGTATGCCAGAAGGGATGCTGCGGAACTTAAAATGGAGGAGCAAAAATGGCAGCAGAGAAGAAAAACATCATGACCTATGCGGGCCTGAAAAAATTAGAAGAAGAGTTGCATGACTTAAAAGTAAACAGAAGGCAGGAAGTTGCCCAGAAAATCAAGGAAGCAAGAGAGCAGGGCGATTTGTCTGAGAATGCAGAGTATGATGCAGCAAAAGACGAACAAAGAGACATCGAAGCAAGGATTGAAGAACTGGAGAAAATCCTGAAAAATGCAGAAGTCATTGATGAGGATGAGGTCGGCGTAGACAGCATTAATGTTGGATGTCTCGTTACCTTATATGATATGGAATATGCAGAGGAAATAGAGTTTAAGCTGGTAGGTTCAACAGAGGCAAACAGCCTGAAAGGCTTTATTTCCAATGAATCCCCACTTGGACGCGCTTTAATCGGACATAAAAGAGGCGATGCCATCGAGGTAGAGTCCCCGGCAGGCATGGTCCAGTATAAAATTATCGAAATCCAGCGTGCAAATTAGTTGAAAGGAGCATAGCCATATATGGAAGAACCTAAGATGCAGGAGCAGGACATCGGCCAGCTTCTGAAAGTAAGAAGAGAGAAGCTTGCTGCGCTGCAGGAGGCAGGCAAGAATCCGTTCCAGATTACAAAGTTTGACGTGACGCACCACAGTGCAGAGATTAAAGAAAACTTTGAAGCTTTGCAGGGTACGTCTGTTGCAATAGCAGGGCGTATGATGTCAAAGCGCGTTATGGGCAAGGCGTCATTCTGCAATGTGCAGGATAAGCCGGGCAACATTCAGGTTTATGTGGCAAGGGACAGCATTGGCGAAGAATCTTATGCCGATTTTAAAAAATATGATGTAGGCGATATAGTTGGTATTGAAGGTGAAGTTTTTGAAACAAAGACCGGAGAAAAATCCATCCATGCATCTAAAGTAACATTGCTTGCAAAAAGTCTGCAGATTTTGCCGGAAAAGTACCACGGACTGACCAATACGGACATCCGTTACCGTCAGCGCTATACCGACTTGGTTATGAACCCGGAAGTAAAAGATACCTTTATCAAACGTTCCAAGATTATCAGCAGCATCCGCAGATATTTGGATGCAAAGGATTTCATGGAAGTGGAAACACCGATGCTTGTTGCCAATGCGGGCGGTGCAGCAGCAAGGCCGTTCATGACACATTACAATGCGCTGGATGAGGACGTAAAACTTCGCATTTCTCTGGAGTTATATTTGAAGAGGCTGATTGTGGGCGGGCTGGAGCGCGTTTATGAAATCGGCAGAGTATTTCGCAATGAAGGCCTGGATACAAGGCACAACCCAGAATTTACGCTGATGGAACTTTATCAGGCTTACACCGACTACAACGGCATGATGGATCTGACGGAGGATATGTTCCGCTATCTTGCACAGGAAGTTTGTGGGACTACAACCATTACTTATGGCGAGCATACCATTGACCTTGGTAAGCCGTTTGAACGCATGACAATGTTAGAAGCAGTAAAGAAATATACAGGTGTTGATTTTGATATGATTGCTGATACGGCGGAAGCAAAGAAGATAGCGGATGAAAAAGGAATTCACTATGAAGCACGCCATACGAAAGGCGACATTCTGAGCCTGTTTTTTGAGGAGTTTGTAGAAGAGCATCTGGTTCAGCCAACCTTTATTATGGACCATCCGGTGGAAATATCCCCTCTCACAAAGAGAAAACCGGAGAAGCCGGATTATGTGGAGCGTTTTGAACTGTTTATCAACACATGGGAAATGTGCAATGCATATTCTGAGCTGAATGACCCAATCGACCAGCGTGAACGCTTCAAAGCACAGGAGGAGGCGCTTGCAGCAGGTGATGAAGAGGCCAATACTACGGATGAGGATTTCTTAAATGCACTCGAAATTGGCATGCCGCCAACAGGCGGAATTGGATATGGCATTGACAGGCTTGTGATGCTGCTGACGGATTCGCCGGCAATCAGAGATGTGTTGCTGTTCCCGACAATGAAAACGCTTGGCGGAAAAGACCAGTAAAATCAAGGGTTTGCGGTACTTGAACTTGTAAACTACAACAAATTTACAACAATTTTACAACGCATAATGAAGAATAATGAGCGTTAATGAATAGTTGTACTCATAAATCCAATTCAATATTTTG
>CAJTZB010000173.1 GCA_910583815.1 uncultured Lachnospiraceae bacterium
GAGGCAGCAGAATGAGAAACCGGGAACCTGAGCTGGAGCGCTCGGCACAAGGAAACATACTGTTACGTCTGTTAAAATATGCACTTCCGTACTGGTGGCAGCTGCTGATTGCTTTGCTGCTTGTACTTGCAATTACAGCACTTGATTTGTACCGCCCCATCCTGACTGGAGCTGCAATTGATATATTTGCAGAAACGGCAGACTTTTCACAGATTCGTGACATCGGCATACGGTATGCCATAGTTTTGGTTCTTATCTTCGGATTTAATTTTTTGCATACATGGATTTTGCAGCTGACCGGGCAAACAATTATTTACAATATCCGTCAGGAGTTATTTGCTCATATCCACAGCCTTTCCATGCGCTTCTTTGACATTACGCCGGTTGGCCGTCTGGTCACTCGCGTGACAAATGACGTGGAAG
This sequence comes from uncultured Lachnospiraceae bacterium, assembly GCA_910583815.1. GTDB lineage: Bacteria > Bacillota > Clostridia > Lachnospirales > Lachnospiraceae > SIG299. The sequence continues at coordinate 424 of CAJTZB010000173.1, forward strand.
CACTCAATGAAATGTACACGCAGATGATTGTCCGCCTGATTCGCAACATTGCAAAAATCATCGGTCTGGCAGTGATTATGCTGTCAAAAAATATAAAGCTTGCATTGCTTGGGTTTGCGCTGCTTCCGCTGATAGTGCTTCTGACAATGCTGTTTAAGGCAGTATCCAAAACGACTTACCGGATTGCACGGACAAAACTGACGGCATTGAATACCTATCTGTCAGAACATCTGTCCGGAATGAAGGTTATTCAGGTGTTTGCGAGAGAAAAGGAGAAGAACAAGGAATTTGAAGAGCGGGCAGAGGATTTATTCCATGCTAACTACCGTGAAATGCTTGTATTTGCTATTTTCCGTCCGTTGATGTATATCCTTTCTGTAATTGCACTCTGCATTATCCTTGGAGCCGGTGGCTATACTGTATTGGAAGGCAGTATTACAATAGGGACACTGTATATTTTCACAAATTATATTGGCTCGTTTTTTGAGCCGATTCAGGAACTTGCTGAACAGTTCAGTACCCTGCAGTCGGCAATGGCGTCTGCTGAAAAGATTTTTACGATTCTGGATGAAAAGCCGCAGGTTGTGAATCCGGAGCGTCCAAAGTATCTTGGTGAGGTCAAAGGACGCATTGAGTTTGAGCATGTTTGGTTTGCCTACCAAGGTGAGGACTGGATTTTAAAAGATGTCAGCTTTACGATTGAACCCGGACAGAGCGTAGCTTTTGTTGGCGCGACCGGAGCCGGCAAATCGTCCATACTGAATTTAATTGGCAGGTACTATGACATTCAGCGGGGCCGCATTACAATTGATGGCGTTGACATCAAAGAGATGAGTACCGATGAGCTTCGTGGGGCAATCGGTCAGGTACAGCAGGACGTATTTTTGTTTACCGGAGATATTGCCGGGAATATCCGTTTAAAGAATACATCGATTTCCGATGAAGCCGTAAAAGAGGCAGCGCGTTATGTCAATGCTGACGGCTTTATTGAGCAGTTGGAGCATGCATATGAAGAGGCGGTAACGGAGCGCGGAACTACACTTTCTGCGGGGCAGCGTCAGCTGATTTCTTTTGCACGTACATTGGCATATGACCCTTCTATCCTTGTAATGGATGAGGCAACTGCAAATATTGATACAGAAACGGAACTTCTGATTCAGGAGGCGCTTGAGAAGCTGATGCAGGGACGTACAACGATTATGGTAGCGCACCGTCTTTCCACAATTCAGCATGCCGATAAGATTATGGTCATGCACAAAGGGGAAATCAGAGAGAGCGGCACGCATCAGGAACTGCTGCATCAGGACGGAATTTATAGAAAGCTGTATGAACTGCAGCTGGCAAGCGTGTAAAATATTTCGGTTTTTATGGAAACGAAGTCTTTTAACAGAAGGGAATATTCGCACTTTTTGCAGGTATGGGCGCACAAATCGCTCTTGCGCAAGCTGGTGCTTCTGTTTTATAATGTAGATGAAAAGCCTTGGATGCTTTTTAGGAGAAAGGATGGAAAATTATGGCGATTTTTACAGGCGCAGGAGTTGCAATTGTAACACCATTTCATCAGAATGGGGAAGTAAACTATGATAAATTAGGCGAATTGATTGATTTTCAGGTGGAAAATGGAACAGACAGCATTATTATTGTCGGGACGACCGGAGAGTCTTCCACTTTGACGCATGAAGAACATATTGAATGCATCCGTTATGCGGTACAAAAGACAGCAAAACGGATTCCGGTAATTGCAGGTACGGGTTCTAACTGCACAGAAACTGCGGTATATCTGACAAAAGAGGCGCAGGATGCAGGCGCTGACGCGGCGCTTCTTGTAACCCCATACTACAACAAGGCAACACAGAAAGGTTTGATTGGGCATTTTGGACAGATTGCAAAATCGACAGATCTGCCGCTGCTCCTTTATAATATTCCGGGCAGAACCGGCTGCAATATCCTTCCTGCTACAGCAGCAGCGCTTGTGAAAGAGTATGACAATATTGTTGGCATCAAGGACGCTACCGGAAATATTCCGCAGACAATGGAGACATTGGAACTGTGTCAAGGAGATGTTGACATCTATTCCGGAGAAGATGGGCTGATTACTCCGCTTTTGTCAATTGGGGCAAAAGGTGTGATTTCTGTGCTTTCCAATATTGCACCAAGAGAAACTCACGATATTGTGGCAAAGTATCTGGCAGGAGATGTGCAGGGCAGCCTTGCGCTTCAAATGAAGTATCTGCCATTAATACGTGCATTGTTCAGTGAAGTCAATCCGATTCCGGTAAAGCAGGCATTAAACTTTATGGGTATGGAAGCAGGCCCGACCAGGATGCCGCTTTCGGAAATGGAGCCTGAGCATGCAGAAGTGCTTCGCAGGGAGATGCAGAAGGTAGGAATAATAGGCTGAGAAATCAAAGATTTTTTAGCCGGGAATTTGTGCTGACGCACAACGTTCCCAAGTGAACAAACTCGCTTTTGGATGGAAAGCCGCCTATGGCGGCAGAATGGGAGTTAATATGACAAGGATTATTATGTATGGCTGCAACGGCAAGATGGGGAAAGTCATCAGCAGTCTTGTAAAAGAAGATGCTTCCGTAGAAATTGCAGCAGGCATTGATTTTCTGGGAGAACAAACGGATTCTTATCCGGTTTATAAAACGCTTGCAGAATGTCCTGCAGATGCGGATGCGCTGATTGATTTTTCCGCGCCGTCTGCACTGGATGACATCCTGACAGAAGCAAAGAAGCGAAAACTGCCGCTTGTGCTTTGTGCAACCGGCTACAGTGAGGAGCAGCTTGCAGTTATCAAGGAAGCCTCAGAAGAACTTGCAATTCTTCGTTCTGCCAATATGTCGCTTGGCGTCAATCTTCTGCTGAAACTTGTGCAGGAAGCAGCCAAAGTGCTTGCAGCGGCTGATTTTGATATGGAAATTATTGAAAAGCACCACAACCAGAAAGTGGATGCCCCATCCGGTACGGCACTTGCATTCGCAGATGCTATTAATGCAGTGTTTGGAAATGAATATTCATATCGCTATGACCGCTCTCAGGACAGAGAGAAAAGAGACAAAAAAGAAATCGGTATCAGCGCAGTGCGTGGCGGTACGATTGTCGGGGAGCATGAAATTCTGTTCGCAGGAGCGGACGAAGTAGTGGAGCTAAAGCATACAGCATATTCTAAAGCCATTTTTGGCAAAGGAGCGGTGGCAGCGGCGAAGTTCTTGCATGGCAAAAGTGCAGGAATGTATGATATGAAAGATGTGATTGCGCTGCAGTAACTATGTAATTGCCATCTGCACGCCGACGCTAATCAAGGAAAATGTATGGTTTGCATAGAGGAGTGAATTAAAAAGAGGCAAGGACAGGTTTTTGTCCCTGTTTTATAAAATGGATTTTATAAAAGAGGCTATGCACAGATGTGTATGGCCTCTTTTCATTTTAAAGGTAGTACCAGCGCCGTATTGGATTAAGAAATGTTTTTATAAATGTGCCATTCTAGCGTTGGTGTACAGATGGCAACACGGTCGATGAAGGGCAGAAATTCCCCCTTGCTTTTCCCTGCTGTATAAGATATAATAATACCAAATCCTGATTTACTAAATCTAGATTAGAAAACTAGGCGAGAGGTATTTTTATGTTCATCGGCAGAGAGGCAGAGCTTGGATTCCTAAATAGCAAATACAAAGAAAAAAAGGGGCAGCTTATTGTGCTGTATGGCAGGAGGCGTGTAGGCAAAACAGAGACACTTAGGGAATTTTGTAAAGGGAAGCCTCATGTTTTTTTTTCTTGTACGCAGACGACAGACCGGGTGCAGCTTTACAAGTTCTCTGCCAGACTTCTGCAGGAGAACATTCCGGCAAAAAAATATATTTCTGAATTTTCCGATTGGGAGAGGGCATTTCAGACAATACTGGAGCTGCCTTATGGGGAAGAGAAAAAACTGATTGTGATTGATGAATTTCCCTATATGTGCCGTGGCAATCAGAGCATCCCTTCCATTCTCCAAAACCTTTGGGATGCGGAGTTTAAGGACAGAAATGTGATGATTATTCTTTGCGGCAGTGCAATGAGTTTTATTGAGCATGAGCTGCTTGCAGAGAAGAATCCCTTGTACGGCAGAGCAACGGGAATCTATAAAATGGAAAAGATGGGATTTTATGATGCCATGAAGTTTTTTCCTGATTACTCTGACAGAGATAAAGTGCTTGCATATTCTGTCCTTGGAGGCATTCCGCACTACTTAAAACAGTGGGATCCGGGTCTGTCGGTGGCAGAGAACATTAAACAGAATATTCTCACAAAGGGCTGTGTTCTATACAGCGAGGTGGAATTTTTGCTTCATCAGGAGCTTCGGGAAACTCCGATTTATAATTCTATTATTGAGGCAGTCGCATTGGGCAGTACGAAACTCAATGATATTAGCCAGAAGTCTTTGATAGAGGATACTTCAAAAACAAGCGTGTATCTGAAAAATCTGATAGAGCTTGGGATTGTGGAGCGTGAATTTTCGGTAGATGCCAGAATAAAGGAGAAGGCAAATACCAGTAGGGGGATGTATCGGCTGACAGATAGTTTTTTCCGCTTTTGGTATGCTTTTGTTTTTACAAACTATTCTCAGCTTGAGGATGGCGATGCAGATGGTGTGTATGAGTACAATGTGAAACCCATGTTACATGAGTATGCTTCTTTGGCGTTTGA
>CAJTZB010000174.1:0-4843 GCA_910583815.1 uncultured Lachnospiraceae bacterium
AAGAAGCTGCCCATCCGTTTCTCCGTTTGTGCCGACTGTTTTTTTGAAGCAGCGGAGCAGTGTGATATCAATGCTGTTTTCTTCGTCATCCGGGCAGGAAACTTCATGCAGGCCACCGCCGGAAAGAAACAGAAGGCCACGCGTACCAGAACGAAGCCATGTCATGGATTCAAACGGATATTCTGTGATGTCACACTCCTTCCAGTCATAGTGCGAAGTGTCCAGCCCGACAGGGCGTTCTACAATCAATTCGCACTGGCTGGCAAAATAGGAAGAGGCGGAAACGCCAGTTGGAAGGTGCAGCTGCAGGCGATGGTCAAGAACGGTATTTTCAATTTCTGTCCGGACGGTGACAAGCTTGGAAGTTCTTGAAATTGTAAACTCCGAGGAAATATGATAAGGAACCAGCTCCTTACTGCGGCAGGAAATCCCATTTTCCGTGTGCTTTTCTCTTGGAAGAAGCAGTTCATAGCGCACTAAAAACCGGCAGGCAGCATAGCCGTCAAATGTTTTTGCGATTGTCACGCGGCAGCCGGAAGAACTGATGATTTCGTCTGCCATCGGACGGATGTGGAACCAGCCGTCTCCTGCTTCACAGCAGTCAGAAAACGAATGCAGGTGGTCGTAAATCTGCCCGGTCTCCAAATCCTTGATATAAACTGTGCCATCCGGATGGATACGGAACTCAATCAGGTCGTTTCTGCAGGAGGCAGGTCCGGTGGAAAAGCGGTCGGTGATCCGGTAAGGCAGATGGTTCGGACGAATCGTAAAGCAGGTAAAGCCCATCGGACGAAGTGTGCCTTGAACCGCAACCCGGTGTACGTCTGCCGGATGTGTATTTCCGCCGAACATCTTAACCTGATGCCCTCGCTTTACTTGTACAATATTGTAGAAAACCTCTTTGCCGTTCTCATCATAGATAAGAAATGCATTTCGCTGTTCGTATTTGATATAAGGAAGCGATGTAACAGGAAAATCCGGCGGAAATTCAATGTCGAATTCCAAAAGGCCGGTGTATTCATATGGGAGCGGAGAAAACAGCTTGACGATACAGTCTCCGTTTTCAGAGCGGCTTTCCTGATAGGATATTTCGCAAAAACGGCGGAAATATTCCAAGGCAGTGCGCTGGACTTTCTCAAAACGCGTCAGCATTTCCCGATGCACGGCATCAATGGAGCAGCCGCAGATGCTGTCGTGGGCATGGTTCTGCAGCAGCAGGCGATAGGCATAAGGAAGATAAGCAGCCTGTTCATGTCTGCCAAACAGCCGGCAGATGGCGGCGGCAGGCAAAGCATAGTGTTCTAACAGGTTCTGACAGTCGTCATTGGCGCGTTTTAAATCATAGCGGGAAGAGAGTGTATGTGGAATCAATTTGATGTGCATTACATTTGCCTGTCCATGAGAAGCCAGTTCGCCGCTCCGTTTTGGCAGACTGCCGTGCATCAAGGAAGGAAGTTCATCCAGGCGTTTTTGCAATATAGGACATTTAAAATGCTCTTCCAGACGTTTTAAAATCTGTGGCATAAACGGATGGATAATTTCATGGTCCATGCCGTCCATCAGCAGGACATACGGAAGGGAGGTTCTGGTCAGTTCTCGTTCTACATACTGTATGGCAAGTTCTGTGATTTCGTCCAGATGCTCTTCATAATTTGGTGCAAAAGGACTGATTGCTTCATAATAAAAGGAACCATAGCCACAGGTTTCCGGTGCTTTGAACGTGTAGGCATGTGAGCCGTCCGGAGCTTTCCAGTCAAAAAAACATTCTAATTCGCTGTCATTTGTACCGCGGCTGATTAATGCAGTGGAGATGCCAAAACCGGAAAGGAGCTGCGGAAGGTTGGCGGCGTGTCCGAAGGTATCACAGATATAGCCGGTTTTTAATGGCGCAGCACCATAGCGTTTTGCAATCCGGTGCCCTAACAGAAGGTTCTGGATCAGACTTTCGGCAGAGGTTAGGAATTCGTCCGGCATTGTATACCAAGGGCCAATGACAAGGCGGCCTGAACGAATCAGATTTGCAAGCCGTTCGGCATTTTCGGGACGTACCGCAAGATAGTCCTCTAGTACGCATGTCTGCCCATCCAAGGTAAATAGGGCAAATTCAGTATCCTGCTCTAATGTTTCTATTACTTTATCCATAACCGGAACAAGCATAAAACGAAATTCGTCTACGGTTTTATACCATTCTCTGTCCCAATGAGTTGCTGCAAAATAAAAAATGGCCTCTGGTTTCATATTAATTGCGTGCTCCTTCCTAGTGTAGATTCGCGTTCAATAATGTCGCAGTCAATCAGTATTTTATCAATCGTAACGGAATGGTTTGTGATGTAGCCAAGAATCAGTTCTGCCGCCTTCTGTCCGATTTCTGTGCTGTGCTGGGAAACGCAGGTAGGGGAGAAGGGGAGGAGATCGTCATATTGTGCATACTCATCATCGAAGAAAATAACCTTGAGCTGTTTTGGCACAGAAATACCTTCTTTTAAAATGGCGCGGTAGACATTGTAACCGACGCTGCCCCCATAGGACAGCAAGCCGTCAAGCTCCGGGTTTTTGCGGAAGAATTCTGCAATGTGTGCTACTTGGTCTTTGTCTTGCTTTGTAACAAAAAGCATCTGTTCCGGAAGTATCCGAAATCCATTTTCCGTATGCGCCTTTTCATAGCCTGCAATGCGTTTGGCAATGCTGCTGGAGTATTCTGCAGGCATGGAGATGAAACCGACATGTCTGCAGCCGCGGCTGAACAGGAGGTTTGTGGCTTTTTTTCCCATGCCGTTATGGTCGCTTGTCACAGAACTGACATCGAAATCGTGTAGAGTACGGTCGATGAATACAACAGGGAATTTGTTCAGGGCAAGCAGTAAAAGATCCTTGTTATATCTGGCTTGGCTGTTCGGAAATACAATAATTCCTTTAATACCAAGATTTACAATGCGCTTAATCAGGTTGTTGCTGTTGAGTTCATCTACTGACTCGCTTAGAATAATCAAATGGAAGCCGGCAGCGCGCAGCGTTTGGCGTATGCCATCTACCAGAGTGGCAATGAACAGGCTTTCTATATTTGGAAGCAGGACGCAGACAAAGTCTTTTCCTTTTAATTCAGAACGGTTTGTCGCCTCCGGGCTGATAAAAGAGCCTTTGCCATGTACACGATAAATATAGCCTTCTTCCTGCAGCTCTTCCAAGGCGCGTTTGGCTGTGATTCTTGTTGTGGAAAACTTGATAGCGAGCTGGTTTTCAGAAGGAAGGCGATAGTTTGGTATGTTTTTGTTTGCTGTAATTAATTCCGTCAGATAGTCTTTGATTTCTTTATAAAGATATTGTCCCATAAGTACCTCACATTTCTCTCCCACTAAATAGAAGTATACTTTACTTGTATAGAATGTATATACCTGTAACTTGATTTTATGTGATTTAGGAGAAGATGTCAAGAGGCAAAGTCGAAAAAATGGAAAATAATTGTGCTAAATTTATCAAGTTAATCAAGAATCTTGCCGAATGGATGTTAAAAATGCTGAATGCATGTTGACACTTCTAAAAACCTTTGTTAATATTGCCTTATAGAAGTTGATGATTAACTTGGTATATACCAGTCGGGTTGCCATTGGGCGGAAATTTTGTGTTCTTGATGGTACAGTTTTTTGAAAGATAAGAAAGGGTGTGGTGAAACGTATGATGGAACAGACGCAGACGAAAAAGAAAAAACGGCGCAAAGAGCGTTTCATAAAAGGGGCAGTCATTGTCCAGCTGATTTTGTTTGCCGTGTATTTTCTGTTTCCGTTTGTGTGGATGCTTTCTGTGGCGCTGCAGACAGAGACGGAAATTATGACAGCAGTAGGCTTCCTTGACCAGCTGATTCCGGATGCCTGGCGGTGGGAGAATTATCTGGATGTGTTCCGGACAGTGCCGTTCGCCAGATACTTCCTTAACAGTGGTATTGTGACGGGGCTTATTGTAGTTGGCACATTGCTGTCGTCTTCGCTTGTTGCATATGCATTCGCAAAGCTGCGCTGGCCGGGCAGAGAATTTTTCTACTCCCTGATGCTGGTTACAATGATACTTCCTTCCTTTATTTTAATGATACCTACCTATAAGATGTACAGTGCTTTCGGAATGACAAATTCCTGGACGCCGTTGATACTTCCGGCATTTTTGGGAGGTGGGGCAGGAAATATTATTTTAATCCAGCAGTTTTACAAGTCCATACCAAGAGAAATTTTTGAAGCCGCCAAGATTGACGGCGCAGGAGAAATCGGTATCTGGCGAAGAATTGTGCTTCCGCTTTCTAAACCGGTGCTGGCAACAGTAGCAGTGTTTGCTTTCCTTTTTGCATGGAACGACTATCTTGGGCCGTTAATCTATGTAAACGACGCAAAACTGACGACCATTGCCCTTGGACTTCGGGCCTTCCAGTCGCAGAGCAGCACAAACTGGGGACTTTTGATGGCGGGCTCCGTTATCTCCGTCATCCCGAACTTGATTATCTTTGCCTTCTGCCAGAAATATTTCCTTGAAGGGGCAAAATCAGGCGCGGTCAAAGGCTAAACAAGAAACTAAAAAACAGCAGTAGTCCGAAAATAGAACTTGGTGCAGGGCTACTGCGGAACTAAATATCAGTGACAGCCTGAACAGTACACAGCTCAATTTGCGGGTGTGTCAGCAACCGTAAATTGAGCTAGGGCGACTGTGTACTGGTAAGGCTGTCACGGAACTAAATTAGGAGGACCTTTATGAAGAAAAGAATGGGACAAAAACTGTTGCTGTTGGTAATGGTTCTGTGTATTGGGCTGTTGCCGGCGGCGGGATGTTCTTCATCCAGCGGCAATATGGATAAGGATGGGAA
>CAJTZB010000174.1:4853-5096 GCA_910583815.1 uncultured Lachnospiraceae bacterium
AATATCACACTGAACTTCTGGTCGATTTATCCGGAAGGGGATGTAAACTATGACTGGACGCTTTCCGTAATCAAAGCGTTTGAGGAGGAACATGAAGGCATTAAGATCAACTATACCGGAATTTCCTTCTGGGATTACTTCACAAAGATTACAACGGCAATGACAGACCCAAGCGGCCCGGATATTTTTATCCAGTCCATCAAGGATACAAACGACCGCGCAAAGGGCGGAGTATCCATGAAC
>CAJTZB010000175.1 GCA_910583815.1 uncultured Lachnospiraceae bacterium
GATACTCTATCATGAGTATGCAAAAAAAATGCCGATTATTGACTACCACTGCCATATCAACCCACAGGAAATTGCAGAAGACCGCAAGTTCGACAGCATTACACAGGTGTGGCTCGGCGGCGACCATTACAAGTGGCGCCAGATGCGTTCCAATGGAATCGACGAGCAGTATATTACAGGTTCTGCTTCCGACTATGACAAGTTTAAAAAATGGGCAGAAACTCTCCAAAAGGCAATTGGGAACCCGCTCTATCACTGGAGCCATTTAGAGCTGCAGCGCTATTTTGACTACCAAGAACCGCTCTCGCCTGCTACCGCAGACGAGGTCTGGGAAATCTGCAACAAAAAACTTGCAGAACCTTCGATGAGCGTCCGCAGCATTATCCGCCGCTCTAATGTAGAAACTATCTGCACAACTGACGATCCGGTAGATTCTTTGGAATGGCATAAAAAAATTGCGGACGACCCTAATTTTGAAGTTAAGGTGCTTCCTGCATGGCGTCCGGATAAGGCAATGAACCTCGAAAAACCGGATTACCTTGATTATCTTGCAAAGCTGGAAGCAGCAAGCGGCATAAAAATCGGTTCCTTCTCTTCCCTTTGCGCAGCACTAAAGAACCGCATGGAATTTTTCGCATCAATGGGCTGCCTTGTCTCTGACCATGCGCTGGAATATGTGATGTATCAGCCTGCTTCCACAGAACAAATCGAAGCCATTTTTGCAAAACGTCTCAGCGGCACGGTTCCTTCCAAAGAAGAAGAACTGCAGTTTAAAACCGCATTCATGTGCTTTGTCGGCAAAGAATATCACCGTCTTGGCTGGGTAATGCAGCTGCATTACGGAACAAAGCGCGACAACAATACGTTCCGTTACAACCAGCTTGGTCCTGACACCGGCTACGACTGTATCAATACGTACGGTTCTTCCGCAGAACTGTCTGCCTTTTTAAATGCCTTAAACGCTACCGACGAATTGCCAAAAACAATTATTTACTCCTTAAATCCAAACGACAATGCAGCAATCGGCACAATCCTTGGCTGCTTCCAGGATGCCTCTTGCGTCGGCAAGCTCCAGCAAGGTTCCGCATGGTGGTTCAACGACCATAAAACCGGCATGACTGAGCAGATGACCTCTCTTGCAAATCTTGGACTGCTCGCAAACTTTGTCGGAATGCTGACAGACTCCCGAAGCTTCCTTTCCTACACAAGACATGAATATTTCCGCCGCATCCTCTGCAACCTGATTGGCACATGGGTGGAAAACGGCGAATATCCAAATGACATCAAATTTTTAGGGAAAATGGTACAAGATATTTCCTACTACAACACAAAGAACTACTTCGGGTTCTAAACAAACTTTGACATTAACGCACTGATGCCGGGAAAAAGAACAAAGCAGTTTCCTATAAAGTAAAAAGATGCAGGGATGAGATTACTGTAAAATCTCATCCCTGCATCTTTATAATTTCTATCCTAATAAAAATAATAGTAGGTCGGTGTTACAAAAAAGTTAATTGCATGTGCCCGGTTCACACCTTTTCCTTTTACATAAAAACGGTCTCCGGAAGTGTAGCTTATTGCTCCATCTGTATTTACTATACTGCCATATTCAAAATAGCTCTCTCCATAGCCTGCTGCTGTCAGCTTACTGAATGTACGCGAATACAGATGAACTTTATCATCTGTATAATACCAAACCTCATATTCTGCAGAAACAACAGCTACCAGATCCCCATCCTCCAAGTACTTTACCTCACATTGATGTACCTCCGGCGTATAAGAAGACCGTTCCATAAAGCTTGGTGGGTCGGCATATAATGTAACTGTTTCCCATTCCGAAAATCCTTCCGGAATCTCAATATCTTCCCTGCTTACATTGTAATAGACTTCAATGGTGATTGTTTTTCCGTCAACAATATGCTCCTCTACCCTAACAGGCGCCCCTTCCTCTGCATCCTGTTTAAGCATCTGCTCTCCTTCAGGCATCGGTGTCGGCAATGCCACAACAGTTTCTCCCTTTTCACCTGTAAACCCGCCTTCAGACAATGATACCAGATTCGGCTTTTTCTTTCCTGTATAGTCTGTGATTATGACTTCTGCCCGGCTCTCATTGGCTTCCTTATCTGGTTTCTCGTTAGCCGCCATTACAGAAAAACCTGAAAAGCCTGCAACCAGAAAAACTATGACAAGCACCATACAGATCATTTTTTTCTTAAGTTTCATAGTAAAACACTCCTTCCCCTTTGATGGATGCATATTTACATATACTGTTCTACTGTTTCACTATATCATAGGCTTCCATTTTTGTCAACTTTATCTAATTTTAGACTTTAATATGTCTTTTTCCAAGTTATATATAGTTATGTTAAGATATAAAATACTCCTATTCTATTCCAGACAGAAATACCCTGCCATCATTCTGGCCGTAAAAACTTCTTGCTTTCTGTATCCAAATGTACTACAATGTGCCTAGCGTTGGTGTACAGACGCTAGCATCTGTACACTGGCACCAGCACAATTCAGGGAGGTCATCTATGAAGCATCTGATTAGTCCACAGGATTTATCTGTAGCAGAACTGGAAGCCGTACTTACGTTGGCGGAAGAAATTGCCGCTGCGCCGGACCGATTTTCCGACTGTTGCCGCGGCAAAAAAATAGCTACTCTGTTTTACGAACCAAGTACCCGCACCCGACTCAGCTTTGAAGCTGCTATGTTAAATTTAGGGGGCAGTGTCCTTGGTTTTTCTTCTGCCGATTCTTCGTCCGCAGCAAAAGGCGAAAGCGTTGCTGATACAATTCGTGTTGTTTCTTCTTATGCCGATATATGCGCCATGCGGCATCCAAAAGAAGGCGCACCTTACGTCGCTTCTCTTCACTCTTCCATCCCAATTATCAATGCCGGAGACGGCGGGCACAATCACCCTACACAGACGCTGACCGATCTCCTCACAATAAAAAGTTTGAAGGGACGGCTTAGCCATCTTACCATTGGCTGCTGCGGCGACTTAAAATTTGGCCGTACCGTTCATTCTCTGATTAACGCCATGTCACGCTACGAAGGAATCCGCTTCGTCTTCATCTCGCCAGAGGAACTTCGCATTCCTACTTATCTCCGCGAGGAAACCCTAGATGCCAACCAAATCGAATACAAAGAAGTGCGTACCTTAGAGGAAGTAATGCCGTCACTTGACATCCTCTATATGACGCGTGTCCAGAAAGAACGTTTCTTCAATGAAGAAGACTATATTCGGCTGAAAGATTCTTTTATTTTGAATAATGAGAAAATGAAATATGCCAAACCAGACATGCTTGTACTGCATCCGCTTCCACGCGTCAATGAAATTGCAACAGAGGTCGATGAAGATCCTCGCGCCGTCTACTTTAAACAGGCGCAGCTTGGTGTCTATGTGCGGATGGCACTGATTATGACACTGCTTGGAGCAGAAAGACCAAACGGAAACTAGACAGAAAGGATGGTGTGTTTTGTATGTTAAATATTGGAGGATTAAATGAAGGAATCGTTATGGACCATATCCATGCCGGTGGTGCAATGGAAATTTACAACTATCTGCAATTGGAAAAACTGGACTGCAGTGTTGCCATTATAAAAAATGCACGAAGCAATAAGATGGGGCGAAAAGACATTATCAAAATTGACGGTCCGATTGACCTTGATTTTGATATGCTTGCAGTCCTTGATCCCAATATCACAATTGATGTAATTAAAGACGGAGTCATTATGGAAAAGCGGAAACTCAATATGCCGGAACATGTCACAAATATCATCCGCTGTAAAAACCCACGCTGCATTACTTCCATAGAACAGGAACTTCCGCATCGTTTTAAACTGACTAACCGTCTAAAGGGCGTATATCGCTGCGAATATTGTGAGCAGTCATTCCGTCAAAACAAATAACAGAATATCTTTTGCCTCTTCTATAAATCAAAAACACCGGGTGTCTCTGGCAAACAGCCAGTGGCATCCGGTGTTTATAAAACAATATGTAAAATCAAATTATGCTTTCTTTGCCATCATGCTTTTGTATTCAACAAAAATCCCTATGATAATAAAGACATAGCCAAGACCGATATTAGAAAGCACCCTGCCCCAAGAATCCGTACTTGTCAAGTAGGCCGGATATTCCTTCAATGCACGGAGCAGCGTGACACTGCCTGCCATAAAGGAATTCATTTCCTTATAATAGTTCCAGCCATCTGCAAGGAATGTCGCCGGAAGCACAATAATCAGGCAGAAAACAATGCTTAAAATCACGCCAAACTTGTCATCCTTTCCAGAGAACATCTTATATCCAGTGCTTGCAAAAACAGCCATCAAAACACCGATCCAGACGCTGAAATACCCAAGCATACCGACAGCAGCCCACAAAACCCCACCTAGCAGCGCACCAAGCAATGCACCAATGATACCTCGCATACGATGGTTTTCCTCTGCTTCCAGCATAAACCCATTTGATGCCGCAGAGTCTGCCGGTTTCTGGTAAAGCATCCCGATGCCTACCGCAAACAAGGCAACTCCGGCAATCAGGGCATAGATTCCGATATTGAAAATCTCATAGCTTCCGTTTGCTCTGCCAAGCTGGATATAGTATTTTCCAAAAACTTCTTCAAAATTTGTTCTTGTTAAGTACTCCTGCCCAAGCAAGGCATTATAGCCTTCAATAACAAACTGTTTCAAATCGCTCTCAAACGGCTGGCTGAACCCTTCAATTACGATTTCTTCCGGCGGATTGGCATAGTCCTCCGTATAAAAGTAGTCCATATAAGCCTGATAATTCTTCAGTGCATCCGCATGCATACAGACAACCGCAGCATTAAAATCGCTGTCAAACACAATATAGAACTGCATATTTTCCATGCTTTCATAATATGCCACAGATTCCGACATATACTGCATCCATGCATAGACATCCTGCTCTTCTTCTGTTGCATAGAAAACATCCACCGGATCTTGCCCGGAGCCATGTGCAGGTTTCCATACTCCGGCATAGAGCATGACTCCGATTCCTGTCAGAATAACGATAACGCCTAAAACAGTAAAAATACTTGCCGCTACTTTTTTTGACTT
>CAJTZB010000176.1 GCA_910583815.1 uncultured Lachnospiraceae bacterium
GGTCCGCGGTCAATCCAAGCATCTGCAGGAGCTTGGAAAGCGATGCCGCCTTGTCGATTCCCATTGGCATCACCTCAAGAAAATACGGTTCGGAACGGAAAATATTCAAAAATCCGTGGTACTTCTGTTTTAACGCCGTTTCTACTTCTATCAACCGCTCTGGTTCGCCTGTCATCAAGCATTTGTTGACCGGAAAATTCACATATGACTTAAAATCTTCCACCTCTTTTATAACAATATTATTTAATCTTGCTTCCAGCTCCATATAGGAATCCACTGGTGTAGCCGCAATTGCACCTTCCTCGTCATAAGTCAGCATACCGACCCCCTGCTCCGCTGCATCCTCCTGCAAAGCTGCCACTACTGTGCTGCTTATCAGTTTTTGATAAACAATTTCTTCTGTTTTACAGTTGATAATCCGCCCGCCATTATAGGTCAGCACGTAGTTCCCATATTTTTGAAGCTGCAATGCATCTGCCATCCGCTTAACACCCAGCGGAGGACGGCCTGAAGCTATTGCTACCCGAAAGCCTCTTTCCTGAATTTCCAATAATGCTGCCAATGTCTCCGGTGAAATTTCCTTGCTTGAATTGGTCAATGTCCCATCAATATCAAGCACAATCATTTTGTAATCCATCCGTATTTCCTCCCCATGCCGGAGCTTTTTTTGCGAAGGCCGCGAGCAAAATCTCAAATTTTGCTCTGCGATTTCGAGTTTGTGGCTCCGGCACAAACTCAGGATTGAAAAATCAGCACATCAGTGTGACTTTTCAATCTTTTCCCTGCATTTTATTGCCCGCTTCACAGAATCTTTCCAGTCCGGAAGCAGACAAAGCCCTGCCTCTTTCAGTTCCTCCATAGAAAGCCTGCTGTTTTTTGGGCGTTTTGCTATTTTTTTTGCTTTTGTATTGTTTTCTTTACTATCTTGCAGCCTATTAAGCATACTCTGTTCATACCATTCACTTGACACTGGCACAATCTCTGCAGGAAGCCCGGCTGTCTCCATAATATAAGCCGCATATTCCGCAAACGAGCATTCTCCCTGCCCGGCCGCGTGATAGGTTCCATAGCGTCCTGTCTGAATAAGAGCAAGCAGCAAAGCAGCAAGCTCTTTTGCATAGACCGGCGCTCCCACTTGGTCATCGACAACCATAATCTGACGTTTTTCCGCTCCAAGCCGCAGCATCGTAGCAAGAAAGTTCGTACCTGTGTCGCCATAAGTCCAAGAAGAACGCACAATATAATGCTTTTTCAGGCTTTTTGCAATCAGTTCTCCTTCGTACTTTGACTGCCCATATACGCTAAGCGGCCTTGGCTGCTCCGATTCCTTATGCGGAGCCTGCCCTTCACCATCAAATACATAATCCGTACTAATATAGCAAAGCACAGCGTCCAGCTCCCTGCAGCTTTCTGCAATTGCTCTTGTACCCTCTACATTGACCGCGCGGCAAATTTCCGGGTCTGTTTCTGCCAAATCCACGCTTGTATATGCTGCACAGTGAAATACGACATCCGGTTTTTTTTCATGCAGAAAGCGCATTACCTGCTCTGGCTCCGTCAAGTCGGCATCTTTTCGCGTCATTGCCACATAATTTAGCTTCTGTCGTCCGCATTCCTCTGCCAAAGCACTGCCAAGCATCCCATTTGCACCTGTAATTAACAAATTCAATATTTTTTCCCTTCTTCACAGATATTCTTCAAATAAGCCCCATACGCAGTTGCCCGATATTTTTCTGCATATGCTGCCAAAGCTTCTCTGCTCAAAAAACCCTGGCGAAATGCTGCTTCTTCCAGCATTCCGATATGGGTTCCGTTCTCTTGTTGTATCCTTTTTACAACTTCCTGCGCTTCCCAAAGAGATGCCACCGTCCCCATATCCATCCAGATTGTATCTTTGTCAAGGCATACGACTTCTAAGTCCCCGGCATTCAAATAGCGGTTGTTTAAATCGGTAATCTCAAGCTCTCCTCTGGCAGAAGGCGTCAGCTCTGCCGCAAATTCCGATGCCCTGCCATCATAAAAATACAGCCCGGTCACACAGTAATCCGACTTCGGTTTCTCTGGCTTCTCTTCAATTGAAACTGCCCTGTGCTGCGAATCAAATTCCACAACACCAAACCGCTCCGGTGTTTTTGTATAAGCAGCAAAAATTGTAGCACCTCTTTCTTTTTTTGCTGCTTTTTTCAGCAGCAAAGGAAGCCCTGCCCCATGAAAAAGATTGTCACCAAGAATCATTGCACATGGCTCGCCTCCGATAAATTCCCTGCCAAGCAAAAAGGCCTGTGCCAGACCCTCCGGTTTTTCCTGCACCATATAGGAAAGCGAAATCCCAAGCGCTTCCCCACTGCCAAACAGCCGCCTAAAGTTCGGCAAATCCTCTGGTGTTGAAATAATGAGAATCTCGTGGATTCCTGCCTGCAAAAGCGTGGACATCGGATAATAAATCATTGGCTTGTCATAGACCGGCAGCAGCTGCTTGGAAGTAACGAGCGTCATTGGGAACAGACGGCTTCCTGTTCCTCCTGCTAAAATAATTCCTTTCATCTGATCTCCATTCCGAAAACGGTTATATTTTGTAAGCTGCCCATTCTCTATGTTCTGCATACCACCTGACAGTTGCTGCAAGCCCTTCCTCAAATCCCATTTTCGGCTGCCATCCGGTTGCCTGCATCAGCTTTGTGGCATCAATCGCATACCTTCTGTCATGCCCTGGCCGGTCGGCCACAAATGAAATCAGCCCTTCGTCTTTGGAAAGTTCCTTCAGTATCTGGTGAATCACCGCCAGATTGTCCTTTTCGTTATTTCCTCCGACATTGTAAACTTCTCCGCATATCCCATGCTCCAAAATTGCCATAATTGCCGCGCAATGATCCTCTACATACAGCCAGTCACGCACATTTTTCCCTGTACCATAGACCGGAAGCGGCTTTCCAGAAAGCGCATGGTCTGTCATCAGCGGAATCAGCTTTTCCCAGTGCTGATATGGACCGTAATTATTGGAACAGCGTGAAATCGTTACCGGAAGACCATACGTCCTAAAGTACGACAGCACAAGCAAATCTGCAGATGCCTTGGATGCAGAATAAGGGCTTGATGCATGGAGCGGAGATTCTTCGGTAAACTTTAAGTCCGGACGGTCAAGCGGCAAATCCCCATAGACTTCATCGGTTGATACCTGATGATAGCGCCTGACACCAAATTGCCTTGCTGCATCCAACAGCACACCGGTGCCAATCACATTAGTCCAAAGAAACAGTTCCGGTCCTGTAATAGAACGGTCTACATGGCTTTCCGCCGCAAAATGCACAACAACCTCCGGATGTTCTTCTTCAAACAGCGCCATCACCGCTGCCCTGTCTGCCACATCACCCTTTACAAAACGAAATCTCTCAGATTCCGGCATATGAGCATCCTCTATATCTTTTATGGCATCTTCTATTGATTCGATATGCCCTGCATAGGTCAGTGCATCATAGCAGATAACGCGTTCTGCAAACCCATGTTTTAAAACATATCTCAGAAAATTAGCCCCAATAAAACCTGCCCCTCCGGTAACTAACATTGTTTTTACCATTAGCGTATCCTCTCTGGAAAACCAACTTTTTTCTGTACTTTACGCAGCGTTTTTGTTGCAACATATTCTGCCCTCTGCGCACCGTTCTTAATTACAGTGTCCAGATAAGTCTTGTCTTTTGAAAGCTCTTCTATCCTATCCTGCAATGGCTTTAAAACAGAAACAACAGTCTCCCCAACTGCTTCTTTGAATTCTCCATAACCTCTTCCGGAAAACTCTGCTTCGACATCTTTTGGTGCCTTTGAAGTGCAGGCAGAGTAAATATCAATCAGGTTCTTGATACCAGGCTGCTCATCACGGTAGCAGATACTGCCTTCTGAATCCGTCACTGCACGTTTGAATTTTCTCATAATCGTGTCCGGATCATCCAATAGGTAAATGCTTGCATTCGGGTTTTCATCCGACTTTGACATTTTCTTTTCCGGTTCCTGCAGGCTCATAATCTTTGCGCCGGATTTCCCAATATAAGCTTCCGGAATTGTAAATACATCTCCATAAATTCCGTTGAAGCGCTGTGCAATATCCCTTGTAATTTCCAGATGCTGCATCTGGTCAATTCCAACCGGCACCAAATCCGCCTGAAACAGCAAAATATCTGCTGCCATCAACACAGGATATGTGAAGAGTCCGGCATTGATATTATCTGCATGTTTTGCTGCCTTATCTTTGAACTGTGTCATCCGCTGCAGCTCACCCATATACGTAAAGCAATTTAAAATCCATGCCAGCTCTGCATGTGCCGACACATGCGACTGATAGTAGATACAGTTTTTCTCCGGGTCAATCCCTGCTGCAAGGTAAAGCGTCAAAAGCGCCCTCGCCCTTTTGCGCAGTTCTGCCGGGTCCTGCCTTACAGTAATGGAATGTTCATCTACTACGCAATAAAAACAGTTGTACTCTTCGCTGAGTGTCACCCAGTTCCTAAGCGCCCCAAGATAGTTCCCAAGTGTAAGTTTTCCCGTTGCCTGCATTCCGCTGAATAATGTTTTCTTCGTTCCGTCCATCTTAATCCCCATTTCTGCGTTGCTTTTTTACGCATAAACGACTTTGTGGCAAGCAACGCACAGACACAAATCGCCGTGTGAAAAACTTGTTTTTCACACTAATCCTATAAAACAAAAAACGCCTCTGCCCCAAATTTACTGGGACAAAAGCGCCTGCTTCTGCGGTACCACCCGGTTTGATGCCTGACCGGCATCCTCTCAATTTCTCATCCTGTCAGATGATGCCTGCTGGTAACGGTCAGGCTGCCGTCCTGTTTTACTAAAAGCTTCTGTGCAAAACTGAACCCGCGATGCAGAACCGCCTGCAGCAAAAGCCTCTTTCCTCAGGCCCTTGTAAGTCCATTCCCATTGTGCGCCCTGCTGCCTCACACCAACCGGCAGCTCTCTGAAAAAACGCCACAAAGCTACTCTTCTTACGCCTTGGTTTTTACTTTATCTAGCGTCGGTGTACAGATGGCAACACGCCTCAACCCATGTGATTTCAGGCATTT
>CAJTZB010000177.1 GCA_910583815.1 uncultured Lachnospiraceae bacterium
CAAAACACCGAAAAGTAGCCATTTTTCGTAGAAAAATGAGCGGATTTGAGGTGTTTTAGGCTTGCGAAAGTGCGTAGCACGTAGCAAGCCGTGTATCAACTGTTATTTGACCCCAACATCATATGATAGATACCAAGGGTAAAAAGGCGCAGCAATCCGCGGTATCGCCACGAACCTGCACACACATCCACTTCCGCAGAAAAATGCGCGGATTGCAGGCGAAATACAGAAACAGAACTTTGAATAGGAGGGATTCTCTATGGCACGTTACGGTCTTATTGGAGAAAAGCTGGGGCACAGCTATTCTAAAACAATCCACACACAGTTTGCAGAACTTGCAGGGCTTACTGGCTATGCTTACGAACTGCTTCCTTTGTCTAAGGAAGAATTCCCATCATTCATGTCATCAAAAGACTTTATTGGCATCAATGTAACCATCCCATATAAACAGGCAGTCATTCCATATTTGGACGAACTGTCCGAAGAAGCGGCACAGATTGGCGCAGTCAATGCGATTCTGAATAAAAATGGCAAATTATTTGGTTATAACACAGATTACGAGGGATTCTTATATTCCCTAAGAAAAAACAACATCAAAGTAACCGGCGAAAAGGTGCTGATTCTTGGCAATGGAGGCGCTGCAAAAGCAGTCTATGCTGCCCTTTCCTCCCTGCAGCCAAGGGAACTGATTACAGTCAAATATAAAGAGGAACCTGGTGTCCTCACTTATGAACAGGCAAAGGCTCTTCACACGGATGCCGCGCTTCTTGTCAATACAAGCCCTGTCGGCATGTACCCAAACGTAGACGACTGCCCGATGGACATCACACCATACCACAGCCTGAAAGCTGTCGTTGACATTATCTACAATCCGCCCATGACAAAACTTCTCGCGCAGGCAGCTTCGTTTTGCATTACCGCGGTCAATGGGCTGGAGATGCTTGTGGCGCAGGCAAAATATGCAATGGAGCTTTTCACCGGAACCGCTATTTCAGAAGAACATATGGAAACGGTTCTTCGCGGATTGCTCTGCCGGTAAAAACAGCCTTTTATCATCATGTTGACATCTTTGCACCGATACTATGCAAGATTGTTCCTATTTTAAGAGAGGAAAAAGAAAATGGATTTTATAAAACTCAGAGAAATAAACAACGAAATCGAGCAAATATCCAGAACATATGAAATTTTATAAAAAAATTCAAGATTAAATTGTTCTAAATCCGCAAGAGTAGAATTTCTGACGACAGTCAAGTATATTGAACAGTATCTTACTCCGACTTCCAAAATACTCGATATTGGTGCTGGAGCTGGCGAATATAGTCTTTATTTTGCAAAAAACGGATACAGCGTCAGTGCAATAGAACTGTCAGACAACAACATAAAAGCTTTTAAGAATAAAATAACCCCAGACTGTCCTGTGGCATTAGTACAGGGAAACGCAATGGATCTGTCAATCTATGACGATAAAAGTTTTGATATAGTTCTTCTTTTTGGACCATTATACCATTTACATCATGAAGCCGACAGGCAAACATGCATTTCAGAAGCTAAAAGGGTATGCAAAGACGACGGAACCATATTTTTTGCATTCATATCCCATGATATGGTTATAGCTACAGAATTGGGATATAATCCCGGCTTTTTCAACAGCAATCAATATAATCATGAAACACTTAGGCTGGAAGACTTTCCGTTTGTATTTTTTACAGTTGATGAATGCAGAAAAATGTTAAATGACGGCGGAATATCCATCGTGAAAGAAATTGCTTCGGATGGTCTAAGCGAACTGCTCGCCGAAAAAATCAACGCACTTGATGAATACAGCTACAGCCAATATCTAAGATACCATTTTTATTGCTGTGAAAAACCTGAACTGCTCGGCCACAGCAATCATCTTCTGTTCATAGGGACAAAACAGACAAGCGGCATCTCTTAATGGGGATGCCGCCTGTTTATACTATTCCCGGTTTGGGTCGTATAGTATCTGGTTTTCATATGCATCCAGATAAGTCTGGTAAACGGAAGAATCCAATAAAATATCTGCGATGGCATTCTGCATGTCTTCTGCAGCAGATATGCTTCCCAAAACAGCTGCCGCAGCTAACTCTTTTGTTTCTTCCATATCTAAAAGCACTGTCGTATTCATGCCGGAGGCAGTATAAATATCTCCGTTTTTCCCTCCCCTTGTAAGAAAAACATAATACTGTCCCTCCTCCGGCAGAATATCTTCCCGGTACAGAAACAGACACGATTTATCTTCTGCAATACCACCTTCTTTGTCTACTGTCACAATTTGCCCGACCGCCAAACCGCCTTTAATGCTATCTACAACTTCTACACTATATCTCGTATAGGGAAAATGCTCCATATAATAAGTTTCTTCTTTTTGTTTGACATATCCTACAAATACATGAGTAGCATTTCCAACTACTTCTTTAGGATTGTTCATATCAACGGCAAAAATCGCAGACATATATCTTGTTTCCAGTTTTGACGCATCTATTGGCCTGTTCCTATAAAGCAGGATACAAACTGCAATGGCAGAAAGCCCAATAATGGCAATGGCAAACCTGTAAATTCGTTTTTTCATAGGATTCTCCTACAATTTCTTCCGTGTCAGAAAAGTTCCAGCAACTGCCCCTATAAAAACAATCGGCGCTAACCTGATAAACAGCCATTCAAATCCATGAAAAACTGCTCCGGCAATGGCGGTTTCAGGATCACTATAATCCCAACCCAAGTAGGAACTATCTAATGCTATTAAAACCGCAAAAATCGCTACTATAGACGCACACAATAAAATAAGCATCCAATGAAATGTCCTTTGTCTTATAGTCTTGCTTCGTGCAAACTGTAAGTTTATAATCTCCAGTTTTTCAGAAATCGCCTTCAAATCATCTACCTTTGACTCCATTACTGTCTCTCCAAGCAAAGTGCTTACAGATGTTTCAAGCGCTTCTGATATGGAGATCAACATATCAGAATCCGGAACTGACAATCCTTGTTCCCATTTAGAGATTGTTTGCCGCACCACATTCAGCTTGGTGGCAAGCTCTTGCTGTGAAAGTCCTTTTGATTTTCTGATTGCTTTAATGTTTTCGTTTAACACCAGGAATGACCTCCTTTCTTTCAGTCGTCAACACTAATGTATCAGAAACTGCCCATTGCCACAAGCAACACATATTAACATTCAAATTTTTCAGCATATGCTGTTAGATATTTCCCTGTTGCATAACGTCACTCCACATTTTTCCCTATCGTCTGCAGCAGGCTTTTATCGGCGTCTTTTGTATCCTGGGTCAGTTCCCAGATCATAATACCGCCCAGATTCTCTTTGGCGTACACAGTCTTCTTTGCTATCATATCTACGCCGTTATAATAAGCCTCCATACCATTATAATTTACATGATCCTTGCTGTAGGCATCCGGTACGCTCTCCAGAATCGTCCCATAATCTGCCCAGCTTGGTCTGGCATAAAACGGAACCCCCAGTACTACTTTATGGGCAGGAAGCCCTCTGGTCTCCTTCCAATAGGTTCCACAGTTCACGGCAAACTGATACCCGGAATGCCTCTCGCCGTCACCACCATCATAAGCCATAATATTGATAAAATCTACCGCGTTCAGCACTGCATTGGTATGGGCTGCAGCATCGTAGTAAATATTGCCGTCTGCAGTAGCACCGCTTAAAACTGCTGTCGTCAGAAGTTTATCCACCGCATGCAGTTTTTCAGACAAGGCAAGCATCAGCGCTTCGTATTGTTTTGCGCTGGTGCCGTCCACCCTTGGATGCTCCCAATCCATATCAATGCCGTCAAAGCCATATTCCTCACACATAGCAAAAATATTCTCAGCAAATTTCTGCACCTTGGCACTGTCTGAAGTAGCCTCCATAAATACACCTTCCAACGGCGTATCATTGTAGCTCCATCCACCAATAGAAAGCAGCACTTTCGCTCCGTTGGCATGGGCAGAACGAATTAATTCCTTGGCAGTTTCCGGATTTTCCAAATCCCTTAGGCCACCATCCGAAGTAGGGATAGCAAAAGCATAGCAGACATGAGTCACAATGCCAAAGTCTACAAATTGCAGCTTATCCGGTTTCCAACTTGGATAATAGCCCACAACCTTAAAATCTGTCAGCTCTGTGTCTTTTGGTACAGTAGCATCAATCGGAGCATTGGAAGTTCCATCCGGCTGCACTGCCTCGCCGTCTAATATGCCTAAATCCTCCCATACATCGCTTTTGTCTGGCTGTTCTCCTTGAGTCCACCATTTGGCACGGTAACGCCGTCCCTGATAGCTTACCATATCCCCACCAACATAGACGGCAGCAGTATCCCAGACAGGTACATTAGGTACAGGTGATGTATTCTCCACGGGCAGATCCTCCTTTTCTTTCTCATCCTCTTTTACAGGCGGCTTCTCTTCTTCTTTCTTATCCTCTTCCTTCTCCTCCTCTCCTGCAGGCGGCTTCTCTTCTTCCTCTTTCTCGTTCGTACCTTCCGTCATAGGAGGTTCTTCTGTCGGATTACCTTGGGTCGGATTTCCACCCATGTTTCCGGTTGGCCTACTGTCTGCATATAACCACACTCCGGCAGCAAACAAAACCCCAAGGACAAAACCTCCCAATATATAAAGCAGCTTTTTGCTTCTTGTCATTGCGCACTCCTTTTCCTACTGCATAAAGTAACACATTTTTACTTGATCTGTTCAACATGAGTTCTTAAAAAATCGAAATACTTTTGTCCATCATCCTCTCCATTCCCATCAGCCTCAAATATTTCCCTTCCATCCATCATATAAGCTCGAAGCAAGTATTCTGTAGCGTTCTTCTCATCTCCAAGTTCTAAGCAGCATTCTCCCAGGCGAAGCATAATAAACGGATTTCCATATCCGCCGCCGCTCAAATTCCCTCGTGCTTTGTCAAAACATTCATGCGCTTGCAGAAACATTCTTTTTTTGAAATAAACATCCCCAATAGCAGCTAAAAACCATAGCGTCGGTGTACAGATGGAAACACGCCTCAACCCATGTGATTTCAGGCATTTT
>CAJTZB010000178.1 GCA_910583815.1 uncultured Lachnospiraceae bacterium
ATATCACAGGAGGTTTTTATTTATGGCAACAGAATTCCCACAAAGCATGGATTCTGCTATTCCCAAAGCTTTTTGTACATTTCCACGACGTCTTCTTTTGTCACGGCTTTTCTTGTATTTGCAGGGCTTCCGCTTGCAATGGCGTCTTCTGCCATTTTATCAATCACGGCAAAGAATGCTTCCTTATCAATGCCATATCCGGCAAGGGTAGGAATCTCGCATTCTTTACAGATGCCGCAGACAGCAGAAAGAAAAGCATTTGCTGCGTCTGCATCGCTTTCTTGTTCGGAGGAAACGCCGATTTCCCTGCCGAGAGCCGCAAAACGGTCATAAGCACCATCCAGTGCAAATGCAAAGCATACGTTTAAGAGCATGGCATTGGAAATACCGTGCGGAACATGGAACATAGCTCCGATTGGACGGCTCATGCCATGAACAAGAGTAACGGAGGAGTTGTTGAATGCAATGCCGGCTTCCAGTGCAGCAATCGACATCTGTTCCCTTGCCGTTACGTTGCTGCCATTATGGAAGGCTTCTGGAAGATAAGTAAAAATTCTCTTTACTGCAGAAAGTGCAAAAGTCTCGGTAAGAGGCTGTGATTTTCTAGAGGTATAAGCTTCGATGGCATGTGTCAGGGCATCCAGGCCGGTGGCAGCGGTGATGGCAGGGGGTGCCGTCATGGTAAACTGAGGGTCAATGATGGCAAGTGCCGGCATCAGTACGGCGCCTTTTAAAAGCATTTTTATGTCTTTTTTTGTATCTGTAATAATTGTGAACTGTGTTGCCTCTGAACCGGTGCCGGCAGTCGTAGGGACTGCAACCATCGGAGGGACGGGATTGGAAATTACTTTTCCCATGTAATTGGAAATATTGCCCGGATTCGTCACAAGGGCAGCAATTGCTTTCATTGAGTCAATAGGGCTTCCGCCGCCGACAGCAGCAAGGAAATCACAGCTGTTTTCTTGGTAAATCCGGAGCCCTTTGTCAATCATTGTATCAGTCGGTTCTCCGTTTATTCCGTCATAAATGACATAGTCAATTCCGGCTTCTTCCAATGCCTTCGTAAGCAACGCAACATTTCCGAGTTTTACCATAACGGTATCTGTTACAAGCAGCGCTTTTTTGCCCAATACGGCAAGAAACGGCTTGCTGTCTTCTAAGGCATGTTCACCGGAAATAATCTGTTTTGGCATAATAAATGAACTTCCCATTTGTAAAAGTCCTCCATATTCATACTGAGAATGGCTGCCTGTCAGAGATAGGTTCTCCTTGCCGCCAACTGGTATTTGTATCATATCATAAGTTACTATAAAAGAGCAAGAAAAAGTAGGAAGATAAACATAAAATCATAAAGACATCACAGAAAGATACTAAATTTACGACATAATATGTCGAAAAGTCAGAAAAGATTCCGTTCACTTACTAAAAAAGTTCCTATTTTTTGTGCAAATTACACAGATAACACATATAAATCATGTGGAAAACGGCAAAATTAATAAGAATGGCTACATTGTTCTTGACGAAATGGGGACAAGATGCATATAATATGGGTGTTGGTACATGATGGAATTATGAAAGCTGTTGGGGTCAGAAATATTTCATAAATCCCATCATAAAATTTCAGAACTGACCGTTTGGATCTGCGGTCCAAAAAGAAGGAGGGTATTATGTTTTTCAAAAGAATTAAGAAAGCAGTAGCAGTAACGCTTTCCGTACTTATGGTAGCAGGAGTGCTTCAGACAGTACCGGCGGCACAAAAGACAGCGGAAGCAGGAACAAATGACAAAACATTTAAAGTATTATCTTTAAACGTAGCAGGACTGCCTGCAATTTTATCCAGCAGCAATCCGGCGCAGAACACAAAACAGATGAGCGCGCTTTTAAACAATTATGATATTGTCAGCGTGCAGGAAGATTTTGCATATCACAAAGATCTGGTTTCTCAGGTAACGCTCCCATACCAGACCAAGCACAGCGGAACTGTTCCGGTTGGTGATGGAATGAATATTATATCTCGTTTCCCGATTTACCTTGAAACAAGATATAAATGGGAAGACAGCTATGGTTTTATTACTAATGGCGCAGACCAGATGACACCAAAGGGAATCCTTTTTACCTCTATTGAAATTGAGCCGGGTTACTTTATTGATGTTTACAATCTCCATACAGATGCAGACTGTGACGAAGGCTCTCTTGCTGCAAGACGTTCCAATATGAATCAGCTTGCCAGACTGATCCAGGAGCGTTCCGTTGGACATGCAGTTATCGTTATTGGAGATACAAATTCCCGCTATACAAGAGCAGAGGATAACTTTGAATCCGCAGTATTAGAAACCTGTGGTTTAAGAGATCCTTGGGTTGACTTAAAGTGTAACGGTATTGCTCCGGCAGACGGCGAAGCATTATTCAATTACGACAATCCAAATAGCTCAGGTCACGAAGTAGTAGATAAGATTTGGTACAGAAGCGGCAAGAACGTACAGTTAGAAGCAGTTTTCTATGCATTGCTTGACAAAGAGTTTACAGATGCAGAAGGCAAGCAGTTATCTGACCATTATCCGATTACTGCAACTTTCTCCTATACTTTAAACGAAACTGTTAAAACAAGCGACACCTATGGCGGTGGCGGCGGCACAGGCTTCTCATTCTTAGAAGAAATGCACGGAGATCTGCCAGATAAGGTTACAATCAGCACAGGCACAAGACTGGACAGCGTTTCCATGACATATGGCAATACCGTTGCTTTTGCAGGCGGTAATGGCGGCACAAAGCAGGAATATGTTTTTGCAGATGGTGAGTACATCACATCCATGACAGTCAGCAAGGCAAAGAAGAGTCTGTTTGGTACATATCGCATCAGTTACATCAGACTGGAAACAAACTTTGGCAATGTTATTGAAGGCGGCACTTATAAGAGCGGCGACAGCATGACATTTACAGCACCACAGGGTTATGCAATTGCAGGTTTCCAGGGACATGCAGAAGATGAGATTGATCGTCTCGGATGCATCTATCTGTTAGTGAAGTAAGGTAAGAGACTATCTGGAACGTCCTATTTTCTCTTAATAAAAAGAAAGGCAGTACACTGTATTGTGTGCTGCTTTTTCTTTTTGCCTGAAATTTTGGAATGGCGTATATGCTTTAGGAAAAAAGACCGGAGAGAAAATGGAATAGTTTTGCTATGACAGACTGCTCAAAATCCCAAGCAACAACCGGGGAGTGAAGCAGCAGGCGAACCATATAAGTAAAGAAAAAAGCAAATAAAGCGATGGCTTCTATTATGGTAATCACTTTTTTTGATAAGGAAATCCAATGAAGACGGTATAGGCAGTAGAGCAATACCAGCACAATCACCAGAGGAAACAGCGGATGATAGTAGAAGGCCTGCGCAAAGTCAAATCGAAACAACGACAAAAAGGCTCTTGTCATGCCGCAGCCAGGGCAGGAAATGCCGAGGAAAAAGGAAAAAGGGCAGTGATAGAGCAGGAAAATAATTAAAATAACAGCAACAAGCTGTATGATAGTTTTGATAAGTTTCTGTTTGTTCAAGGGTCTGCTCCTAAATAAAGAAGGGGCTGTTTCGTAACAGCCCCTTTTCTGCGTCTTATGTACGCTGGTGTAACTTACTGGTGGCCCTGTGTGTTATAAGCATGTGCCAGAGCGTTCATGTTCTTGATTAAGAAGTACATGGCAATGAACTGACCGACACCGCAGACACAAGTACCTACAACGAGCCATACCAAAATGGTCGTCCCATTTTCAGGGAAGTTCAAACCATATCTTGGTGCGGTCTCTGCAAGGCGGTTGCCAAGGCCGTAATACCAGAACCATGCATAAATGCCGCAGGTGAAAAAGGATAAAAGAACGAACTGCAATAAGCCTGGTGTGCTTTTTCCGTCACCTGCACAGACAGTGTTGGCATCCTGTGCTAATCCATACAGGAAGATGTAGGAGTAAATCCCACAGGTTACAATGGAAAGCAGGATGTAAGAAAGTAAGTCTCTGTCTTCTCTTACGTGCATTTTAACATTCCTCCATCATTTAGTGTTGAGAAAATTATACTAAATCATGTTTCTGTAGTCAATATTAAGTTTATATATTTTTTATATTTTTTTTATAAATCCAGTTATAGTGTTGCTTTTTGCCCTTTGGCGCCACGCTTTCTATTTCTGATTTTTTTGGCAGACAGTTCTTTTCCGCGGTAAATAAAAGTTTCATCCTCTGGTGTGACTGCAGAAGCATAGACGACAAAATCGTTTGCTTCCAGGTCGATTGCTTTGACGCCTCGGCTTACTTTTTTCATTTCCGGAACTTCTTCCAGTTGGAAACCGAGGGAAAGACGTTCGTTTGTATATAAAATAACCTTGCGGTTGCCTGCCAGTATGTCGGCGGCAGAAAGGCGTGTAATGCCGGCAAGCAGGTCGCCGTTCTCTAGCTTTGTCGTAGTAACGGTGCTTCGGTTTGTATCATATTCAATGCCGGAGACAAGTTTGATATAACCGGATTTTGTAGTAAATAAAAGCTGCGATTCAAACAGTTCTTCGGCAGAGGCATAGAGCAGGATTTCTTCCTTGCCGACTTTGCAAAGCGTATGGATCAGAACACCTTTATCTTTGACTTTTCCTTTTGGGATGGCAGATACTTTTATTTGATGCATATTGCCTTCGGCAGTAAAGACGCACAGGCGGTCATTGTTTTTCATTTTTATAAGGTGTGGAAATTCCTTTAAACTGTCCTCTGAAGTACGAGTGATGCTTGCGGCATCGGTAGATTTTGTGTAACCAAATTTATCTATAAGTACATAGATATCTTCTACTTTTTCTTCTACTACATAATTTAAAACTTCTGACTGGAGCAGCACAGTGCGCCGCGGACGGTCAAATTTTTTCTTAAACTCCCGGAGTTTTGTCTTGATAACTTTGTGAAGCTCTTTTTTAGAGCCAAGTATGGCCTCGTAGCCTGCAATGTTTTTGGTTAAGGCTTCGCCTTCCTCATGCAGCTTTAAA
>CAJTZB010000179.1 GCA_910583815.1 uncultured Lachnospiraceae bacterium
GACTGGCAGGCAGCAGCAAAGCTTGTCCGTACGATTGCCGAGAACTACAAGCTGCCGTATTATACGATGTCTCCTACTTATTCCGTCTGCAAGACGCATGGCTATATCAGTGGTGAGCATTATCTTTGCCCGCACTGCGGCGACCGTACCGAAGTATACAGCCGTATTACGGGATACTACCGTCCGGTGCAAAACTGGAACGAAGGCAAAGGGCAGGAATACAAAAACCGTGTGAACTATGATGTGGCAGCCTCACGCACTATGCCGGTATCAGAAGGTACAGAAAAGAGAGCAGAAGGCAGAGAAGTTAATGGAATGAAAGAAATCGTTCCGGTTTCGCCGGAAGCTGTCGAAAACTGTGCTATGCATACACCGGATGCAGCCGGAAACTGCATGTATCTGTTTACGACCAAAACCTGTCCGAACTGCCGTATTGCAAAAGAATTTTTAAAGGATGTCTCTTATGAAACCGTAGATGCAGAAGAACATCAGGACATGGTAGAAGAATACGGAATCATGCAGGCACCAACCTTGATTGTCATCAAAAATGGAGAGGTACAGAAGTATGTGAACGCTTCTGGTATCAAGGGATTTGTAGAACAAAGCACAGCAGAATCCCTGACGGCACACAGAAAGAACTGAGGGTGCGGAATGCAGCCTAGGTTCTTTCTCATGCAGAGTGTGCCGGAAGGGAATTCTGCGGAACTTTGAAATAGAAAGGAGCATTTGGATTATGAAGTTTTGTGATATGCCATACGAGCGTGTGGATTATGAGAAATTTGAGCAGCAGATGCTGGCGCTGACCGAGGAATTTAAGGCAGCAGCAAGTGGAGAAGAGCAGTTTGAGGTTCATAAAAAATATTATAAGCTGATGGGCGATATGAGTACAAACCATACGCTTGCTTATATCCGTCATGGTATTGATACAAAGGATGAATTTTATTCCAAAGAAAATGACTACTATGACGAAGTGCTTCCAAAAATTGACAACCTGCGTAACCAGTACAATAAGCTGATGTTTGAATCGCCATACCGTGCTTATCTGGAAGAGAAAATCGGACCGGTGGCATTTAAAAATATAGAACTTTATTTAAAATCATTTGATGAAAGCATTGTCCCATTGCTGCAGGAAGAGAATGCCCTTGTAACCGAATATATGAACCTGATTGCGGGCGCACAGATTGACTGGGAAGGCGAGACGTTAAACCTTTCCCTGCTTGGAAAATATCTGACGGACAAAGACAGGGAAGTCAGGAAGAAGGCGTTTGCAAAGCGCTCGGCATTTTTTGCGGAGAATGGGGCGAAGATAGATGAGATTTATGACAAACTTGTAAAAAACCGTACAGAGCAGGCAAGGCAGCTTGGCTACGAGAACTATGTGGAGCTTGGCTATTACAATATGTGCAGGAACAGCTACGGCAAGGCGGAAGTAGAATGTTTCCGCAGACAGGTCAAGGAGCTTTTGGTTCCGTTTGCAGAAGAACTGCATGAAAAGAGAAGGCAGCGTATCGGAGCAGAAAAGCTGGCAGGTTATGATGAAGGCGTTTATTTTGCAGAGGGCAACCCGGCGCCGGAAGGAACGCCGGAGGAGATTTTTGCAGCAGGAAAGCAGATGTATACAGAGCTTTCACCGGAGACGAAGGAATTTTTTGACTTTATGCTGGAAAACGAGCTGTTTGATGTGCTTGGCAGAAAGACAAAGCGCGCCGGCGGATATATGACGTTCCTTCCAAATTATGAATCTCCGTTTATTTTTGCAAATTTCAACGGAACAAGCGGTGACGTGGATGTTATGACACATGAGTGTGGTCATGCTTTTCAGGGATTTGTAACAAGAAAGGAAGAAATCAAGGAAAAGAACGACATTACAATGGAAACGGCAGAAATCCATTCAATGTCGATGGAATTTTTCACGGAGCAGTGGATGCCGCTGTTTTTCCGTGAGAGGGCAGCGGATTATGAAATGATGCACTTGGAGGATGCTGTTGAGTTTATTCCGTACGGCTGTATGGTAGATGAATTCCAGCACATCGTGTACGAGCATCCGGAGCTTACCCCGGCAGAGCGGAATGCCGCATGGAGGAAGCTTGAGCAAGAGTATAAGCCGCATCTGGACTATGAGGACGATGCCTGCATGAACGAGGGAAGGTTCTGGCAGAAACAGCAGCATATCTTTGCTTCTCCGTTCTACTATATCGACTACTGCCTGGCACAGACATGTGCATTGCAGTTTAAGGCAAAGATGGAAGAGGATTTTTCTGCAGCATGGGAAAGCTATTTAAGGCTGTGCCGTCTGAGTGCGTCCGGTTTCTTTGCTGATATGATAAAGTCAGTAGGGCTTCGTTCTCCGTTTGAAGATGGCTGTATTGAGGAAATCGTTACAAAGCTCAGAAAGCGTTTCTTATAATTATGAGCTGCGCAGATACAATATTTATTCAAATGTGTGAAGGCATCCTGACACATGGGACGAGTACGGAGGGCGAAAAGGTCCGTCCCAAGTGGGAGGATGGGACTCCGGCCTATACCATAAAGCAGTTTGGCGTAGTGAACCGCTATGATTTGTCAAAAGAATTTCCGGCACTGACGCTTAGACGTACGGCAATCAAGACCTGTGTTGATGAACTGCTCTGGATTTGGCAGAAAAAATCAAATAATATTCATGAATTAAACAGCCATATATGGGATGAATGGGCAGACGAAGAAGGCTCTATCGGAAAGGCATATGGTTATCAGCTTGGTATAAAGCATCTGTATAAAGAAGGTTTGATGGATCAGGTGGACCGTGTAATTTACGACTTGAAAAATCATCCATATAGTCGTAGAATAATGACAAACCTTTACGTTCATCAGGATTTGCATGAAATGAACCTCTATCCATGTGCTTACAGCATGACTTTCAATGTGACAAAGCAGCCGGACAGTGACGTGCTTCGTTTAAATGCCATTTTAAACCAGAGGTCGCAGGACGTGCTGATGGCAAATAACTGGAATGTGTGCCAGTATGCGGTGCTGGTACATATGCTGGCACAGGTCTGCGGCATGCAGGCAGGGGAGCTTGTACATGTGATTGCGGATGCGCATATTTATGACCGGCATATTCCTTTGGTGAAAGAACTGATTTCCAGAGAGACCTATCCGGCACCAAAGTTTTGGCTGAATCCGGACGTCCATGATTTCTATAAATTCACAAAAGAGGATGTCCGGCTTGACGGTTATGTGGCAGGGCCGCAGATAGAGCATATTCCGATAGCCGTCTGAGAAGTTAGAAACATTAGCAAGAAATCATCATCTGTATACCGACGCCAGTAAGCAGGGGGAGCCTATGAATTTAATTGTAGCAGCAGACAAAAACTGGGGTATTGGCTGCAAAAATGAGCTGCTTGTGAGCATTCCGGCAGACAAGAAATTTTTCCGTACGGAAACAATGGGAAAAGCAGTGATTATGGGAAGAAGGACACTAGAGAGCC
Source organism: uncultured Lachnospiraceae bacterium (assembly GCA_910583815.1). Taxonomy (GTDB): domain Bacteria; phylum Bacillota; class Clostridia; order Lachnospirales; family Lachnospiraceae; genus SIG299. Next base: position 3,468 of record CAJTZB010000179.1, read on the forward strand.
TTCCAAACGGACAACCACTGAAAGAACGCACGAATATTGTCATTACAAGAAAAAAAGACTATAGCTGCAAAGGAGCCGTTATAGTTCACAGCGTGGAAGAAGCGTTGACAGCGGCAAAGCCTTTTGCCACAGAAGACGTCTATGTGGTCGGCGGCGGAGAAATATATAAACAGATGCTTCCGTTTTGCGATGTGGCATATGTGACAAAAATCGACTATTCCTATCAGGCAGATACCTATTTTCCGAATCTGGATCAGGAAGAGGAATGGGACCTTGCCGATGTTTCAGAAGAACAGACCTATTATGACTTGATTTACGAATTCCGCAGGTATGAACGTAAAAAATAAATCAAAATCAGCAGAAATCCGGACAGTACACAGAAGGAAATCCAGATGCTTTAACATCGGGAGTTCCTTCTCGAAGAGGTGTGTGCTGGAAGGATTTCTGCGGAACTAAAAATCAGTAGCGCCCCGAATGGCGCACAGAAATGATTTCGGCTGCTCTTGCATCCGAAATCATTTCTCGGACAAACGTGTGCCAGAAGGGGCGCTACGGAACTTAAAATAGGAGGTTTCTTGTAATGTTAGACATCAGATTTGAAAAGACGACAGAGCCGAAGCCGCTTCCAAAAGAGGATAATCCACTGACTTTTGGCACTATTTTCACAGACCATATGTTTGTGATGAACTATGAGACAGGAAAGGGCTGGTATGATCCAAGAGTTGTGCCTTATCAGCCAATTTCATTAGAGCCGTCCTGTATGGTATTCCATTATGGGCAGGAGATGTTTGAAGGCTTAAAGGCATATAAGACAGAGGATGGCAGAACGTTATTGTTCCGTCCGGATATGAATGCAAAAAGAACAAACAATACAAACCGCAGGCTCTGTATCCCGGAGATTCCGGAAGAGGATTTTATCCAGGCAGTCAAGGCAGTTGTTAAAGCGGATGAGGCGTGGATTCCGACAAAACAGGGAACTTCGCTCTATATCCGCCCATTTATTATTGCGACCGATCCATTCCTTGGCGTGCGGCCGTCCAATACGTACTTGTTTATCATTATTCTTTCTCCGGTGGGTGCATACTATCCGGAGGGCTTAAATCCGGTGAAAATCTGGATCGAAGATGACTATGTCAGAGCAGTGCGCGGCGGCATTGGCGAGGCAAAAACCGGCGGCAATTATGTTGCTTCAATGGCAGCACAGCTAAAGGCACATGAAGAGGGCTATTCTCAGGTGCTGTGGCTGGACGGCGTAGAACGGAAGTATATCGAAGAAGTAGGTGCAATGAACATCTTCTTTAAAATTAACGGCAAAGTGCTTACTCCGATGTTAAATGGCAGCATTCTTCCGGGGATTACCAGAGATTCCGTTATCAGTCTCTGCAAAGAATGGGGCTATGAAGTGGAAGAACGTAAAATTTCCGTAGATGAGCTTTATGAGGCAAGCGTAAACGGAACGATGGAAGAGGTGTGGGGAACCGGAACCGCAGCCGTGATTTCTCCGGTTGGGCATCTGCGCTTTCAGGATCATGTT
>CAJTZB010000180.1 GCA_910583815.1 uncultured Lachnospiraceae bacterium
AAATTACGATTTTCCGTGTCTGTATGATACCGATATTTTTGCTCTTCTTTTTGTGGGAAGGGCTTCCTTATGGAAATTATATCGCTCTTGCTGTCTTTATTATTGCCTGCATTTCGGATGCAGTGGATGGCAGGCTGGCAAGAAAGCATAACCTTGTCACAAACTTTGGAAAATTTATGGATCCGCTTGCAGACAAACTGCTTGTCTGTTCGGCGCTTATCTGTTTTGTGGAGCTTGGTTATGTAAATTCAGTCATTATTATCATTATTATTGCAAGAGAATTTATTATCAGCGGGTTCCGCCTGGTGGCTGCAGACAATGGACTTGTCCTTGCGGCGAACTATTGGGGAAAATTAAAAACAACTGCGCAGATGGTTATGTGTATTCTTTTGATTGTACATTTTGACAATACTTTCTTTTTTGTGCTGGAACAGATCTTTATCTGGCTGTCACTTGTGCTCTCGGTTGTTTCATTGATAGATTATATCATAAAAAACAAGAATGTTTTCAAAGAATAGTGTAGTGTTTGAAAAACATGAAAAAAACAGAAAAATAACATACAAATGACATAGTTTTTCTATATGTTTATAGCGTTGGCTGAGGCATGTTGACATCTGTACACCGACGCTAATGAAAGAAGAGCAAATTGATATGATTTCATTACAGAAAGGAGCACGCATGGGGCGGAAGCGTTGTATCTATATAGTATTAATGGCTGTGGCAGTCTGCGTGTTTGCTGCCTGTAAAAAAGAAGAGGACATTCCGGCAATGCCGTCTGTTACCCCGAGTGCTTTACCTTCTCTGATCCCATCCATAAGCGGGGAGCCGTCGCTTGTGCCAAGGGAAACCAAAGAAATCGTAATCTATACCATCAATTCCGAAACCATAAAAAAAGAAGCAGTCACTGCACTTGTCTATGTGGAAAGTGAACTGACTCCGGAACTTATTATGGAACAGGTAATTGCCGCAATGGAAGATGACCATTTTTATATCGAAATTGACAGCATTACAACGGAAGGAAAGAATATTATTGTAAGCTTCTGTGCAGAATCGACACCAGTGTGCAATGTTGGTGCGAGCGTAGAGGGTGTTATTTTGGACGCTATTGGCCAGAGCCTGTTAGATAATCTTCCGGACTATTCAGGCATTATTTACCGAGTGGAAGGCGGAGCTTATAACAGCGGGCATCTCGAAATAGGAATAGACGAAGTATTTATCAGCCGGTAAGCATGTATGATTCAGGTGCTTACCGACTTTTTGTGCGTTAAGATAACCAAAGCGAACAAGTTCGTTTTTGGATAAAATACCGCTTGCAGCGGCAGGATAAGAGGTTGACATGGGAAAAGTAGTAATTATAGGCGGAGGGCCTGCAGGCATGATAGCCGGAATTGCAGCGGCACGCAGTGGGCAGAAGGTTGTTCTGTTTGAAAAGAATGAAAAGCTTGGGAAAAAGCTTTTTATTACCGGAAAGGGAAGATGCAACCTGACTAATGCGGCAGATATGCAGGAACTGATGAAACAGGTGGTGAGCAATCCAAGATTTTTATATAGTGCGTTTCATCTGTTTGACAATGGGAAGACAATGGAATTTTTTGAAGAGCTTGGGCTGCCGCTTAAGACGGAGCGTGGGAACAGAGTATTTCCGCAGTCAGATCATTCTTCTGATGTTATTAAAGTGCTGCAGAGAGAACTAGAAAGACTTGGAGTGGCTGTTTGCCTAAATACAGAAGTTGTAGATATAAAACAGCAAGATGGCAAGTTCTATTCTGTTTGCTTTGGAAAAAAACGAGAAGAAATGAAGGCGGATGCCTGTATTATTGCTACAGGAGGGCTTTCTTATCCAAGTACCGGTTCCACAGGAGACGGTTACCGTTTTGCAAAAGCATTGGGGCATACTGCAACACCGCTGTTTCCTTCTTTGGTTGCCTTAGAAACAGAAGAAGAATTTGTGAAAAACTTACAGGGCCTTTCTTTAAAAAATGTAGGCATTCAGCTTGTGCGTGACGGAAAGCTGCTGCATTCAGATTTTGGAGAGATGCTGTTCACGCATTTTGGGGTCAGTGGTCCGTTGATTTTAAGTGCAAGCAGCTATGTTGCGGCAGAACTCCAAAAAGGGGCTGTGCTACCCAAGCTGCAGATAGATTTAAAACCAGCGCTGACAAGGGAACAGCTGGATGTAAGGATTTTAAGGGATTTTGAAGCGGCAGGGAAAAAGCAGTACAAGAATTCTCTGGAACATTTGCTGCCCCAGCGTCTGATTGAAGTAATTGTTGAATTAAGCGGTATCCCATCCGATAAAAAAGTCAACGAAATTTCAAAGGAAGAAAGAAAACAGCTGGTATCTCTTTTAAAATGCCTGACGCTCTGCATCAAAAAGCCGCGAGGCTATGACGAAGCGGTAATTACAAAGGGCGGTGTCTGTGTTAAAGAAATACAGCCGGCGACAATGGAGTCCAAGCTGATAAAAGGAATATATTTTGCAGGAGAGGTGCTTGACCTTGATGCAATGACCGGAGGCTATAATCTGCAGATTGCCTGGTCAACCGGCTATGCGGCCGGAAGCTCACAATATTAGGAGGAACATCATGCGGCATATCAATATTGCAATCGATGGCCCGGCAGGTGCCGGAAAAAGTACAATTGCAAAGGCAATTGCAAAGAAAAGAAATCTGATTTATGTGGATACCGGAGCAATGTACCGGGCGATGGCGCTTTATTTCTTAAGAAAAGGAATTGCATCGGATGATGTGGAGGCGATTGAACAGGAAATTCCAAAGGTTGACGTTTCCATTCATTATGAAAATGGGGAACAGATTGTCATGCTCAATGGAGAAAACGTCAATGCCCTGATTCGTACACCGGAGGTTGGCAATATGGCTTCTACGGTTTCCGTACACAAAAAGGTAAGGGAAAAGCTTGTAGAGCTTCAACGCGCGCTTGCAGTAAAGACAAGCGTTGTTATGGATGGCAGAGACATCGGAACAATGGTGCTGCCGGATGCCAAAGTAAAAATTTATCTGACTGCGTCCGTTGATGTACGTGCCGGGAGAAGGCAGGCCGAGCTTGCAGAAAAAGGCATTGTATCTGATTTTGAGACAGTAAGGCAGGAGATTTTAGACCGTGATAAACGCGATATGACACGCAAGCATTCTCCGCTCTGCAAGGCGGAAGATGCTGTAGAAGTGGATACCTCTGATATGTCTATGGCAGAGGCAGTAGAAGCGATTGAGGCAGTTGTAGCAGAAAGGGAACAGGCAGGAGCAAAGCAGAGTATATGAAAATAAAAACAGCAAAGAGTGCAGGTTTCTGTTTTGGCGTCAAACGCGCAATGGAGCTTGCAAGGGAACAGCAGGCATCCGGAAAGAGAGTTTATACATACGGCCCACTGATCCATAATGAAGAAGCTGTAAATTTGCTTGCAAAACAGGGCGTATGCGTGGTAAACTCTAAAGAAGAATGGGACAACGCAGAACAGGGAATACTGATTGTGCGTTCTCATGGTGTCTCCAGAGAGATTTATGGCCAAATGCTTGGCAGTGTGCATGAAGTGCTGGATGCGACCTGTCCATTTGTAAAAAAAATCCATCAACTTGTAGATAAAGAGAGCAAGAACGGAAGACATATTATCGTAATTGGAAACAGGGAACACCCAGAAGTACAGGGAATTTTAGGATGGTGCAATTGTCAGGCAATTGTAATTGAAAACGAAAAAATGGCGGAAAATTTAGAGCTAAACGCTATGGAGAAATACTGTGTTGTGGCTCAGACGACATTTAACAGCAAGAAATTTCAAGATATAGTTGAAATTATAAGCAAAAAGGGTTATGATATACTTGTTTTAAGTACGATATGCAGTGCCACTAAAGAGCGTCAGGACGAGACGAGACGCCTTGCGGCGGAATCGGACGCAATGATTGTTATCGGTGGCGCACATAGCTCAAATACACGTAAGTTGTATGAGATTTCAAAACAGCAATGTGTAAATACTTACTTTATACAGAAACTTACTGACCTTGATTTAAACGAGTTTAAATCATTCCGTAGTGTAGGTATTACAGCAGGGGCATCAACCCCAAACAATATTATCAAGGAGGTTCATACTAGCATGTCAGAATTAAGTTTTGAACAATTATTGGAGGAGTCTTTTAAGACAATACACAACGGAGAGGTAGTCGAGGGTACTGTAATTCGTGTAAAAGAAGACGAGATTGTCTTAAATATAGGCTATAAGGCTGACGGTATCATTACCAGAAGCGAGTACACAAACACTCCGAATGTGGATTTGACTACTGTAGTCAAAGAAGGCGACAAGATGCAGGTAAAGGTTCTTAAGGTAAACGATGGCGAGGGTCAGGTATTGTTAACCTATAAGAGACTTGCTGCAGAAAAAGGAAGCAAGAGATTAGAAGAGGCGTTTAACAGCAAAGAAGTATTAAAAGCTCCGGTTTCTGCTGTATTAGAAGGCGGTTTGAGCGTTGTTGTAGATGAAACGAGGGTGTTTATTCCGGCAAGCCTTGTTTCTGATACTTATGAAAAAGACCTCTCCAAGTATAAGGATCAGGAAATTGAATTTGTTATCAGCGAGTTCAATCCAAAGAGAAGAAGAATTATTGGTGATCGTAAGCAGCTTCTGCTTGCAAAGAAAGCAGAACTCCAGAAGGAGCTGTTCGCAAGAATTAAAGTAGGCGATGTAGTAGAAGGCAAAGTAAAGAATGTAACAGATTTTGGTGTATTTATCGACCTTGGCGGCGTGGACGGCCTGCTTCATATTTCTGAAATGTCCTGGGGCAGAATCGAGAATCCAAAGAAGGTATTTAAGGCAGGCGACGAAGTTCGTGCATTTATTAAAGATATTGCAGGAGAAAAGGTTGCCCTGAGCTTAAAATTTGAAGATCAGAACCCTTGGGCAAATGCAGAGACCGATTACGCAATCGGAACTGTAGTAAACGGCAAAGTTGCACGCATGACAGATTTTGGTG
>CAJTZB010000181.1 GCA_910583815.1 uncultured Lachnospiraceae bacterium
ATTTGTGAGTTGAAACTCTTGCGTTTATGAGTTGAGACTCATGTATTTGTGAGTTAAAACTCATAAATCTGTGAGTTGAGACTCGTGCATCTATGAGTTGAAACCCATAGATGATACTGGTATTACGCTGTATTCTACATCATATCATAAATCTGTTCTTTTGTCAAATTTAATCCTGCAGTCCCTGAATCAGAGCCGGCACAAGCTGCTTCTTTCTGGAAACCATGTTTGGAAGCTCTATGCTGCCATCTGCTCCGGCATTCTGGAAGGCTGCTTCTAATACGCTGTCGGCATTCTCGCCTGCAAAAAGAAGCGTCGTAGATTCTTTGATGATGTCAGTCAGCATAAAAAACAAAAGCTGCACACCTTCGCGCTGCCTGAACTGCTCCATGACCGGCTTCATGCGGATGCCAATGGAATTCAGTTCTTCTGTGTTTAATGAGGTTATCTGCCCGACTCCGACTGTCACCTCATCTACATAAAACTTTTTAAAGTCCTGAAAGAAGATTTGCTCTTCTGTCTTGTTCCTTAAGTTGCTTCCAGCAAGAAACATTTTATGTGCATACGGCTCTACCTCAATGCCTGCAATCGCTGCCAATGCCTCTGCTGCCTCTTTGTCCGCAGGCGTACAGGTTGGAGAACGGTACATCAGCGTATCGGAAAGAATTGCAGAGCAAAGAAGGCCAGCTATCTTTTTCGGGATTTCCAACCGATGTTCACAGTACATCTGGTAAATAATAGTCGCCGTGCAGCCAAGCGGCTGGTTACGGAAAAAGACCGGCGTAATTGTCTCCATTGTTCCCAGACGGTGGTGGTCAATAATCTCCAGGATTTCCGTATTTTCCACGCCGTCGGCAGCTTGGCTCTTTTCGTTATGGTCTACCAAAATAACCTGCTTCTGCTTCATATCCAACAGGTTTCTGCGGGAAATCATGCCGTGATACTTTCCTTTGGAATCTAAAATCGGGAAATCTCTGTTCCGTTGCTTTGCCATGACCTCTTTGATTTCTTCAATAAAATCCGTCGTATGGAATGCCGCAATTTTATCTTTAATCATAAAATGCGCAATCGGCATGCTCTGGTTAATCAGCCTTGCTGCTGTATAGGCATCATGCGGGGTGGAAAGCACTGTGCAGCCGTTTTCCTCTGCCAGCTTCTTAATCGTCAGGGAAACCGAAGCCCCCTCACAGATCACAATGCAGCCTGCCTTCATTTCAATCGCACAAAGCTGAGTGCCATAGCGGTTTCCCATAATGACAAGGTCATGTTCTTTGATATAGCCCTCCATCAGCTCCGGGCTTGCAGCGGCCACAAGTACCTTCCCCTCACGGAATACCGCTGTTTCATCACCGACCAAAAGCTTGGCATCCAACGTCTCTATAATGTTGCGGTAAGAAGTCTCTGCCTTGGCGAGAATATAACTGTCGTACACATCCATATAAGACGTTGCAATATCCCCAATGGTAATCAGCCCTTCCAGGCATCCATCGTTTGTAATCGGCAATGTAACGACATTGTTTTCCTTCATCAGCGTGTATGCCTTTTTTAGAGAAATATCTCCGGGTACACCCTCTATTTCACAAATATCAATATCTTTGACCTGTGTCCCAATGTCCTCCACCAGTTCCGGTTCTTTGGCCTGAAAATGCTTCAGTATAAATTTTGTCTCCGCATTCAGTTCTCCCGCCCGCTTTGGCACATAGCAATCTGTCTGATGCAAGCGGTTTTTTAGTTCTGCATAGGCAATCGCGGAACAAATGGAATCTGAATCGGGATTTTTATGGCCGATAACCGTAATTTTTCGTTTGTAAGTTGTCATACTTATATTTCCTGCCCCCAGTCTATCCGAGATTACGGACTTTAAACTCCTTCTCTGTCTCCCTTTTTACATCTTTTTTAGCAATATCTGCACGCTTATCATACAGTTTTTTGCCCTTTGCCACGCCGATTTCTACTTTCACAAGTCCCTTCTTTAAATATACTTGAAGCGGCACAAGGGTATAACCCTTGTGCTGTATTTGGGCAAAAATCTTGTTGATTTCATAGCGATGCATCAGAAGCTTTTTTACCCGGAGAGGATCTTTGTTGAAAATATTTCCTTTTTCATATGGGCTGATATGCATCCCATAGATGAAAACTTCTTCATTCTCTACCTTAATATAGGCTTCCTTAATGCTGCATCTGCCCATACGGATAGACTTTACTTCCGTACCATGCAGTGCAATTCCTGTTTCATACTTATCTTCAATAAAATAATCAAAATATGCTTTTTTGTTGTTTGCAACAAGCTTAAATCCTTCTCCTGAGTCTGCCATAAGCAAACCGCACCCCTTTCTGCCTTCTTTTTTATACTCTTATTCATAATATGGAAGAAAGTCAATTGTTTTTAAAAGCTTATCTGCCCCAATCACCTGAACTTTCAGCTGCTGCCCCAAACGGTAAGTCTTGTGGAAACGCTCTCCAACAAGCAGATAACGCTCTTCATCATAAATATAATAATCGTCTTTTAAATTTGCAAGCTGAATCATTCCTTCAATCGTATTGGAAAGCTCCACATAGATGCCCCATCCTGTAACACCGGAAATAACACCATCAAATATCTCTCCAATGCGTTCTTCCATATACTCGATTTTCTTCAGCTTTTCTACCTCTCGCTCTGCCTCTTCTGCCGTGCGCTCTGTCTTACTTGACTGTTCGGCAACCTCGTCTAATATCAGGCGGTACTGCTCTCTTCGTTCATCGGTCAGCTTTCCATGCAGGTTGTCCTTGATAATACGGTGTATCTGCAAGTCAGGGTATCTGCGGATTGGAGACGTAAAATGGCAGTAATACTTTGCAGCCAGGCCAAAATGCCCATCGCAGTCGGTAGTATATCTTGCCTGCTTCATGGAGCGGAGCGTCAGCCTGGAAATCAGAGCTGCTTCCGGCGTATCTCCGATACCATCCAACAGCTTCTGCAGTTCCTTTGGATGGACCCCATCCTTTCCTGCCTTAATATGAAAACCAAAATTGTTGATTAAAATGCCAAGCTTTTTGATTTTTTCCGGATCCGGCTTCTCATGCGTCCGGTACACAAACGGCGCTTCCTGCCAGAAGAAATCTTCTGCAATTGTTTCATTCGCTGCAAGCATGAAATCTTCAATAATCCTTGTTGCATCATTCCGTTCATACGGTCCTATTTCTATCGGCTTTCCGCTTGGTGTCAGCGTAATCTTGCTCTCTGCAAAATCAAAGTCAACCGCACCTCTCTGCCTTCTCCTTGCCCGGAGCAGATCCGCCAATTCTTTCATCATCAAAAACATCGGCACAAGTTCCCCATATTCGGAAGAAAGCCTCTGCTTTTCTGCTTCTTCCTCCTCTTCGGACATTACCTTTAAAATATGCGCGACCTCCGTATAGCTCATCCGCCTTGTCACATTAATCAATGTCTCTGCAATATGGTGCCCAACAATGTCACCGGAAGCATCCACGTCCATAAAACAGCTGAGCGCCAGACGGTCTACACCTGCATTGAGCGAACAGATACCGTTAGACAAGCGGTGCGGCAGCATCGGAATTACCCGGTCAACCAGATAAACACTTGTCCCACGCTTCAAGGCACAGGTATCCAGTGGTGAATGCTCTTTGACATAATGTGTTACATCCGCTATATGCACTCCAAGGCGGTAACCTTGTTCTGTCCGCTCAAGCGTAATGGCATCGTCCAGGTCTTTCGCATCCTCACCGTCAATCGTAACCGTAAGCGCCTCCCTGACATCCATGCGCCCCTGCTTTTCTGTCTCAGCCACTTCCTCCGGCATTGTCTCTGCTTCTGCCATAACCTCGTCCGGAAACTCTGGCCGCAGGTCATAAGTCTTTAATACAGTCTTCACATCGCTTGCCGGGTCATTGATATGGCCTAAAATCTCTATTACACGGCCTTCTGGATTTCTTCTGGCATTCCCATAGTGCATCAGCTTGATATAAACCTTATGCCCGCTTACTGCTCCCTTGGAATGCTCCTTGGAAATATAAATGTCGTTCCCAAATTTCGGGTTATCCGGTATGACAAAACCGCAGTTCTTGTTTTTCTCATATACCCCGACCAGATGCGTTGTACCTCTCTTTACAATTTTGGCAATCGTACCTTCTCTGCGCTTTGTCCCGGAGCTGGCTTCCGTAATACGGACACGCACCGTATCCCCATGAAAAGCACCCGCGGTTTCACGCTCTGGGATAAAAATATCTTCCTCTCCGGGAATCAGCACAAAGCCAAAACCGCGCGTAGTTCCGGAAAAGGTACCTTCTAATGTCTCCCCTTTTACCCAGTGGTAACATCCTTTTTCATCCAGTTCCAATTCCCCTTCTCCAAGCATCTGCTCCAACAAGACACGGAGATCTTCGCGCTCCTCCTTTGGCACCTCAAGCAGCACCGCAATGGACTTAAAGCGCATCGGCTTATACTCCTTGTCCTGGAAAAATGCCTCCAATGTTTCTCTCTTGTCAGAATAATTTTCTTCTCTTTCTTTCACTTTTACCTCCATACAGCCCATATCCCCACAAAGTAACAAAAAGCGTGTCACAGATGCAACAAACAGTCACATGGCAACACGCTTTTTCTTAAAATATGACAATTTTCTTACCAGTTTAAATTAAGGACTACGGAAATAACGACAAATAAGGCCGCAAGAATCTTTGTGATTCTTTCTAATGTGCCTTCCATCGAACGTCCTTTATTCTTTCCCCAGTAGGTTTCAGCCATACCATTGATAGAACCAGAAAGCCCCTGTGCCTTGCTTTCCTGAAATAACACAACAGCAACTAAAGCGATGCATATAAGAACATATAATACTGTTACGATGATTCTTAATACTCCCAACTTTGTTACACCTCCTAAACCTCAGGATTTTTCATTACCGTTTTGTGGAAATTTTTTTCTGTCCACATCACATCTCATATCATTATATAAGACATT
>CAJTZB010000182.1 GCA_910583815.1 uncultured Lachnospiraceae bacterium
CTCCATGCCCACCTCCACCTCGCGGGGCATGGATTCGCCGGTCAGGGAGATGTATCTTTTCATTGTCATAATCGTGCTCCTTTCAATCTCTGTCTCTAGTAGATATTTTTTGCTTTTATCAGACCAACTACATCTGAACCACCCCCTTATTTCTTATATGTCACAAAAAATTAGAAAACGGACTTTTCATAAAGACCATTTTTTAGTCGAATTATGTCTAATAATAATAATATTTTATCTGACTATTGGACCATTAAAATTTGGACCATTGGGAAATATAATTATTTCTAATAGAACTTGGAGGTGGCAAGGTTTTATGAGTATATCAAATAATCCGGTCCAAATTACAAGATCTGCTCTGACACGGATTATTGGCAACAACATTTAGGGCCTGTTCACATAAGCCCACATATGCGGATTTTCGAGCAAATTTTAGCCGGATGCGAGGTAAAAATTTGCAGGCGTACTGGCGTACGGCAAAAATTTTTAACGAACCAGGCGACCAAATTTGCCGAAAAGACGTGCGCGTGGGCTTATGTGAACAGGCCCTAAAATATATTCAGTGAACGTACAGGAGGTCAAAGGGAAGATATAGATTGACTTCCATTGGCATTTTTTGATTCGTTTCGATGACTCAATGAACATCACGGCCTTTGGGCCGGTATTTCACCTGTTTTTGGAAATTGATCATTCTCAACAGCCCATTAGGGCCAAAAATCTATGATTTGGCAATTATTTCCGATCGTCCAACAGTTTCCTGATCTCATGCAGCGGACGTCCCGCTCCCGTGGCGCGGGCTGGACCGCCTGGGCTTTTTACAGTTTTTTCAGCGTCGAAAATCCGCATATTCGGCGGGCGGACGCACATGCTGAGACAGAATCCAAAAACGAATGGAGGTCCTTATGAAAAAACGACCAAACCGATCCTGGGCCGCACTGCTGACGCCTCTGGCGCTGGCGGCCCTGGGAGCGGCCCTCTTATATTCCCCCTCCGGCACCTTCGTGCCGGCCTCCTCCCCTGCCGCGCTGCCGGCATCCACAGACAACTGGGGGCTCTCCTTCCAGACCGAGGGCGCCTGTCCGGTAGGCAACGCCACGGCGGAGCAGCTGGCTCAGTATGACGCCTATTTTCTGGGGGACACCACCCAAAAGGTGATCTACCTGACCTTTGACTGCGGCTACGAGAACGGATACACGGAGCAGATTCTGGACGCCTTGAAAAAACACCAGGCCCCCGCCGCCTTCTTCGTGGTAGGCAATATGATCGAAACGGCGCCGGATATAATCCGCCGTATGGCGGAGGAGGGCCACATCGTGGGCAACCACACCTTCCACCACCCGGATATGTCCAAAATATCCGATCAGGCGGCCTTCAAAAAGGAGCTGGACGACCTGGCGGCACTGTACAAGGAGACCACGGGCCGGGACCTGCCCAACTACTACCGTCCGCCACAGGGGAAGTACAATGAGGAGAATCTGAAACAGGCCCAGGCCCTGGGCTACAAGACGGTACTCTGGAGCCTGGCCTATGTGGACTGGTACGTGGACAACCAGCCCACGGCGGAACAGGCCTACGCGAAGCTCCTGCCCCGCATCCACGATGGAGCTGTGGTGCTGCTGCACTCCACCTCCAGAACCAACGCCGAAATTCTGGACGACCTGCTGACAAGGTGGGAGGACATGGGCTACACCTTTGCCTCTCTGGACCAGCTTCCACCCTGCGGCGGCGCGTAAAAAAGCAGCCCGTAAGGGCTGCTTTTTCCTATGCCTTCCGGCTCTTCACAAAGTCATGGATCCTGGCGAAGGTCTCCTCGCTGAGGTCGTGCTCCACCTTACATGCGTCTGCCGCCGCGTTCTCCGGGGAGACGCCCAGAAGCGTGAACAGCTCCGTGAGGGTCCTGTGGCGGTGATATACCCTGCTGGCAATCTCCATGCCGCTGTCGCTGAGAGTGATGAGGCCGTCCGCTGCCATGGAGATATAGCCGTTTTCCCGCAGTTTTTTCATGGCAATGCTGACGCTGGGCTTGGAGTAGCCCAGTTCGTTGACAATGTCAATGGAACGCACGGCACCACGCCGGTTCCGCAGGATCAATATGGCTTCCAGATAGTCCTCCGCGGACTCGTGGATGGTCACAGGCGGTCCCTCCTTTCTTGATAGGACTATGTTAGCAAGTTTGCCTCCGGATTGCAAGATAAACTTGTCTTTTGGTGGCAGTGAAAAATTTTTTCGAAAAATTAAAAATTTCTGTTGACAATTGGGGACTGTCCTGTTATACTAGCAAATGTTCCGGTGAGTACGAGAACACGTGGGGGTATAGCTCAGCTGGGAGAGCGCTTGAATGGCATTCAAGAGGTCAGCGGTTCGATCCCGCTTATCTCCACCAAAAGAAAAATTCCACGAAATCATAGAATTTCGTGGAATTTTTCTATATTTTATAACTTTTCAAACCAAAATAATCATATCTTCCATTTCTAAATTTCAACCTTTTGTAGCCAACTTTGGAGCAACACCATTTTTTTAGCCCAAAAGTCCACTTGAAGCAGACATAAGCTTGCGTTTTATTAGGAAAACACACTGTCAAAAGGATTTCATGCTTTGGCGGGGGTCAGCCCGCCTCGGCGGTGTCAGTGGTATTGATTTCAATGTACTCGGCAATCCGGCGGAACTCGTCCGCAAGTTCGTTTTCTTTCCCTGCCAAAAGAACGTCCATGTAAAGCCGGTCAGCTTCTTTCCCCTTTATCTTCTTTTTCCCCGCATGGACCGCTATACGGCCCCGAATATGCGTCCGGCGTGTGCGGGTTTCATAATGCTTTAATCCGACGACGGTGTATGGCTTTGCGGAGAATCCCAAAAGGTGATCATCCACACATAACCCGTTAGTCATAGTGTCCGCTAATTGTCCACCATATGGTACTTGCAATGTCCTTTTATTCTGTGCTATGATTAGACTGCCAAGATAAAAGATGCTCCCCGGGCAACATAAGACCCGGGGAGCATCTTTTATCTTGACAATTATTGACGAAAGGAAGTAAACACATGGTACGTACTCGGACAATTCGGGAAGCGGCGGCCTACTTCCAAGAAAGCGACCCTCAGACCTGCCTGACGGAGACCGCCATCCGCACGCTGCTCCGCACAGGAGCCGTTCCCAGTGCTCGTGTGGGTAAGAAGTATCTCGTCACTATCGAGGCCCTGGAAGCCTATCTGAAGGGCTCTGTGGGGCCGGAGAAGCCCAAATCCGAGGCGTATAAGAAAGACTTGCCCGGGAAGTGGCAGATCAAGTGAGGCATTTACTTTTCCCGGCGTAGAGAAATAAAATAATTCCTTGTGGATTTCAAAGGAATACAGTATAATTTTATTGCTCTGAATCACAAGGCATTATTGAAAGGAGAATGCCAAATGGCCTCAAAAGCCAAAAAGAACTACACCTATTTTACAAAAGAGGTCCAATTACCTGACGGAACGCGGAAATATCTCAGGGGCAAGACCCAAGAGGAGTTGGATGAAAAGGTTTTGCAAGTCCAGATTTTAGTCAAAGCTGGGGTGGACGTATGCAGTGAAGAAACTTTCGGGCATCTCGCACAGATGTGGTTTGACATTTACAAAAAACCTATCTCCGTGAAAAAAGCCTGAATGCGATTCGATACGTGCTCAATCATCAGATTTTGCCCCAGCTTGGCGGTTACCGGCTCCAGGAGATCAGTCCCATGCAGATCCAATCGCTTATGGCAGGCCTTGCGGGAAAAAGCAATTCCCTTGCAATCGAAGGTCTTGATTCATTTGCGCAGCATTTTCACAGTGGCTGTGGAAAATGGCCTCATCGCCAAGTCGCCTGTGAGCAGTATGCTGAAAGCTGGCGGCAAACGGGCAGAAGAAAAGACTGCCCTGACCCCGGAGGAAAGCAGTCTGCTTCTGGAACAGGTCAAAGACATCCGGGCTAGAACCTTCCTGCTGATTGCCCTCCACACCGGGATGCGTCGAGGCGAGATCTTCGGTTTGATGTGGGAAGACATTGATTTCCAAGAAAAAACCATCCATGTCCGCCACAATGCCATCATCAAGGAAAAGGCAACCATAATCAGCGATGACCTCAAAACGAAAGCAGGACGCAGGGATATCCCCATGTCGGAGGAACTTGCGCTCTGGCTGGAAGAACAGAAACGCAAAGCCCATTCCAAATTCGTGTTCACCATGAAAGACGGCAAACCCATGACACAATCTTCTTACAAAAGTATGTGGCGGCACATCAGCGCAGAACTTCCTGATACACATATCTCCGCACATATCCTCCGCCACACCTACATCACCCGTATGTTTGAGGCCGGATTGGATATCAAAGAAATCCAATACCTGGCTGGACACAGCACGGTGGACATGAGGCTGAGGGTCTATACGCACTACGACCAGAAGTCCAGAAAGACAAAAACCGCAGAAAAAGTACGGGAAGCATTGAGAATGGACAGTACGCATAAAGAACATTTTATGAATAGAATAGGCAACCGCATGATGCTGTGGCGTTATGCGGTTGTCTGTCTGCTAACTTGGCTGTATTCCGGGGAAAAATCAATTTCGCCAATGAAATTGTAATGCACGTCAATTCGCTGGGTGCGATGGCCGCTGGACTTGTCCGGGGCGTGGACAACAATCTTTTCCACAAACTCGCGTAAAAGGGCCGGGGTCAGTTCTGACGGCGCAGTGTACTTCCGTACAATCTTCAAAAAGCTCTGGACATTGACAGCCTGGGTTTCAATCGTGTTTACAATAGCCTGCAACTCCTTTGCGGACTGCTTCAGATCCTCCTGCTCTTTCTCATAGCCCTTGGATAACTTTGCAAACCGCTCCGCGCTCAACGCCCCCGAAACGCGATCCTCATAGAGCTGTTGAATGATACGGTCAAGCTCACTGATTCGCCGCTCCTGCTTTT
>CAJTZB010000183.1 GCA_910583815.1 uncultured Lachnospiraceae bacterium
CGCGCTGCAGCGGTTAAAAATCACAAGCTCTGTATAGACAATCTGCTCCGCCATCATCTGGCGCATATTGCTCATATATGCCTCAAATGTAGAAGCATCCACTGTCGTAATCATCTGTGCCAGCTCCCAGCGCCCCGGAAATCCCCGCTCAAGAAACTTAGAAACACTCCATGTTCCGTTGAACTCAATCATAACGCGCTCCGGAGCATATGTCCTCTGGCAATCTTTTAAAAATTTTGGAGAAAGCTCTTCTTCAGAGTCCACGGAAATAATGGAGACATTTTTTCCGGCAAGTGCTGTCTCATCATACTCCTCTTCGCCTTCCTCACAGAGAATCAGAAGCGTCTTTTCACCATCCAGAAATTCACTGTCCTGAAGCGTGTCACGAAGAAATGTTGTCTTTCCGCTATCCAAAAATCCGAAAATCAGATAAACCGGAACTGTCTGTACCATACTACTCCTCCTGTCTCTATGTGTGCCTTCAGCAGGAAAATGCCTTTTCAAGCTCTTCTTCTTTTAAGTTCGTACCAATAACACAAAGCTTTCCGGTGTAGTCTGCACTTCCATCTCTCATCTCATATTCACCTGGGACAAGGTCAAAATAGATCCAACTGCCGTCTGCCCCTGCAACCATGCCTTTTGCACGAAGGATTGTTCCGAATTCTGTTGTATCTGCAAGCTTCTCCAGAATTTCCTGCAGCTCTGCCTTTTCATATTTATGAGGAGTTTCCTTACCCCAACTTGTAAATACTTCGTCTGCATGGTGGTGATGATGTTCATGCTCGTGATGGTCATGGCCGCAGCAGCATTCGCCCTCTTCATGGTCATGGTGATGGTGCTCATGCTCGTGATGGTCATGGCCGCAGCAGCATTCGCCCTCTTCATGCTCATGGTGATGGTGCTCATGCTTGTGATGATGCTTCACTTCATGCAGCAGTTCTTCTTCAAAGCTTGTCTTTTTCTCCATAGCTGAAAGCACAAGTGCAGCATCAAGCTGTTCCCAAGGAGTTGTAATAATTGCCGCATTTGCATTACGCTCTTTAAGCATTGCCACTACTGCTTCCAGCTTCTCCTGCGACATATTCTGAGTACGGCTCAAAATAATAGTCTTTGCAGTTTCTACCTGATTGTTAAAAAACTCACCAAAGTTCTTCATGTAAACTTTTGCTTTAGATGCATCAACCACTGTGCTAAAAGAATTCAGCTCCGCTCCAGAAAGCTCATCCTTTACATCCTGCACCGCCTTAATGACATCGGACAGTTTGCCGACACCAGAAGGCTCAATAATAATGCGGTCCGGATGAAAACGATCCAGCACTTCCTTCAATGACCTGCCAAAATCGCCGACAAGCGAACAGCAGATACAGCCCGAATTCATTTCTGTGATTTCAATGCCTGCATCTTTTAAAAAACCGCCATCAATCCCAATTTCACCAAATTCGTTCTCAATCAGCACAACTTTTTCCTGCCCAAACGCACCTTCCAGCAGCTTTTTAATCAATGTAGTTTTCCCTGCTCCAAGAAAGCCTGAAATAATATCAATTTTTGTCATTTTATTCCTCCATTCCGAGAACGTATTCGTTCGAGGAACCGCAGGAAAAATCCGCATACGCGGTTTTTCCTGTCGGATAAAAGCTATTTGTGACGTTCTCGACACAAATAGCTGTATGAAAAATAAGCCATCTGTACACCAATGCCACCGTCATCTGGCAAGGGTATCTTTATCCAAATAAGTATATTCCCATAAAGTTTTTATGTCAAGCACCGAAGCCCGAATTCTCTTTTTAGGTTTTGGTTTTGAATAGCACTTACTTTTAACTCCATATCATGTTCTTTCGTATATCCTAGCGTCAATGCGGAAACAGTTTCCGGCTATATACAGCAAAACATACCATACTGCAAATCAAATGCAGTACCATACCAAAGCCGAACATCATACAGATAAAGGTGATGCTTGGCGTAAATATGCCCTTTAACATCAGGCCGTACATAATTGGATAATATATCAAATTTACAATCGCAGATACAACAAAACAATATTGTGTTTTACCATAACCAATCAAAATATTGTCAAATAAAACCGTGTAATTATATGCCAGATAGAATGGTATTAAA
Source organism: uncultured Lachnospiraceae bacterium (assembly GCA_910583815.1). Lineage (GTDB taxonomy): Bacteria > Bacillota > Clostridia > Lachnospirales > Lachnospiraceae > SIG299. The sequence continues at coordinate 2,116 of CAJTZB010000183.1, forward strand.
ATCACTAATATATGTTTAATCGCTCCAGAATTTTCAATTCCCATGACATTTTTTAAAAATGGGTTTAACACCGGAATAAAGCACATACCGAACTTACCACAATATTAGAATATGCAATACCATTTACCCCAAACTTCGGAATCAGAAACGAATCACCAACCATCGTGAATATCGTTTTCAAAATAACCATAACATATATGTATAACGGTTTTTCTAATACTACAAACAGCACATTTGCAAAGCCAACAATATTGGCAATAATAAACCCAATGGTCTCTAACTCAAGGTATCTTGTTACTTCATGAACATTATCCGGAACCATGACAGATACAATAGAATTGCATTGTATCAGAACAATAACTGAAAATATTATGTAAATGACATTAACAACTAAAAACGATTGAAAAATCCGCTCCTTGAATTTTTCTGTATCCTGCATACATTTATTAAGCAATGCATACAAAGGCACAATCAAAAATGCTTGTATTGTCTCATTGATTAAATCAAACCACTCAATATGGCCTGCAATTCCCAAGCCGTCTGCTGACGGACCATTTACAATTAAGTTTGTCCTTACAAGCGTGTACATAAATGGGATAAAACTCAGCAGCATTAGGCTGCAAAATAGATTAATAGGAAATTTATTGTTATTTTTGTTTATATTACCTCCATTCTGCCATCGCAGGCAGCTTTCCATCTAAAAGTAGAATTAGAAATTATTCCCCATCTGAGTATACTACAAATGGAGAATAAAAGAAATACGTGCAGCATGGACAAAAAAGATGCCGTGGCATCACCTGAACAGGTAACGCTACGGCATCTTTTCCTATTGCTATTCTTTTGTCAGCCTTACAATTACGAGTCTGCGAGGAGGCACACAAACCTTTGCCAGACCATTTTCCACTTCTATCTCTTTGATAATGTTCTCTTGCGGCGTTACAAGCTCTGCGCGTAATACCTTTCCTTCTGAAAACGCAATCTGCAGCACCTCTTCTGTATGTTCCAGATTCTTGACTGCAACATTGACCGCACTATCCTGTTTTGCCGGATAAATATGCAAAATAGATGGTTTTCCTTCTGCAGTAAGAAACTTTCTTTCTGGCTGCCTTCCTGCAAGCGAAACTGCTGCACAGACAACCATCGGCTGCTGCGCTGACACGCCGTCTTCCCGCATTGTCTTAACATCAAAATTTTCATGCATGGTAAGCTCATAAGCAAGCTCCATACGCCCGGATGGGTCTGCCAGAAAATTTGTATTCCAGTAGTTGTTGAGCGCCCATGCCAAAAGCAGTGGATTTTCCTCTCGCTCTACCTTATGGCTCTCTTTTCCGAATCGGAAACCTCCTACTTGCACCATCGGCGCATCCGGACAGGAAAGTGTAGCACAGCAGCCATCCTCATATACACTGACTCCAGTATCTACTGTTAACCAGTCGCGGCAGACGGCTCCCATTTGTTCTTCATCAAGCAATACAGTTTCTCCTGCCGTGTCATAGCTGCACTTCCATCCTGAAGCCATTTTAAGAGGAACTGCAAAATAGATGGATTCCGGTTCATAGACAGGTTCTTTCCAGAATACCGTTTCCATGCGGATAGCTTTCCGGTACGAATAAAATGTAATTTTCTGCTCCATCCGCTTCATGCCAGGAAGCAAAAGCTGTGACATAAAAGTAATCTGGTGTTCTTCCTTATGGATTTCTGTCTGTGAGCTTTGTTCTGCTTTCAGCCGTTTTGCATGCCATTCATGGTTCCACTGACTGATACTTCGGTTTCCAAGATCAACATTCCGTGGAAACAAGGTTTCTCTTGTAGTATCATCCTGCTCTGCATCAATGCTTTCCCTGACCGGCTCGAACAGGGCATAACCGGAATTTTCGTCCAATAAATCCCTGCCGTTTTTCTTATCAGTAATCTGGATTATTTTCCTGTTTTCTTTGTCAAGTTTCACCACATAATATGGCGTTTCCAGAACAGAATTCTCCCAATGAAATGCACTCTCTTTTACAGCTTCTTCTCTGGCATTCCCTGCAAATGTCACCGTCTTTGCAGAAAATGGCTCTAGTGTGGCAACACCAAAAGACTCACATTCTTCACCGGAATTTAAGTATGGCACATATCCTTTGCTCCGGATCGAAGAAAGCTGACGGTCTTTTAAAAGATAGCTCTTTGGTACCTTTACTTCTATCGTCTGTGCCGTATCCGACGGATTCAGCAATACAATGCCTTCCAGTTCATCGCTTTGATGCGGATTTCCGCAAAAGCTTTCTGCCTGCGTACTCAAAAGGTAGCCCGACAGGTCTGCGGCACGGTAAGCATATTCTGTCTTATGCACCAGCTGGGAATAGGTCTCCGGGCTGTCCGGCTCCGTAACAGACTGGGAAGCGCCCCACGTATGTTCATCAAACAACAGACTGTTTTCTTTGCACTCCTGTTTTACATGGGTATACTGCGCCGTTTTATTTCCGCTCCAGCATTCTATAACCTCTGCCTTTTTTGTCGTCTGCTTCGCCAGGCGGCTGACTCTTGTTTCCCTTGGCGTGCTTCCGCAGCCAAAATTCCAATAATCGGTCCAGTCGCCCCGGTAGAGCGGAATGCTCTCCTTTTTCTCCTGCAGTACTCTCTCTCTTAACATATCTGCCGTGACAATCCGCATTTTCTGCTCATGCCCCTCCTCGTTATATCTGCGTATAAGTTCGGAAAGCCCTGCATCCGGACAGTTATTGTCATAAAGAGGAGGATTTGTTGCAGTCAGAA
>CAJTZB010000184.1 GCA_910583815.1 uncultured Lachnospiraceae bacterium
CTTTCACTCCACGTACGTCTCTGTACGCATCGTTCAAGTGCCTTGAAAGGGGGAATTTCTGCCTCTTCTCGACTCTGCGACCTCACCCATAGAGATTTCAGGCATTTTCAAGGAAGATGAGCGAGGCGTACAGAGACGTACGCCGAGGGAAGATGACAAAGAAAATGCCTGAAATCACATGGGCTGAGGCGTGTTGCCATCTGTACACCGACGCTAAAAGCCCTAAATAAAGAAATAAAACAAGCAGAACAGCACAAACAAAAAATGGCATAATGTTAGATAATTTTCTCATTCTTATGTCCTCCTTACCGACTTGCTAGCCTTCCATTCCCATTATCTCATCTGTTTTCTTGTCTATAGTGATCAGCCTGCCATCAGAAAGTCCCATCACTTCATCTGCATAGGATGCTGCCTTATGGGAATGTGTAACAATCACTACACAACAGTTTTCATTCTTTGCAAGTCCTACGAGAATCTTCATCACTTCATCCTCTGTGGCATCATCCAAGTTTCCTGTTGGCTCATCTGCAATCAGAATATCCGGACAGTGGGAAAGCGCCCTTGCAATGCCTGTTCTCTGCTGTTCGCCACCAGAAAGCTTTGTAGTTTTTCTGTTTGCAGTCTCTTTGCCTATCCCCACTTTTTCTAATATCCTATATGCTTCTGCCTTCTTATTCCTGCTTTTGTTTCCGCTCAGATTCATGGAAAGCACAACATTTTCCACAGCGGACGCACCAGGCAGAAGATTATAGTTCTGGAACACTACACCAATGCCGGATGCACGGTATCTGTCTCTGTTTATGCCCTTTAAGTCTTTTCCGTTATATAGAATCGTCCCTTGTGTACATAGATCAAGTCCGGAAACCAAAGACAGCAATGTTGTTTTTCCTGCACCCGACTTCCCAATAATAGCATACACCTTCCCTGCCTCAAAATCTGCAGTCACGCCCCGCAGCACCGGCTGCTTCGATATTCCATACGTATAAAAAACATTCTCCAAATGCAATATGCTCATATCCATCCTCCATCTAGTCTTTTTCTGACAGAATTTTCATAGGTTCATATCTCATAATGCAGACAATCCCTGCAATATTTGTAAACAGGCCAAGCAGCAACGACACAGCGGCAACAAGCAGAATACTTTCTGGCGCCAAGTTGATTTTAAGTTCTTCTAAGGCCAGAGCACTTCCTGACATATCTGCCATACTGCTGCCTTCCTTTGGCTGTTGGTGTGTAAGTTCCTTCTGTTCTTCCAGAATCACATCAGAAACCGGCTGCGCAGCCAGACCTCCCACGCCAAGTCCAATGCATAGGCAAAGCAGCAGCACACAGACCGATTCACAGATAAGGCTGAATACAACCTTTCCTTTTGGCATGCCGATTGCACGAAGCACACCGATTTCATATTTCCTTTCTCTGATGCTGAGCATGGAAAGCAGAATCAGAACCAGACAGCCTACCAGCAAAATCACTGCGAGGAACATGGACGAAATATTTTTCAGGCGTTCTACCGGTTTTACTATCTGATAATAGCTTCCGGAATCTACATTAACATCATAGACTTCATGAAGCCCATTGTCTCTTACATACTGTTCAAATTCAGAGCCTAAAGCCGGATGGTTCAAATAGTACTCTGCTGTTACATAAAGCCCTGTCATGCTGTGCTCTTCCAATGTCGAAAAACTGGTAAGAATTTCGTTTCGCCGGTTCGTAACGGCCCAGTCATTCCCCTCCGGCTGTGGCGTTGTTATGTCCAGATAAATTCCACAGACTGTCAGACGAAGCGGTTCTACCTCCGTATGGTTCACGTCCTGCAAATCAAAACTGTCTCCTAACTTTAAATTGTTCAAATCTGCAAATTCCCTGCTTACTATACATTCACCGGGTGCATCAAAAAAACTGCCCTCATCCAGTTCTCGTTCGCCCAAATTAAATTCTTCCATCATAGAAATTTCGGAATAGCCCACGACAGTTGTATTCGGTGCCTGTCTTTGCACTGGTTTTTTGCCTAAAGGTCCAAAATCTTTCTCCCATGCCCCAGAGGAATAATAGTTTTCTTCTCCTCCTTGCTGCAGGCCTGTCAGCTTTTCACCATATGTCTGGCGCGAAGCCCTAAAAAGCGTACTCTTTACAGCTTCCGATTCAGAAAACAGAATGTACTGCTCCGTAGTAATTTCCGGATTATTGTACATCCCATTCTCATCCGGTTTTATAAGCTGCAGCAGTTTCCTCAAATCCGGCGTAAAAGAAACCTTTGCACCAAAACGGTCAGCATAGTTGTCAATCACTGCTTCCGTTGTAAAATGAATCATTGCAGATACTGTAACTGATGTTAAACTTACAATCAGAACAGCCCCAATCAGCAGATACCGCCCTTTGTTCCTCACAATATTTTTGAGTGCATAATAAAACAGATACATAACATTCCTCCTATTTAAAGTTCTGTGGCAGACCTGCCATTCTCATACCAGAAACCTCCGCGGTCAGTTTCTGGTACCAATATAGCAAAGGTCATGTTAATCTTGTGTAAATGCCGGAAACACAAGCTTAAATTCCGCACCTTGGCCTTCTTTGCTCTTCACCCACACAAAGCCTCCGCACAGATCTGCAACATGACGGACAAGACTCAGCCCTATCCCATATCCATCCTTTTTTCTGTTTCCAATCCGGTAATGGCTCTCAAAAATTTTTTCCTGCTGTTCCATACTGATACCAATCCCTTGATCTCTGACTCTTACATAAGGGCAGTTCTCTTGTAAGCCTACATAAATAAAAACCTGTTTATTTTGTCCATACTTAATTGCATTATCAATTAGGTTTGAAACTGCACGGTACAACAGCAGCTCATGTCCTGCAACAAACACAGACGCTTCTTCATCAAAGTCAAAGGATATTTTATCATACACCCTTCTATATTCATCTGCCGCCATTCCAGAGACAAGTGCCAAATCCACTTTCTCCAGTTTTTCCACATTGGAAGATAATGTCAAAATATCATCAAGGTTCCTTACCATACGGTCAAGCTGTGCCACCGCGCGTTCTCCAATAGCCGGGTATTCATTCTGTATTATAGTTTTAAGCAGCGCCAGAGAATTTTTTTGTTCATGAGAAATAAATGAGCTCAGATTTTCAAAATCAGCATACAAACTGTCCATTTCTTCTTTTATTTTCCAGAAACTATGTGCTATGTCAGAAAGCTCCTTCGGGAAAGGAAAGTTCCACACATCCGACTTTTTGCGGATATATTTCAAAGCATCTGCTGTCTTTTCAATTGGTTTTATGATTTTATGTGTCAGGATATAGGCAAATAGAAAGAAAAAGAGCAGGGAAGCAAACAGCACAATCCACGCAGCACGAAGGATTCCTTTCATATAATATGGGGCAAACAAAGCATGGATTTCTTGTTCCGTGACAACACGTTGCTCAAGCTCCTGCCGTGAAATCAAAAAGCCTTGTTCTGTCAGCATCATGTGATCTGCTGATACATAGTAACCCTTCATCTGCTCCGGTATCTCTATTCTGGTATTCGCCATAAAAACAAACTCGGCAAAAAGAAATATAGCAACCAGACAAATCGAATATAAAAATACCATATTTTGAAATCTTATTTTTCGGAACCGTCCCATAGACAATACCCCTTTCCCTTTACCGTAACCAACAGATTTTGTCCGCTTACTGCCTGCAGCTTTTTTCGCAGATTGGAAACATGCACCCTAAGTACTGAAGAAAACAAATCAAACTCTTCATCATAAGTATGCTCTATAATCTGTTCTCCGGATACAACCTGCGGACAGCGTTCTGCAAGGCAGCAAAGAATATCAAACTCTTTTGAGGACAATGGCACTGCTTCTTTCTTCCAGAACACGGTTCTTGCCGCTGGATCAACAGTCAGCGCACCAACCATGATTTTAGGATTTGTCCTGCCATGAAACCTACGGACAACCGCATGGATACGTGAGGTCAATTCAGAAAAGTCAAACGGCTTCACAATATAATCATCTGCTCCCAAGTCAAGCCCTTTCGACCGTTCCTTGACAGCGTCTCTTGCTGAAACAATCAGAACAGGCAGATTCCGTCCGCTGTTTCTCAAAAAGGAAAGTATCTCCAGCCCATCCTTATCCGGCAGGTTTAAATCTAAAAGAATCGCATCATAATCGGTTACATACGCCTTTTCTTCTCCTTCTGCGCCTGTACTTGCAATATCAACAGTAAAACCGTTCCTCTCAAGCCCGATTTTCATCTCATCTAAAAGCTGTTTGTCATCTTCAACAACCAGAATCCTCATGATTTTCCCTCCTATTTTAGTGGCATCTATTTTACCATATCGTTATCCGGCAAGCTATTGCAGTATCTGGATGTCCATGTATACCTTTTTCAAATAACGGCAGAATAACAGTATAACAAATCTAATGTTTATCCAATGTTAATATCAATGTACAGATGGCATCACGGCGTCCTGTAAAACAAAAAACAGCGGAATCCTCACATTAAAAAGGATTTCGCTGTTTTTTTCACTTCCATAAAACTGAGCCACTCGGGACTCGAACCCGAGACAACTTGATTAAAAGTCAAGTGCTCTACCACCTGAGCTAGTGGCCCATAACAATCCGGACATACCGTCTCCGGCATGCCAACCTGGGCTAGTTGGATTTGAACCAACGTATGCAGCAGTCAAAGTGCTGTGCCTTACCGCTTGGCGATAGCCCAAAAGTGCCGCGCTGCTGTTACAGTGCGGCACGTAAAAGGGTGGATACAGGGATTCGAACCCTGGGCCTCCAGAGCCACAATCTGGCGCGC
>CAJTZB010000185.1 GCA_910583815.1 uncultured Lachnospiraceae bacterium
AAAGCAATCTAACGGATTGCCTTCCCACGTACCCAAATTGTATTCCTTTGTTTCATCACTGCTCTCAATTCTGCCCGGAAGCACCGCCAATTTTGTACGGTCTGTTTCTGCAAGAAGCACTGCTCCCTTATCAAGCTCCAGTATCAGGTCACTCTTTAAAAACAGTGTTGTCACTTTATAAGTCCCTTCTGGAATCAGGACACGTCCATGTTTTGGACAGGCATTGACTGCACATTGGAGGAACAACGTGTCGTCAGTTACGCCGTCTCCTTTTGCGCCAAATTCTTTTACATTTAATGTAACAAACTCCTGCTCCGTATGCACGGTAAAAGTTTTTGATGCTTCCTTCCCCAATACAACTTTTACTGCATAGTCAGTATCCGGAAGCAATCCACAAAGCGATATGATAATTTTATTGCTCTGTTCTGCAAGCACGCCATTGATATAGACCTTATGCTCACTTTCAGAAGTATAGCGCCCTTTATCCTTTAATTCCAGCACTATGCTTCTCGCCGTTTTAAAAATAACATCAGCCGAAAGGGATTCTACCAGCGTAGAATCCTCTTGAAAAGTTACGATTTCAGGCTGCTCTGTGCTGTCCTGTGCTGCCTTTGAGCTTTGCGCCGCAATTCTCCTTTGCTGTTCACGCAGCAGCCGGCGCACTTTGGCATACTGTTCATATATTTCTTCTGACATATTGTGAAACACGCCGCGAAGCATCGCAAGTATCTGCTCACTGAACGGATACTGTTCCGTGGCAGCCCTGCACTGTTCTGCAATATCGGCATAGTGTTCCTTTTTATTGCATTCGGTTTCATACAATGTATAAATTGGCAGAACCGCAGAAAGCAAGTCTTCCTGCCCGGTCTGCGGACAGGAAAACATTCCCTGCTCCCTGTCAAGGGCAGCAATTTCCCTTCCAAGCGCTGCAAGCTGCTCCCTGCTTCCTGCCTCCTGATATTTCTCTATTGCAGTTATAATAGTTTCCTGCATTTCCACCTTCATTTTCTCCTTATCGGATGTCACCCATTGCTACACCGTCCATATCGTCAAATGCCTGGTTTTCGCCAACCATTCCCCAAATGAACGTATATGCCCTTGTTCCGCAGCCGGAATGGATAGACCAGCTTGGAGAAATAACAGCCTGCTCATTTCTCATGACAATATGCCTTGTTTCTGTCGGCTCACCCATATAATGGAATACCACCATATCATCTGTCATATCAAAGTACAGATATACTTCCATCCTTCTGTCATGTGTATGGCAAGGCATCGTATTCCAAACGCTTCCTTCCTCCAGCTTTGTCATACCCATAACAAGCTGGCAGCTCTCTACCTGACCCGGCAGAATATATTTGCAGATCGTCCTATGGTTGGAATCCGCCAGAGATCCAAGCTCTACCTTATTTTCCTGCTTTACAATCACAACGCCTTCTTCCGGTGTCCCTTCCGGCTTGATTAAAACGGTAGGATATGCCTTATGTGCCGGCGCGCTGTTAAGATAAAACTTTGCCGGATTTGCTGCGTCCACGCTTGCAAAAGAAATGTCCTTTGCTCCCATGCCGATGTACATGCCTTCTTTATAAGCCACGGTATAATCTTTGCCGTCAATTGTAATAACACCTGTGCCACCAATATTGATAACACCCATTTCACGTCTCTCTAAGAAATAATCCGCACGAAGTTCCTCTCCTGCTGTCAGGACAAGCTTTCCTGCTACCGGAACCGCAGAACCGGTAATGATTCTGTCGATATGGCTGTACACAAGTTTAATCTCATCCGCATGAAACAGATCGTCAATTAAGAACTCCTCACGAAGCCTGTCTGTTGTATAATGCTTTACGTCCCTTGGAGAAGCTGCTGTTCTAAGTTCCATATTAAAAAGACCTCCATTTTAGTTCCGCATCAGCCGCTTCCGGTACACACATACCTGGCTTAATTTCCATCCGCTTTGCGTCTGTAAATCAAGCTGTGCACCGTTCGGGCTGATGCTGTTGTTATTTAGTTCCGCATCAGCCGCTCCCGGTACACACATACCTGGCTTAATTTCCATCCGCTTTGCGTCTGCAAATCAAGCTGTGCACCGTTCAGGCTGACGCTGTTGTTTACCTTATAGAAAACTGCGCCGTCAGGCGCACTCATTTCCACTTGTGGAAATTTTTTAGCGCTGTACTCTTCCGGAGCCGTCGCCGCCTGCCAGATTGTCAACATCTGCTCTGGAAACCATATTGAAGTCGCCCGGAATCGTGTGTTTCAAGGCAGAAGCTGCTACGCCGAATTCGAGTGCATCTTTAAAGTTTTTGCCATCAAGGAAGCCGCAGATTGTGCCGCCTGCAAAGGAGTCGCCGCCGCCAACACGGTCTACAATTGGAGAAATACGGTATTCCCTTGAATGGTAAAATTCCTTTGTATCTCTGGAATAGATGCATGCGGACCAGCCGTTGTCAGATGCGCTGTGGCTCACGCGGAGCGAGCTGATGACATACTCAAAATTGAATTTTTCTACCATCTGCTCAAAAATGCTCTTATAGCCTGCAAGCTCTAACTCACCGCTCGTAACATCTGTATTGCCCGGCTTAAAGCCAAGTACCTTTTCTGCATCCTCTTCATTGCCGATGCAGACATCCACATACTGCATCAGATTGGACATTACCTTCTGCGCCTTCTCAGAACTCCAAAGTTTTTTACGGAAGTTTAAGTCACAGGAAACTTTAACCCCTGCTTTCTTTGCTGCCTTTAAAGCCACTTCTGTCAGTTCTGCTGCTGCATCGGAAACTGCCGGCGTGATTCCTGTAAAGTGAAACCAGTCTGCTCCCTCAAAAATCTTGTCAAAATCGAAATCCTCTGCGGTTGCAGTGGAAATGGAAGAATGTGCTCTGTCATAAACAACATTGGAAGCTCTCATTGCAGCTCCGGTTTCCAAAAAATAGATTCCAAGGCGCTCTCCGCCATAAGCAACATGTTTTGTGCCGACATTCATTTTCCTAAGTGCCGCTACCGCACACTCACCAATTGGGTTCTTCGGCACTTTTGTTACAAATTCCGCCTCATGTCCATAATTAGCCAGAGAAACTGCCACATTTGCTTCCCCACCTCCATAACATACATCAAGCTCGTCTGCCTGAAGGAATTTCTCATTTCCCGGGGTGGATAATCTCAGCATGATTTCACCCATTGTCACTACTTTTGCCATTGTTTTAATCTCCTTTTCTATGATTTAATATCTCCCTTTTCGGAAAAGTGTTTCCGGTGTTTATAAGCTTGAACCAGCCTGTATATTCATACATCTCTAACCTTTTCAAGCAACCTGAACATCTATCTGCCAAACGCACCATCGCATGCTGTCATTTTAAAAACAGCAAACCGGAACAGAATGTAAACCGTTATTCCCAAATCTGAGAAGCGGATTTGCAATTGTCACAAGCGCTGTGATACAGCGCTTTGGGACAATTTTTATAGCGTCACACCCTGCTTAAAAATCGCCATGTCATGGAAGCCTGCTTCCTCTGCCTTTACTTTCTTGCCGGAAGCCACATCAAGCACGAAATCAAACAGCTGCCCTGCAAGCTCGGAAAGCACCGCATCCTCTGTCAGCACGCCGCAGTTGAAATCAATCCATTTCTCTTTTTTATTTGCCAGAGCGGAATTGGTGGAAATTTTCACGGTCGGAACCGGCGAAGCAAACGGAGTTCCGCGCCCTGTCGTAAACAGCACAATCTGCGCGCCGGAAGCCGCAAGCGCCGTTGATGCCACCAAATCATTGCCCGGCGCACTGAGCAGATTCAGGCCCTTTGTTTCCACCCTTGCCCCATATGGAAGCACGTCCATTACCGGCGCCGTACCGGATTTCTGTGTACAGCCAAGCGATTTGTCCTCTAATGTGGAAATCCCACCTTTTTTATTTCCAGGAGAAGGATTCTCATATATCGTCTGGTTGTGACGCATAAAGTATTCTTTAAAATCGTTAATCATTGCCACGGTCTTTTCAAACAGTTCCGGTGTCGCACAGCGGTTCATAAGGAGCGTCTCTGCCCCGAACATCTCCGGAACTTCCGTTAAAATAGTAGTTCCGCCCTGTGCAACCAGCAAATCAGAAAATGCACCAACGGTCGGATTCGCAGTAATTCCGGAAAGCCCATCCGAACCGCCGCACTTCATGCCGATTACCAGCTCTGCCGCCGCAACTTTTTCGCGATGGAACCTCGATGCATACGCTGCCAGCTCGTCCATCAGCCGTTCTGCCGCTTCCATTTCATCATCCTCGTCCTGGCATTGCAGAAACTTCACACGTTTTTCATCATATTCTCCAAGATACTCTTTTAAAACCGGAATATTGCTGTTTTCACAGCCAAGCCCAAGCACCAGCACGCCGCCTGCATTCGGATGATGTATCAGATCAGCAAGTATTGTCCTTGTATTTTCCTGGTCATCCCCCATTTGAGAACAGCCGTACGGATGAGGAAATGCAATAAAATCCTCTACTGCTCCGATGCCATGCTTCTTTTTTGCCGCTTCTGCTATTGCTGTCGCAATCGAATTGACACAGCCAACCGTTGGGATAACCCATATTTCATTCCGTACCCCTACTTTTCCGTCTGCCCTGCGGTAGCCGTCAAAATATTTTTTCTCTTCTGCCGTCTTGATGGAAGGATTCACTGGCTGGTATTCATATTCCAGAAGCTCCCCAAGGTTTGTCTTGACATTCTGCGTGTGTACATGATGCCCTGCCGGGACGTCACAAATCGTATGTCCGATTGGACTGCCATACTTTATGACATTTTCAC
>CAJTZB010000186.1 GCA_910583815.1 uncultured Lachnospiraceae bacterium
GATAAAATAGCAAGCAGATTAGGATTAGGGTGTCAAAAGCCCCTTCGGGGCATAAGCGGCACAAATATGTGTGTTTGCAAGCAAGCTTGCAACATCATATATTGTGTTCGGTTAGTGCAAAGCACCCTTTTGACACCCTAATCAGGCTAGGTAATTGCGAAACTCACAATTTTTCTAAAATTTAGATTAAATCCAGATAAATTGCGGTTCTGTGATTTTGGTCTTGTAAGACCAAAACATCAGCATGCAATACTTGAATTTTATTTAGAACTAAAAAATAGCTGAGTTTCGCAGCCACCTATTAGCAGGCAACATCTGAAAGGAGCAAAATCAAATAATGGACAAGGTGCGGAGAATTTATGCAGAAAAGAAGCCTGCCTATGCAGTTCGGGCAGGGGAACTGAAGAATGAGATAAAAGAATATTTGAATATCCAGTCTGTCACAGGGGTGCGTGTCCTTGTACGCTATGATGTGGAGCGTATCAGTGAAGAGACTTATCAGAAAGCGCTTGGTACGGTATTTTCCGAGCCGCCGGTGGATTATCTGTATGAGGAGCGTTTTGCTGCAGACACGGAGGACAAGATTTTTTCCGTAGAGTATCTTCCGGGACAGTTTGACCAGCGCGCAGATTCTGCAGAGCAGTGTGTCAGGCTGCTGAATGAGACAGAAGAACCGATTATTCATAGCGCTGTAACCTATGTTTTAAGCGGTGACATAACAGAAGAGGAGTTTCGGCAGATTAAGCTTTACTGCATCAACCCGGTTGATTCCAGAGAGGCGGAGGAGATAAAGCCTGAGACGCTTACTGCTGTATTTGAGGAGCCGACAGATGTTGCTGTATTTGAAGGCTTTCGGAACATGGGGGAAGAAGAATTAAAGAAGCTGTATGATTCGCTTGGGCTTGCAATGACGTTCCGGGATTTTAAACATATTCAGAATTATTTTTGCAGTGAAGAACACAGGGATCCTTTGGTGACGGAAATCCGCGTGCTGGATACTTATTGGTCCGACCACTGCCGGCATACGACATTTCTGACGGAATTAAAAGACATTGTATTTGAAGAGGGGGCTTATAAAGAGCCAATGGAGGCTTCCTATCAGCGTTACATAAAGAGCCGTGAAGCAATGTATGCAGGCAGAGAGGATAAGTTTGTCTCTTTGATGGACCTTGCTGTTTTTGCGATGAAAGAACTGCGTGCAGCAGGAAAGCTTGAAGATATGGAAGTGTCCGATGAAATCAATGCATGTTCGATTATTGTGCCGGTAGAAATTGACGGCAGGACAGAAGAATGGCTTGTCTTTTTTAAGAATGAGACACATAACCATCCAACGGAAATTGAACCGTTTGGCGGTGCGGCAACTTGTCTTGGCGGCGCAATCCGTGACCCGCTCTCTGGCAGAGGCTATGTGTATCAGGCAATGCGTGTGACGGGTGCGGCAGATCCTACGGCATCTGTACATGATACTCTGCAGGGAAAGCTGCCGCAGAGAAAGATTGTGACAGGTGCAGCAAACGGCTACAGCTCTTATGGCAACCAGATTGGGCTTGCAACCGGACTTGTAGATGAAGTTTATCATCCAAATTATGTGGCAAAGCGGTTGGAAATCGGAGCTGTTATGGGAGCTGCTCCAAGGAAAAACGTGATTAGAGAAACTTCTGATCCGGGTGATATGATTATTCTGATGGGAGGACGTACCGGACGCGACGGATGCGGCGGGGCCACGGGTTCCTCCAAAGCACATACAACAGAATCTATTGCAACTTGTGGGGCTGAGGTGCAGAAAGGAAATGCGCCGACTGAGCGCAAGCTGCAGAGGTTATTCCGCAGGGAAGAAGTTACAAGGCTGATTAAGAAATGCAATGACTTTGGCGCAGGTGGTGTTTCTGTAGCGATTGGCGAGCTTGCAGATGGGCTTAGGGTAGACCTTGACAAAGTACCAAAGAAGTATGCAGGGCTGGATGGGACAGAGCTTGCAATTTCAGAGTCGCAGGAGCGCATGGCGGTCGTGGTAGCGAAAGAAGATACAGAGCAGATGCTTGCCTATGCTGCGGAAGAAAATCTGGAAGCAGTTGCAGTTGCAGAAGTGACAGAAGAGAAAAGGCTTGTGCTGTGCTGGAGAGGAAAAGAAATCGTCAATCTTTCGAGGGCATTTCTTGATACAAACGGTGCGCATCAGGAGACAAATGCTGTCGTGGTTATGCCAAAGGCAGAAGAAAACTATTTTGCTTCCGGTGCATCTTATACGGCGGCCGAAACCATAAGAAAACAAGAAAAAGCCACAGGTGCATCCGGCAGTAGGGGAATGCTTTCTTCTGCAGAAACAGTTTCCGTAAAAGAGCATTGGCTTTCCATGCTTTCTGATTTGAATGTCTGCTCCAAAAAGGGGCTTGTGGAAATGTTTGATTCTTCGATCGGAGCAGCAACCGTAACAATGCCGTATGGCGGACGCTATCAGATGACGCCGGTGCAGGCGATGGTGGCTAAACTTCCGGTATTGCGCGGTAAATGTGATACTGTAACAATGATGAGCTATGGATTTGACCCATATCTTTCCAGCTGGAGTCCGTACCACGGTGCAGTCTATGCGGTGATTTCTTCTGTGGCGAAGATTGTGGCATCGGGCGGTGATTATAAAAAAATCCGTTTTACATTTCAGGAATATTTTAAGAGACTTGGAAACGATCCAAAACGATGGGGTGAGCCGCTTGCAGCATTGCTTGGTGCTTATGAGGCACAGATGCGTCTGGAGCTGCCATCCATAGGAGGAAAGGACAGTATGTCCGGCACATTCCAAAATATTGACGTGCCGCCGACACTCGTTTCGTTTGCGGTAGACATTGCAGAAATTTCCGATATTGTGACGGGTGAACTCAAAAAAGCAGGAAATAAGCTGGTGAAATTCGGAATGAAACGCGACAGCTATAGCCTGCCGGATTATGAAAATTTCAAGACGCAGATGGAACATATCACAGAACTTGCACGCGAGGGAGCGATTGTTTCCATGTATGCATTGGGTGCAAAAGGAATTGCAGAGGCAGTCAGCAAGATGGCATTTGGCAACCGTCTTGGTGCAGCGCTTTTGGATACAGTAACAGAAGAAGAGCTGTTTGCGCCGGCTTATGGTGAAATTGTTGCCGAAGTTTCCGAAGAAATGCTTGCCAAACTTTCTGCAGCAGGAGCAGAATTTACGATTATCGGTGAGGTGACAGAGAGAGAAGCCTTTGTATACAAAAACGAGTGCGTGACAATGGATGAGGCATGGGAAGCATGGACCGATACTTTGGAAAAGGTATTTCCGACTCACTCTGAAGTAAAGCAGGTTCCGGTAGCAGAGCAGCTGTTTGATGCAAAAACGATTTATGCCGCGAGCCAGAAAGCTGCAACGCCGACCGTATTTATTCCGGTGTTCCCTGGTACGAACTGCGAGTATGATACACTGCGTGCATTTGAAGCGGCAGGCGCCAAGGTAAATGCACTTGTGTTCCGGAACAGAAATGAGAAAGACATCAGGGAGTCCGTGCTGGCCTTTGAACAAGCTATCAAGCGGGCACAGATTGTGATGTTCCCCGGCGGTTTTTCGGCAGGAGATGAGCCGGATGGTTCTGGTAAGTTTATTGCAACTGCATTCCGGAATCCAAGGCTGGCCGATGCGGTCAATGGACTGCTAAAAGAGCGCGACGGCCTGGTACTTGGCATCTGCAACGGTTTTCAGGCTATTATCAAGCTGGGTCTTTTGCCATATGGCGAGATTACGCCACAGAAGGAAGATTCTCCAACTTTGACAAGAAACAGCATCGGACGGCACATTTCAAAATCTGTTTACACTAAAGTAGTGACAAACAAATCTCCTTGGCTGATGAAGACAGAGCTTGGAGGCGTTTACGCGATTCCGGCATCGCATGGAGAAGGGCGTTTTGTGGCAAGTGAAGAATGGCTGAAAAAGCTTTCGGCAAACGGACAGATTGCGACGCAGTATGTTGATTTGAACGGCATTCCGACGATGGATGAGGATTTTAACCCGAATGCATCTTACTGGGCAATTGAAGGTATTACAAGCCCGGACGGCAGGGTGCTTGGCAAGATGGCGCATTCTGAACGCCGTGGCGATGGTGTTGCGAAGAACATTTATGGCAACCAGAATCAGCATATTTTCGAGGCAGGGGTAAGTTATTTCTTATAGAGTTGTAATGAACAGGGTGTCAAAAGAGGGGTGGATGTATCTTTTTTGGCACCCTGTTTCTGTTCCTTGTGGTTTGCATCCCAAAGTCCGCAAAGCGGGCTTGCAACTGATAATTGCGTGACTTTAAGACACAGATAGGCTATGATGGAGTTACAGCATTAGTTGTACGGATACCGGTGTCGGTACAGAATGCGAAAGAAGCCATGTGGCGGAAGGGAGGGGCTATGTTAGACTGTATTGCAGTCGGGAAAAAGATACACGACTGCCGGGTGGAACATAATTATAGCCAGGACAGGATCGCGGAACTTCTGTATGTGTCAAGGCAGGCAGTTTCCAGATGGGAAACCGGACAGGCAATGCCGACAATTGACAATATGATAGAGCTTTCCAGGTTGTTTTCTGTATCATTTGAGGAACTGCTTTGTCTGGAAGAGGCAAGAGAAGCTGACCCGCAGAATCTGTTTCATGGGTACAACAGGGATTTTATCGTCAGGAGAATATGCAATGGTGAGCTCAAGGTGGATTTGC
>CAJTZB010000187.1 GCA_910583815.1 uncultured Lachnospiraceae bacterium
AGGCTTGTTTCCATAGATGAGGCATCCAAGGACAGGGTAAAGCCTGTCTGTCCGGTATATGAAAAGTGCGGCGGCTGCCAGCTGATGCATATGAGCTATGAGGCGCAGCTAAAGTTTAAGCAAGGGAAGATAGAAGCCCTGTTTCCGAAGGAGGCGGCAAAAGGATGTATACAGCCGATTCTCCCTATGGATCCTCCGTACCATTATCGTCATAAAGTATATGCCTCGTTTTCAAGGAACAAAAGAGGTGAAACTGTCGCAGGAATTTATGAGGAAAATTCTCATCGAATCGTGTGCACTAAGAACTGCAGCATCCAGCAAGAACAGGCAAACCGGATTATTGAAACAGTTATAATGCTGATGAAGAAAAAGAGAATTGAGCCATATCAGGAAGACCGTGGAACTGGTGTTCTTCGTCATGTATATATCCGGGTCGGAAAACAGACAGGACAGATTATGGCGGTGCTTGTAACAGGATGCAGGGATTTTCCGGGAAAGAAGCAATTTGTAGAGGAACTTTGCAAAGCACATCCTGAAATTACGACGTTGGTTCATAATGTAAATGATAAAAAGACAAGTATGATATTGGGAGAAAAAGAAACGGTGGTGTTTGGGAAAGGCTATATAGAGGACATGCTGTGCGGCTTCACATTCCGTATCTCACCAAAGTCGTTCTATCAGGTGAATCCAGAGCAAACCGAGCGGCTTTATGAAACGGCAGTGTCGTTTGCAGGGCTTACCGGCAGGGAAACTGTGTTAGACGCCTACTGCGGCATCGGTACTATTTCGATGATTGCTTCCAAGACAGCGGAAAAGGTCATTGGTGTGGAACTGAATGCCGACGCTGTACGAGATGCGAGAAACAGCGCAAAACATAACCATTGTAACAATGTGGAATTTATTTGTGGTGATGCCGGAGAATATATGAAAAAATGCGGCATCTCACCAGATGTTGTATTCTTGGACCCACCAAGAAGCGGGAGCGACGAGAAATTTCTTGCAGCTCTTGCCAAGGCAGAACCAAAGCGTATTGTCTATATTTCCTGCAATCCGCAGACACAGCAGCGGGACGTAGAACTGCTTAAGAAGAGGGGATATAGAGTGGAGAAAATTCAGGCAGTGGACTGCTTCTGCCAGACGTGGCATGTGGAGACAGTTGTGCTGCTTTCTCGTAAAAAATAATAGTGCAATCAATGTAAAAGTCAAGTTTGGTGAGAGTGATGGCAAAGTGCCAGTCTAAGTGGCGTGTTGCCATCTGTACACCGATGCTAGTAGAACATGTTGACATTTCATGATTCAAATTTATAATTAAATATAGCAGTGTCAGTGTGTGAATGAAGAGAGTGGACACCATTTTCAAAATGAAATAAAAAATAGGCTTAAGAATGCGTTGCATTTTACAACATTAAATGATGGAGCAGACAGGAGAGATGAAGAAATGTTACTTATTTATTACCCTAAGTGTTCGACTTGCCAGAAGGCTAAAAAGTGGTTGGATGAGCACAATATAGATTATACCGAACGCCACATTGTGGAGACTAATCCAACTTATGACGAATTGAAGGAATGGTATTCTAAAAGTGGGCTGCCGCTTAAGAAGTTCTTTAATACAAGCGGACTTCTTTATAAAGAAATGCAGCTTAAGGACAAGCTTCCTACGATGAGCGAGGAGGAACAACTACAATTACTTGCTACGAATGGCATGTTGGTAAAACGTCCATTGGTTGTAAATGGAGATACTGTGGTTGTCGGCTTCAGGGAAATTGAGTGGATTGAAAAATTGGATTGATAATAGGCATGCCGAAAAAAGCTTGAAATAAAGGATTGTCATTTCTAAAGTGATATGAAAGGGTCAAAGGGGATGAGTTAAGTATTATTGTGCGGCATGAGCAGACGCAGATTCTGCTAGGGCATCTATGTTCTGGATTTGCAGATATGAGGAGGAGAGCAGCCTATGAACATACCGACTCTGGAAACAGAACGCCTTGTTCTGAGAAAATTTATGGAGAATGATTTGGAAGCATTATATAAAATTTATAGTGATAAAGAGGCCAATAAATTTCTCCCTTGGTTTCCTATGAAAACAATGGAAGATGCAAAGGCTTTTTTTGAAAAGCAGCTTGTAAGAAAATATAACCAAGGATATACATATAATTATACGGTTTGTCTGAAAGCGGTTGTGAATCAATTAAATCTTGATGGGAATGACGACAGGGTTTATATGGAATATTGGAATGGCTCTGCGGTTCATTTTGTAGAAAGGGGCATATAAGGTTCAGGGTGCCAAAAGCATTGCAAAGCAAACTGCCTGCATTATCTTTGCATAGCTGTATGAATTATCAAAGAAATCCCACAGCTGCGATTCCTAGTACAGCAAGAAAGATAATATTGTAGATCGTAAATGTTTTCAGATAGGCGCCTGCATGGGCGCCTTTGCTGCTTGTATAGCATCGGAAGGAAATAACGCTTGCCAGAGAGGCAATCAATGTGCCGAGGCCTCCGATGTTGACGCCATACAGCAGAGGACGGACGGAATCGGTAAAGCCTGAGAGCAGAATGGCAGCCGGAACGTTGCTGATGAACTGGCTGAACAGGATGCCGAGCGTGAGTTCTCTGCCTTCAATGAAAGAACGCAGCAGAGAGGAAACCGCAGGCAGCCGTTCTATATTGCCAATAAATACAAAAAAGCAGACAAAGGTCAGAAGCAGGAAATAATCCACCTGCTTAAACAGCGTTCGGTTTTTTAGGAGAATGGCGCATATAAGGACAGCAAGCATAACCTGCCACGGAAGCAGATGGATAACGCAGGCAAGGCAGAGCAAAAACAAAAGCAGATAGAAACAGAGGGATGCTTTCTGTGGCATAGGAGCTGCTGGAAGCTTTGTTACAGTGAGTGACCGTTTTTTCAGAAGCACAGCACAAAGGAGCAAAAGTACAAAGGAAAGCAGTGTAAGAGGGGCCATGTACCATAAAAAGGTTTCTATTGGAAGGGAAAAAGCGGAGTAAAGATAGAGATTTTGAGGGTTTCCAATCGGAGTCAGCATACTTCCAAGATTAGCTGCGATTGTCTGCAGCACAATTACAGGGATAAACAGGCGTTCTTCCCCTGACATCGTCAGCACCATAATGGCAAATGGAACAAAAGTAATCAGGGCGACATCATTGGTAATGAACATGGCGGAGAAAAAACAGAGGGAGATAAGCAATAGGCAGAGCTGTCTTGTAGTTCTGATTCCGCCAAGCAGCCTGACGCCAAGATATGAGAAAAGTCCGATGTCCTGTAAGCCTGCTACTACAAGCATCAGGCAGAACAGCAATGCAAGTACCCGGTAATCAAGATAGGAAGCATACGAGGTATCTGGCGGGACAGCAAAAGAAGAGCCTATAGCGAGCAAGGCGGCAATGCAGAACACGGTTTCTTTTTTTAAAAAGGCAATCAGGGCATGTAGTCCTGTCTTTTTTTTCTGTTTCATGATATGTACCATCTGCCTTAAAAAAGGCACCCTTCTGAGCTGTTTTAGAGATGGGGTATCTGTTTGCTGCCGCTGAAATATTGCCGCAGAGAACCCTCTGGAAATGATTATAATCTATTTTTGAAATCATGCAACTATTGAATTGCAGTTTCTGAACAGTCTTGATGCAATAAGAGTCTTTTCCTCATTTCATTTTTATGGTATAATATTTTAAATGATTCAAATACTAAGTGTTCTTTTTATAGCGGATAATGCAGATAATGGGAAATCCATAAAGAAATGTTGGGGTTTTGGGTTACATAGCAATAGAAAAAGAAAAGATTACCAAAGACATATGGGGAGGAATATAGCCGGATTGAAACATAAAAATGTCAGAGCAATGCTGTATGCACTGTTTGCAGCAGTGTTCTATGCCGCCAATGTACCGTTTTCCAAGGTACTGCTGAAAAAGGTGAAGCCGACTTTTATGGCAGCGCTGCTTTATCTGGGAGCCGGTATTGGAATTGGAATTCTCTCCTTGCTGCGGAAAAAGGAGAAAGAAAGAGCAGAAAAACTTTCAAAAAACGACCTGCCGTTTGTGATAGGAATGATTGTATTAGACATAGCAGCGCCTATCTGCCTGATGCTTGGGATCAATTATGGTTCTTCTTCCCATGCATCGCTGCTTGGAAATTTTGAAATCGTGGCAACTACGGTAATTGCTTTGTTTGTGTTTAAGGAAGCAGTCTCTAAGCGGCTATGGACGGCAATCATATTGATTACTCTGTCAAGCATCCTTTTGTCTTTTGAGGGAATAGGAAGCCTGAAATTTTCTGCAGGTTCTCTGTTTGTGCTGGCAGCGGCAATCTGTTGGGGATTTGAAAATAATTGTACAAGGAAAATTTCTTCAAAAAGTACTTATGAAATTGTTATACTAAAAGGAACTTTTTCCGGTCTTGGGTCACTTGTGATTGCTTTGTGCAAAGGAGAGGAAATTCCGGAGCTTTTGCCTGCGGCAGCCGCGCTTTTGCTTGGATTTGTGGCATATGGACTCAGCATTTTTTTATATGTCAGGGCGCAGAATACATTGGGAGCTGCTAAAACAAGCGCTTATTATGCCGCTTCGCCGTTTGTGGGAGCATTTTTGTCGTTTGTGCTTTTGAGAGAGAAGCTGTCGGCAATGTTTCCGGTGGCATTGGCGGTTATGGCAGCAGGTTCTTTGCTTGCTGCAAAAGATACATTGGAT
>CAJTZB010000188.1 GCA_910583815.1 uncultured Lachnospiraceae bacterium
GTAGCGCTGACGACAGGACTTACGTCTGTATTTTCACTTGTATACATATCGCAGATATTCGTGTACGCGCCCGCGCTGGTGATACCATCGCTTATCATTACGCTTGCTACGGTGGTGTTTACAGTCGTATCGGCATTTGTACAGATGAAGGTCAGCAAAAAAGAGATGGAGTTGTCCTCAAAAGAGAGCGGAATGTCCTATGCGTTGATATCGGGCGTGCAGAAGATTAAGCTTTCGGGAGCGGAAATGCGTGCGTTCGCACGATGGGGAAACCTTTATGCCGAAGAAGCGCGGCTTGCCTACAACCCTCCGATGTTCCTGAAAATAAACAGCGTTATTTCAAGCGCCATCTCGCTTGCAGGAACGCTTATGATGTATTGGGTCGCGGTATCGTCAGGAGTGTCCGTAGCGGACTACTATGCATTCAATACCGCTTACGGAATGATTTCGGGGGCATTTATCTCGCTTGCGGGAATCGCGTTGACTGTGGCGCAGATTAAGCCGATTATGGATATGGTAAAGCCGATTTTGGAGGCTGTCCCTGAAATTTCCGAGGGAAAGCAGATGATTACGCGGCTTTCGGGCAGCATCGAACTGGATAACGTTTCTTTCCGTTACAACGAAAATATGCCGCTTGTGATTGATGATCTGTCGCTGAAAATCCGTCCGGGGCAGTATGTGGCAATCGTGGGCGCAACCGGGTGCGGGAAGTCTACGCTTTTGCGGCTTATGCTGGGCTTTGAATCGCCGCAGAAGGGCGCCGTTTACGTTGATGGTAAAGATATTGAGGTGGTGGACTTAAAGTCTTTAAGACGCAATATCGGCGTGGTAATGCAAAATGGCAAGCTGTTTACGGGGGATATTTTCTCGAATATTACCATATCTGCACCGTGGCTTACTATGGATGAAGCCTGGCATGCCGCCGAATTGTCCGGCATTGCAGAGGATATCCGCCGTATGCCGATGGGAATGCACACGATGATTTCCGAGGGCAGCGGCGGAATTTCGGGCGGGCAGCGGCAGCGGCTGATGATTGCCCGTGCCATCGCGCCAAAACCAAAAGTGCTGATGTTTGACGAGGCGACTTCAGCCCTTGATAATATAACGCAGAAAACGGTTTCAGAATCGCTGGACAGTCTGAAATGCACGAGGATTGTTATCGCGCATAGGCTATCTACCATCAAACAGTGCGACAGGATCCTGGTGCTTGATAAGGGAAAGATTATCGAAGACGGGACATATGACGAGTTGATACAAAGGGGAGGTTTTTTCGCAGAACTAGTGGCCAGACAAAGGGTTGACGATATCACAGAATTGAGGGCCTGAAAATTTTTTTAAAATTTATTAGCTCTCGGCGGTTTTGATTCGTATAAAAGAACAAAGGCGCGAATCACGTCTGTGATTATCAGTTTTTATACTGTAATCTGTAACAAAATGTAAAAGTAACTTAATATTAGGAGGAAAGCGCTATGGAAAAAAAGACCTTATTGCAAATGCAGCACAGACAAAATTTGACGAAGAACTTATTGCAAAGGCAAAACAGGCAAACTCTGTCGAAGAGCTTATGGCTCTCGCAAAGGAAAATGATTATCCGCTGAACGAGAAGGATGCAGAAATTTATTTTGAAAAGCTTCACAAGACGGGCGAGTTATCGGATGATGAGCTTGGCAATGTAGCAGGAGGCGGATGCCGTCCCAATCGTTGTAAGTTCTGCGGAGGCGACCTTGACGCCGTAAAATCACGCTCTTCTTTCAAAACTTTGTGTTGCCCCTACTGCGGTAATTGGAGCAATAACTAAGCCATGGTGTGAAGGGAAGCGGCAATTCTTTGCCTTGCCCATACTGCGGCCCGTTTAAGTGCTAAGACAGATAAAATTCGTATTTTGCGGCAGTTTCCGCAAATAATTATAAGGAGTGAATTGAGATGGGCCGGTATATATTAAATCCAGACATCGCCCTGCGCTCATGGTGGCTGGTGCCGTATGCGTATTACAGAAAGGGTGTCCGTTACGCCAAAGGATTGAAAAAGGAAGAGTTTGAATTCCTTTTGAAGTGCGACGGTAAAACGGAGCTTTCGGGTGAACTGCCGCTTGCGGAAAAATTTTTGGATATGGGATTTATTGCTCATGCAAAGGATGAAGGGATTCTGTCTGAATGGCAAAAACACCTCGACTGTGACAACCGATATTTTCCTGCAATGAGCTGGATGATAACAGGGAAATGCAATTATAGCTGCCTGCACTGTTTCAACGCTGCCGATAACGCTCCCATAATGAGTGAGTGGACGCTTGAGGAAGCAAAGAGGCTGATTGAGCAGGCGCAAAAATGTGGAATCAATGCGTTTACGATTACAGGCGGCGAGCCTATGCTCCATAAGAATTTTTTTGAGATTGTGGAGAGTATTTACGAGCACGGAATGTACATTGAGGATTTGAACACGAATGGTTCTTTCCTTGACCAGGCAGCATTGGAGCAATTTCGGAAAATCGGCTGTAATCCGTTGATTAAAATATCCTTTGATGGAATCGGGCATCACGACTGGCTCAGAAACCGCAAGGGGGCGGAGGAGGACGCGCTTCGGGCAATCCGCCTTTGCGTGGAGAAGGGCTTCTGTGTAAAAGTGCAGACGAACGTCCATCGGCTTAATATCGAATCCATGTTACCTACAGCGGAAATGTTAGACGAAATGGGCGTGGATGAAATGCGGGTGATCCGTACTTCAGAATCACCGCGCTGGGAGGAAAATGCAGATGGTTCCTGTTTAGAGATTGAGGAATATTACGAAAGAATGTTGGAATTTGCCGACAGATATATCAAAAAGAGCCACAATATGATAATAGATATCTGGCAGTTCCTCACGATGTTTCCACAAACAGGATCTTACCGCCTGCGCCCCGTTGAATACGTTGCCGGAGAGTACCGGGACAGTATGCCTGTGTGCCGTGGGAACAGGGGGATGGTTGCGGTTGCAGCAGACGGAAATGTCTACCCTTGTATGCAGATGTCAGGGTATTTTAGCGTGAAGAACAATTTCCTGGGCAGCGTTAAAAAAGAGGGACTGCAGCCAATTCTGCAAAAAGGGAGATATCTGAATGAGGTCTGCGCTACACTGGGGCAGTTGTCGGAGAACAATGAAACCTGCGCTGTGTGCCCTTATTTTAAACACTGTGGGGGTGGCTGCCGTGCACTGGCGCTCGCTATTACAGGTGATAAATTTGGCGTTGATCCCGCAAAATGTCTATTTTTCCAAAAAGGTTGGCACAGGAAAATCAAGGAAACACTCCGGGGTTGGAAAGATATAGCGCCTATGGAGGGTGAATGATGGAAGAGGAATTACGGCGGCTGTTTGACTTTCAGAAGTTTTCGGAGAATCTGCGTCTTGCTGAAATATTGGATGAAACTGAAAAACGTTACGGCGAGGCGCTTTCAGATGAAGAATTGGAACAGGTGAATGCCGCGGGCGAATTTGCCCCGTTTGAAAGCCGGGAGGATAATTCCGATGACTGAACTGTACAAAAACACCGAATTTGAGCAGATTTATGCTAAGTTCAAGGATAAGGTGGCGCGATATATATATATGGGAAAATACCGAACGAACAGGATGCGGAGGATTTGACCTCGGACGTGTTTGTCAAGGTTTTTAAAGGGCTTTCAGGATTTGATGAGACAAAGGCTTCCCTGTCAACATGGATCTATAGGATAACACAGAATGCCGTTATTGACTATTATCGGACGGCGAAATCTGTTTACGGGCTGCCAGAGGAACTTTGCTTTGAGGGAAACATTGATGAGGAAATGCTTAACGAGGAAATGCTCAAAAGCCTTGCAGACGCTCTCGGGCAACTCCCCCAGCGGGAACGTGATATCATTATCCTGCATTATTATAGCGGGAAAACATTAAAAAGTATCGCAGAAATAATGGATATTTCATACAGCTATGTAAAGCTGCTTCATACAAAGGCCCTGAAAGTTCTGCGTGAAATAATATAGGCTCAAACATTCTGACAGACATACTTCTAGTATGATAAAGGCACTTGACGGTATTGAATACCATCAGATGTCTTTTTCTTTTTGCGTATTGTCTGGTATAGCGCCCTCGCGGCTTTTGCTATCAGGCCCGGTTATCCTTGCTGTCTTGAAAGTATTATACGACAACGATATGTTGGATACCATTGACAAACTGGCCAAATAAATGGGATGCGTTTATTCTGGATAACTTTGTCTTTTTCGGCGAGTCAGGTAAACGGGGTGATTGAAAAGATACAGTCGATAATTATTGATATATTTTTCGGATTGTGTTATTATAATAAAGCACCACTAATGAAAGAGGCAGAAAGTAAAGGGTGACAGATATGACGGAAGCTCAATTGGTAATGGAGAATTTTATGAAAAAGTTGGCTGCAGTCAGGAATTATTGATGCGGTACTGAATGAGTAGAGGTGCTAGTTTTTATGCTGGATACGAAGCAGGAGCGGAAAAGTTTTGTAAAGAATTTAATATATCTGATGAGCAGTTCAGAAATTCCCGGTTAAACTGGGAAGAATTGAAAAAAATTGCAGATGATTTTGATCTAAAGAAGAATGAACATCAGAACACAGTAAAGCAGTATGCAGAAATGGTACGAAAGTGTTCTTATGTTCATTCTTTAAATTATA
>CAJTZB010000189.1 GCA_910583815.1 uncultured Lachnospiraceae bacterium
CCTGTCAATCGTCAGCGTCATTTCATCCTGTGTATCAAGGTTGTCAAAATAGCTGACTGCCTTTTTATAGGAAATCGTACCGCCCACCACAACATCAATGTTGCTGACAGAAATCGTCGGTTTTTCAGTATCGCGCTTGATAACAAGCTTTGCCTCATATACTGCTTTGTTTCCGCTTGTATCGGTAAAACAGATAGAGACATCTTGTTCCCCTTCCCTGCCCCAGTCAGGCTCGGCAGCAAATGCAGCACTTACTTCGGTTTTATCCTCCACGGATGCAATAAAATCTTCTACCGGCTTTGGCTTATTGAGCCATGTCGTCACTTTTTTTGTCTTTGCCGTCGGCGGTGTCGTATCTTTTATAATAAGCTGTGCGGTCATTTCGATTCCGTCTGCAAGCAGTACTACCGGAACTGCCCCAAGGCGGTTCATGTCAATCTCTGATATATCTGTCACATAGGAAATTTCCGTACCTTCTTCTGTCCGGAACTCTTCTGCCGGAGGCACGCTTCCGCCAAGTTCTGCAGAAAGCTCCAGCTTCACATGCGGAATATAAAGCTGTGCGGTTACCGTGGTCTGGTTGCCCGCTTCATCTGTCACAAGCAAGGAAACATCCTGCAGTCCGTAACGCATCATATCCGGCTCAGCAGCATATGTTACTTTGCATGGCGACATGTCTCTGATGTCAGTCACAAATTGCTCTGGCGGAACTGAGGTTCCAAAAGCCGCCGCAACCTGCTCTCCGGTTGCCGTCGGCGCCGTAGTATCTTTTACGTGAATCGTTACGGTATACGTAAAAATAGAAGCTTCCAGCTTTGCCCTATATTCCCCTGCTCTTCTTATGTCCTCCGGGAACTCCAGAAACTGAAACTCTGTATGATCCCAGCTGTAATGGCGGAACATATCAGCT
Organism: uncultured Lachnospiraceae bacterium; assembly: GCA_910583815.1. GTDB lineage: Bacteria > Bacillota > Clostridia > Lachnospirales > Lachnospiraceae > SIG299. Next base: position 911 of record CAJTZB010000189.1, read on the forward strand.
GTCACCTGCTCTCCCGCCTCAATCGTGATATTCCTGTTGATTCTTGTAAACAGGAAGAACGCCATAAGTCCCATAGCGCTGACCAATACCACAACGCTTGCTACAAGGATTTTCTGCAATTGCCTTATCTGCCGGCTCATAAACTTCCCCTTCCTTATTTCCCATAAACAATTTCTGTTGCTCGTTCCGGATAGAGCGTCTCATCAAACACATAATAATTCGGATGCTCCGGACGAGAGTCCGTGTATGCCTGTATCTGTATGTCCGTCTGCATAAAGCACCGATATGTATCTTTCTTCCTGCGCGGACTGGAATCGCAGTGGTACCATCCATTGCCCAAATTGACCAAGTTCCACCAGTGATCGCTTGTTCCTCCGACCCTGCGTACTTCCATTGTCTCTATCTCACATTTCTGTAAAAGCAGCGTAAACGTTGCATAATATGCATAACAGTCGCCTGAGCGGTCATGAAGCCCCTCATAGGCCCCTGCATAAATAGAGCTCCGGTCGCCCGCAGAATAGGAATAGCTGATTTTTGTCCTGCACCAGTTCCAAAGTTTATAGCATATATCCCATTTTGACATATCTTCTGTAATCAATTCCTGAATCAAAGCATCTGCAAGCTGATTCACCACCTCTTCCTTATCGGAACGCTGTCTTACAAATACTGTGATTTCTGAAACAGAACGGTTCCCTGATGCGTCAGTTGCCATATAGCGTACCACATAACTCCCTGGTGTATCCAAATCCACCTCATCATTTTCTACAGAAAGAGAAATTTCCCCATCCGCATTATCTGAAAGCTCAATGCCTCTTTTATAAGAAATAGTATCTCCTTCAAAAACTTCTATATCCTTCGCCCCCACAATCACTGGAGGAGTAGTATCTATAATTTCTACTGTCACTGTAAGATCCTGCCCATCATAGCTGACTGGCAGCTCGTAAACCGCTCCCGCTTGTCTAAGCTCTTTGGCGGTCAATTCTCTGCCTACTGTAAATATCCCCTCTTCCTTCGGAATATCCTCCAAAGACGCAAAAAAATCCGGTATGCCCAGCTCAGTTCCCGCCTCTATACAAAGGCTTGTAAGTATAGGAACCCTCTTTTCCGGCACCGGAGTCGGGGATAACGTTATTTCCTCAGCAGGGGTATCGGTCACAACCGGAGTTGCTGAAAGATCTTCTGACGGAGCCTGTGTAATTGTCAAAATCTCCGTATCATCTGTGCTGATATTGTCTTTGTTCCAATTATTTCCATTTGTTTCTGCCGCTGTACACGCTCCCATACAAAGCAAGATTGCCCCCGCTAAAAGCGTCACACACATACTACGGTACTTCACGGCTGCTGTCCTCCATCTGCTGCATTTTTTTACAGCGAACTTATCTTACCATATCTAAAATGGCATGTCAATGTTAAGGAGCGCTGTAAACAGCAGGATTTCTGCTATTACAGCGCCCCTTTTTAAAATATCATGATTTTGTCAGAAATGCGTTTGATTTTTGTAAGATACCAGAGGTAAAAGGTCAGGCAATGCAAGCTTGCTTGCAATTGGCTAGCTTTTTGACCTGCAAAAACACCTTTGTAATAGTTTATTTCTTTCTTTTCTTTAAGACAACGAAAACAGCTGCACCAATTGCTGCGACTGCAACGCCTGCTGCCGCAAGCACAATTGGCAGAACCGGACTTGACACCTCTTTATTATCATCCTGTGCCAGTACCATTGCAGAAATGCCATCCACTGTAACTTTGCCGTTTCTAATTGTCTTTAATACTTCCGTTCCTGCCTTCTCACCATTGATATAGACATTCCAGTTTCCTTCCGGAAGCTTTACGGTTGTCTTTTTATCATTTGCATTGAAAATAACGAACAGAGAACGTGCTGTCTCACCATTCACACCGCCATTAATCTGGAATGCCACAACATTTGCATCCAGTCCGGTCATTGGAGTAAGGTTGTTCCATACATCATCTGCATTTGTCAGGCGGAGTGCTGCATGTTCCTTACGGAATGCAATCAGACCTTTGTAATATTCAAAAACCTGCTGATATTCTTTGTCGTTTAAATCATTCCATTTTAAGCTATTGACTGCATCAGGGGAAGCATAGCTGTTTTCATCAAAACTTCCGTCTGCCTTTACTTTGGTACGAAGCATTTCTTCGCCTGCCTGCATAAACGGAATGCCTTCTGACATCAGATAAACCGCAGCCGCCAGGTTGTTCATCTTTATCTGGTCTTTTCTGCTTGCATCTGCTCTGGAGTTTACAATACGGTCCATCAGAGTCATGTTGTCATGGCAGGAAGCATAGTTGATAGACTGAGAAGGTGTCGTACACCAATCTGGAGCAAGTCCCATAAAGCACTTCTCCAACTTGTACTCTAAGCCCTGTGCGCCTGTAACATAGCCAATCGCTTTGCTGTCGAATACGCTTCCCTTCAACAGATCACGGATCGTATCGCTGAAAAACGCAAAGCCCGGAGTCTTTTTGGAGTTTACCTGTGTTGCAAGGCTGTAGCCGCTCTTTGTTACGTTAGTTGCCATCGACCAACCTTCTCCATAAAATACAACATTCGGATGCGTCTTATGTACTTCTTCTACAATCGTATTGATTAAATCGGTATCCATCAGGCCTACAAGGTCAAAACGGAAACCATCAATATGATACTCATCTGCCCAATACAGCACAGAATCTACAATATACTTCTTCACCATAGAACGCTCTGTTGCAGTATCGTTTCCACAGCCGGAGCCGTTGGAATACGTGCCGTTTTCGGAAATACGAGTAAAGTACATTGGCACAATCTTATTGAAACAGAAATCTCCAGCACTGTACACATGGTTGTAAACCACGTCCATAATCACACTGATGCCATTTTCATGAAGCGCCTTTACCATTTGCTTCATCTCTTTTACTCTTACTTCGCCGTTATATGGGTCTGTGGAGTAAGAACCTTCCGGAACATTGTAATTGACCGGATCATAGCCCCAGTTAAACTGCGGAGTATCCAATTTGCTTTCATCTACCGAGCCAAAATCGTAAACCGGCAGCAGATGCAGATGTGTAATACCAAGCTCCTTAATATGGTCAAGGCCTGTTGCCACACCGGACTCTGTCTTTGTTCCTGTTTCTGTTAATCCAAGGAACTTTCCCTTGTTCTGGATGCCAGAGCTTGCATCTACAGAAAGGTCTCTGATATGAAGCTCATAAATAATTGCATCATTGAATGTCTTACCTGCATTCGGGTCGGAATCGTTTTCCCAGCCTTCTGGATTAGTTGAATCCAGATTTAATATCATGGCACGTTTGCCATTGACACCGGTCGTCCTTGCATATGGGTCACAAGCTTCGTTTTTTACATCACCAATTTCCACATAATAAGTATAATAGGTGCCATTTAAGTCCCCGGCCTTTTCTGCTATCCATGTACCATTGACATCCGGCGTCATGGCAATCTGCTCTATCAGATCATCCGTTCCTTCCGTACCGCCAGCATACAGCCTTAAGGCAACAGCATCTGCAGTAGGCGCCCAAACACGGAAGCTTGTCTTTTCTTTTGTATAAGTTGCACCAAGGTCATTCCCACTGTAGGTATACTTTTCTTCAAACTTCTCAGTAGAAAAAATAATCGGCATCACAATACTATACTCCGTTCCGTCACAGGTAATCGTATATTTTTTATTGGAATCCAGTTCCTGTTTCAGTACCATGTGATATTCTGTA
>CAJTZB010000190.1 GCA_910583815.1 uncultured Lachnospiraceae bacterium
AGTAAGTCCATCAGCTTCTGCCTTGCCGCAGCAAAGTTCTGCTCAGAAAGCTGCCTCAGTTCTTCCCAGGCAAACATAATATTATAACCATCTACCAGAAGATATTCCTCCTGCTCTTCTGCCAAAGCCTCCTTTTCTTTTTTAGGCTTCTGCTGTGCCGGAAGCCGTGCGGTCGGCGCAAACGCATTATACATATTGCTCTTTGTACTGCCTTTTTTCCCATAAGTTCGGTTAAAAATTTCTGCAAGTTCCTTGTCCTCTGGCGAAAAAGCAGAAATACCGGCGCTGTTCACTGCTCCTTTGTGCTGTGAAGGTTGTTTTTCCTGTGCGGCAAAAGGGCTTTGTGTGTCAGGCTGCAGTCCTTCATGCAGCAAGCTGCCAGAAACATCTGCGGACATGCCATTTCTCATTTTTTTCGCTTCGACATGCATAAACCCATGCACCTTGTCCCATTCTACAAGAAAACCTGCCCCATGTGCGCAAAATACTGAACCTGTCGGCTGTGCCAAATCTGCCTCGGAATCATAGCCTTTTTCTGCAATGACTTCCTCTGCATTATGGCATGGTGCATAACCTTTCAGAGTACAGGATATGCGCCCTTCACCTCTTGTATACGCTGCAACTTCCCTTGGATATTCCCGCATCAGCGCGACCGGGGCACAACCTTCCAGCAACGCTAAGTTTCCTGAATGTTCTAACAGCTTAAAATCCGCCTGCATCCGCTGCAAGTCTGACATTGCCCGGCCAAGCACATCCTGCGGTACTTCCAGGCGGAAACTGTAAACCGGCTCAAGCAGCACGCTTTTGGCAGACTTTAAGCCTTGGCGTACCGCACGGTAAGTTGCTTCTCTGAAATCTCCGCCCTCCGTATGTTTTTTGTGGGCGCGGCCTGCAGCCAGCGTAATCTGCATATCAGTAATTGGCGCACCGCACAAAACACCTCTATGCTCACGTTCCTCCAAATGCGTCAATATCAGGCGCTGCCAGTTTCTGTCCAGCTCGTCCTCGCTGACATCTGCATCAAATACCAGCCCGCTCCCTCTTTCAAGCGGAGCAAGCCACAGATGTACTTCCGCATAATGCCGCAATGGTTCAAAATGTCCGACTCCATAGATGGGTTCTGCAATAGTCTCTTTATATACAATACTTCCGGCTCCAAACGACAGTTCCAATCCAAAACGCTCTTTGGCCAGTTCCTTTAAAATCTCCATCTGAACCTCACCCATCACATTTGCATGAAGTTCTCCGGTTTCTTCTTCCCAAACCAGATGAAGCTGCGGCTCTTCCTCCTCCAACTGGCTTAGATTTCTATATGCAGCCTGTATATCGCATTGCCCCGGAAGCTGCAATGTATAGGTCAGTACCGGAGCAAGCAATGGCTGTTCACTGGCCTGCTCTGTCCCAAGCCCTTGCCCTGCATACGTATGCTTCAGGCCCGTCATAGCACAGATTTCTCCTGCCTGCACTTCACTTACCATACGGAACTGCCCACCAGAATAGATGCGCAACTGATCTGGCTTTTCCCGCTCTGTGCTATTTTCCTGCTTCTCGTCTCCATTTGCCGGAATATATTCTTTTACTCTTAAGTTCCCACCCAACACTTTGATATAAGTCAAACGGTTGCCTTGTGCGTCTCTGGAAATTTTAAATACACGCGCTCCAAATTCCTGCGGATACTGCTTTGGCTGAATATAGTTAAGCAGCCCTTGCAGAAACCCTTCCACTCCATCCAGCTTCAATGCCGAACCAAAATAGCACGGAATCACCTGCCGTTCTGCAATTGCCTTTTTTAGTTTTTCTTCTGAAATGCTTTGATGCTCCAGATAATCGTCCATCAGCCTCTCATCACATAACGCAAGCTGTTCTAAAAATTCCTGTTTTTCTTCCTCAGAAAGCTTTCCTGTCTGCCACAAATCAAATGCCACGCAACGCTCATCCAAACGCTCTTGAATTTCTGTAAGAAGCTGCGCCCGCTTCGTATCCGGCTGATCCATTTTATTGATAAACAAAAAGACCGGAATCCGATATTTTGCAATCAGTGTCCAAAGCGTCAGCACTTGCCCCTGCACACCGTCTGTCCCATTGATGACTAAAACGGCATAGTCCAGAATCTGCAGCGTCCGTTCCATTTCTGCCGAAAAATCTACATGTCCCGGCGTATCCATCAGCGTAATCCGAAGCTCTTTTTCTTCTCTGCAAAGCATAACTTCTGCCTGCTTTGAAAAAATTGTGATTCCACGTTCTCTCTCCAGCACATGCGTATCTAAAAAGGCATCCTTATGATCTACCCTTCCAAGTTTACGAATGCTTCCGGTCAGATAAAGAATACTCTCCGCCAGTGTCGTTTTGCCTGCGTCTACATGCGCTAAAACACCAACAACACTTCGGCCGGACTGCTTTGTGCTTTCTGTTTTCTGATGGTTATTTTCCTTTGCCGCCATAGTGATTCCTTTCCTTTCAAACGGTTTTATTATAATATGGGAATCCTCAAAACACAATAGCGTCGGTATACAGATGGCAACACGGTCAATGTACGGAATCCCGCAAAACTTGCCTTGTTGCAAATACCTACTGTTTCCAATATCTACATCTCTCATTTTGTGCATATTGCATAAATTTTACTGTCATATTTTATTGATTTCTACGTTTTTACTATATATATGTGATATTAAGTCTATACAAATTCGTAATAGTGTTGTATACTAGGCTTGTATACAACGTGTTTCATACACTTTTACAGAGCGCTTTCATATTTCTGCATGAAACTCTGCTATTCAGGCAATACAAATATAACATGTATTGTCTTGATACCAGAAGGAATATGACAATCCGCTCCATAACAAAGGAAAAGATTGAACATTAAAATGTTCAATCGCGAGATTTGTGCCTGTGCGTTGCTTGCTACAAACTCGTTATGCACAAAAAGCAGCGCAGAAATGAGGAAAATTATGAAAAAAAATGTCCAGCTGGACGCCAAAGGCTTCAGAAAATTTGGCATGCGTGACAGTCTTGCTTATGCTGCCGGTGACTTTGGTTGTAACATGAGTTTTGCCCTAAAAGGCACCTTAACTATTTTCTGGACGCAGTTTATGGGGATGGATTCTCTGCTGTATGCAGGACTGCTGCTCATTGTTCAGATTTGGGATGCTATCAACGACCCATTGATCGGTTCCATTGTGGATGCCGACAGACGTCAGTACAAACGCAACAAGTTCCTTACATACATTTTTGTAGGTTCTATCGGGCTGCTTTTTGCAGGCGCCCTTTGCTTTGTCCCATTGCCAAACGCACCAAAAGCAGTAAAAACCATCCTGTTCCTTGCAGGCTATATTCTTTGGGACGCTTTTTATACGGTTGCCAATGTGCCTTATGGCTCCCTTCTGTCTTTGATTTCTGAGAATCCGGGCGACCGTGCTTCTTTATCTGCATGGCGCTCCGTTGGGTCTTTAGTAGGAAATATGGCTGCTATGGCTGTCCTTCCAATGTTAATTTATGACAAGAACCAGAACATCGTTGGGGAACGTGTATTTTTAGTTGCGCTTATCATGGGCATCCTTGGTTTCCTTGCATTCCAATTTATGATCCGCAACACGGAAATCCGCTGTGTGACGGATGCAAAATGCAGCGAAGACGCACCAAAGTTCAACATTATAAAAGCTATGGGCAACTTCCTAAAGAACCGTCCGGCAGTCGGCGCAACGCTCGCAGCAATGGGCATGTTCCTTGGCATGCAGGGCGCATCGGCAGCTGTTACTGTTTTGTTCCAGTCCTACTTTAAGAACGTTCAGCTTTCCGGCGTTGTTTCAATGTTTGCAATGCTCCCAACGATTCTGTTCACGCCGTTTGCCCGCAAAATGGTTCTGAAATACGGAAAAAAAGAGATCTCTGTTGTCGGCACTATCTGCAGTATCATTGCATGTGCCGCAATGCTGCTTCTTCCGATTGCACCAGACAGCAAAGGTCTTATGATTTATATTGTCTGCCAGTTAATCAACAGCCTTGGCATAGGCATTTACAGCACGGTCAGCTGGTCGCTGATGGGCGATGCCATTGACTACAATGAATGGAAAAACGGCACACGTGAAGAAGGCACGGTCTATGCGCTTCACTCCTTCTTCCGTAAATTGGCTCAGGGCCTTGGTCCTTCCATAGTGCTTGTTATTATGGTTACTTTGGGCTATGTAGAGGCTAACCAAGGAACTCAGACTGCGGAAGTCGCTTTGAATATGCGTTATCTTGTAGCCGGTCTTTACCTGTTCAGCGCAGTGATGCAGTTTATCGGCCTTGCAATTATCTACAATCTCGACAAAAAGACACTGACCAAAATGACGGAAGAACTTGATGCAAGAAGAGAGCCAGCTTCCAAATAACGATCTGGCAAAAAAAGAACCCCACAGGAAGTATTGTTGAAAAACAACACCCTGTGGGGATTTTAATAAAATCAGGTCTTATTAGCGTCGGTGTACAGATGGCAACACGCCTCAACCCATGTGATTTCAGGCATTTTCTTTGTCATCTTCCCTCGGCGTACGTCTCTGTACGCCTCGCTCATCTTCCTTGAAAATGCCTGAAATCCCTAT
>CAJTZB010000191.1 GCA_910583815.1 uncultured Lachnospiraceae bacterium
ACCCTCGCGCCGCTATTAACGACCTACTCCCTTTCCAGGGGAGCCCCTTCAGCCTCTTGGGTATTTCTCCAAAATGCTAAATTGAAAAACATTCTATATTCTGTTTGGAACTGATTGTACATTCCAGCGGAGAGTGTGGGATTCGAACCCACGGTTCCTCACGGAAACACTGGTTTTCAAGACCAGCTCCTTAAACCACTCGGACAACTCTCCGAACAGTGCTTGATAATTCTACCATAGAGTTTTTACTATGTCAAGCGCTTTCTTAAATCTTTTGACAGAATTTTTTATATTGTCTATTACATTCGCACAAATAGAATACTACTGCCCTTTTAACAGTGCCTCTGCTATCGTAGTATCTTCCGGTGTTGTTACTTTGATATTATGATAACTTCCTTCTATCAGATATACAGAAGCGTTGCTGTATTTTCGTACCACCATTGCATCATCGGTAAGGGAAGTATCGTTTGCTTCCTGTGCTTTCTTATAAGAAGACTTCACAAGAGAATAGGAAAAACATTGCGGCGTCTGTGCCACCCATAACATGCTGCGAGGCGGTGTTTCCGCAATGGATGCATCCTCTGCAGCCAATTGTATTGTATCCTTAACCGGCATTCCAACAATACAGGCGTTTAATTCCTGGACCTTTTTAATTGCCTTGTTAATTATCTCAACGGAAACTAACGGCCGTGCCCCATCATGAATCAGCACATAATCCGCTCCTTTTGCAGCAAGCAGCCCCTGATATACAGAGTCATACCGTTCTGTCCCTCCTGCAATGATACACTCTATCTTTCTAATTCCATAGCGCTCTATAATTTGGGTTCTGCAAAATTCCTCTTCTCCCTTCCCTGTCACCACTACAATTGCATCAGCTTCACTTTCTGCAAAAGCATTCAGGGAGTAAAACAGCATCGGCTTCCCCATAAGCGGAAGGTACTGTTTTGGAGTCATGTGCCCCATTCTGGAGCCCTTTCCGGCAGCAAGTACAATCGCTGTTACCCTTGGTTTCAAAGCTGTTCCTCCTATTGGTAGTTCCGTCTCTGCTCTCTGGCACCCATATTAGGGAAGGGCTGTTCAGCCTCTGTTACGTCTGAAATCCCTTCCGGGTGCCTTCGTTCTGAGACTGTTTTGGTAGTTCCGTCTCTCCATTATTGGAGTTATCTCTGCCCCAGTTTCAGGTTTGGAACTGCATTTAAGTCCAAACCGTGGTGAACTCCTCTTTTATATTCATAATAAGCTGCCGCCCCAATCATCGCTGCATTGTCTGTGCAGAAAATCGGCGATGGGCAGTAGAGTGTAAGCCCTGCTTTCTTACAGGCTGCCTGCATCTCTGCACGCAATGCCGAGTTGGATGCCACCCCGCCTGCCATTGCTATCTTTGTAACATTGTATTCAGATGCTGCCAAAAGCGTATGCTCTACAAGTACAGCCACCACAGCTGCCTGAAAGGATGCTGCTACATCTGCCCGATTTATTTCTTCTCCTTTCATTTCCGCCTGATTCAGATAATTTAAAACTGCCGATTTTAAGCCACTGAAACTGAAATCATATGGACATCCTTCTACATGCGCACGCGGAAATGCAATTGCCTGTGGATTCCCTTCTTTAGAAAGCCGGTCAATTTTTGGACCACCCGGATAGCCAAGTCCAATTGCACGAGCTACTTTGTCATATGCCTCACCTGCTGCATCGTCATGGGTTTTTCCAATAATTTCATACTCTCCATAATCTTTCACCATCACAAGGTGCGTATGCCCTCCGGATACAACCAGACATAAGAACGGAGGCTCCAGCTCTTTCTGTTCAATATAGTTTGCCGAAATATGCCCCTCGATATGATGCACACCAATCAGCGGAAGCCCTGTTGCAAAACTGATTGCTTTTGCCTCTGCCACTCCAACCAGCAGCGCACCAACCAGACCGGGTCCATAGGTTACTGCAATAGCATCCATCTGTTCCAAAGTCCTGTCCGCCTCTTTTAATGCTTCTTCAATTACCTGATTGATTCTTTCCGTATGTTTCCTCGATGCAATTTCTGGCACTACTCCTCCATACAATGTATGAAGGTCAATCTGTGACGAAATTACATTGGACAGCACTGTTCTTCCGTTTTTTACAACTGCCGCTGCCGTTTCGTCACAGGAAGATTCTATTGCCAGAATCCATATGTCTTTGTTATCCATCTTTGTTCCGACCTCTTTTTAATCTTCTATCTCAATTGGCTCTGTTTTCTGCCAGCCGACAATTTTCCATTGCCCCTTTTCGTCTTCTCTAAGAAGAAATTCTTCGTATGTATATTCAAATCCTTTTTTATTTATTTTTGTAACAAAGCAGACAACAATTGAAGCAAACGAGTCCTCTTCTGTTTTCCACTTTTTTACACTGCTTTCCTTCTGAACCTGATAACTTGATATTGTCTTTTTTTCTTCTCCTGCGGCAATCACCTCATTTTTTAGGCGTTCCGTAAAACCTATAAGCGGATTTTCTTCCGCCAGCTCTTCATCAAACAGCCCATGCTGCATTTTTGCCAGTTCAGAAAATTCCCCTTCTGATATTTTTTCGCTATACCAACATTTTGTAATGCGGGCATACAGGCGAACTACTTCCCTTACGGAAGCAGGATAGTTTCTATCCAAATCTTTTGATAAAATTTTCTGTGCCTCTGTATTTGTTTCACCATCTTTTGAAAACACGCTGTCGTCCGACCGGTTATTCAGCCAGTAAAATGCTACAAGCACCACAATTCCAAGCAGTATCAAGCCTCCTAGAAGCTTTGCCAGATTCTTTCCTTTCATACCTATACACCCTCGCTTTCTCCTTTTTGGGAACAAATAACAGAAGTTCCTTGCTATAATCAGCTAGAATACGCATATGCCCTCTTTGTAAGCAAGCTTACAGGACAGCACATGCGTACCACAGCCAATGCTTTGCATTTTCTTTGAACATCCGAATTGGTATTTCACACCCTTTTATGCCTTGCTCCTATTCATCTTTTGCAAATTCTAAACTCACATCCATACCGTCTCTGCCGCATTTTGTATGTTCAAAATACCGCTTTGCTTCCGGAAGGAATTCTTTGGGACGAATCAGCGACGGACTATAGTGTGTCAGCCAGAGTTCCTGCACTTTTGCTTCTTTTGCAATGCGGGCAGCTTCCATAAATGTCATATGTTTATACTCTGATGCCTTGGCCTGCTTTTCTGCTTCGCCATACATTCCTTCGCATATTAATAAATCGGCACATTCTGCGTTTTTCACAATAGCAGGCGTTGGTCTTGTATCGGTACAGTAAGTTACTTTGATTCCCTTCCTCTCCGGTCCAAGTACCATATCCGGTGTATAAACTGTCCCATCCGCCGGAATTGTCTCTCCTTTTTGCAGACGGTTCCAATACTGCAACGGAATTCCCTGTTCTTTTGCCTTTTCTGCATAGAAACGCCCATTTCTGCGAATTGTAATCGTATAGCCATAGCAGACTACGTTATGGTTGACGCGGAATGCTGTAAGCCCATAGCCGGACATCTGTAAAACCTGCTCTGGCTCTGTCAGTTCTATAAAACGAAGTGCAAAAGGAAGCTCCGGTGCAATGACACGGAGCGCCGATACCACACGTTCCAGTCCTTTTGGCCCTATCAGGATTACCGGTTCTCTGCGCTCTGCATTTCCCATAGACAGCAAAAGCCCCGGAAGGCCACTGATATGGTCACCATGATAATGGGTAAAACATATAATATCAATATCGTGAAAGCTCCATCCCTTTTCCCGAATCGCTATCTGCGTTCCCTCACCGCAGTCAATCAGCAACCCTTTCCCATTGTATTTTGTCATAAGCGATGTCAGCCATCTTCCCGGCAGCGGCATCATGCCTCCTGTGCCAAGCAAGCATAAATCCAGCATTCTCTTTCCTCTCTCTTCACTTTTAAAATTACTTTGTCAAAGCGCCTCGCTTCTCTCTGTTATTTCAGGCGGAATAGCAAATGTACGAATCCATTTATCATAACATTCTTCACATACCGTAAAGCTGTGGCGCTGTAAATCCTTTTTTGAAAAATATCCCCAATCCTTGACTGCCTCAAACGCATCCTCTCTTAAAATTCCGTGTTCTCTCTTCAGTACTTTTCCACATACATTGCAATTTACGTGTTCCATTGTTTATCCTCCACTTTCTCCGAAACATTTCATGTCTCAATTATAAAGAATTGCAGAGGCTATGCCAATGGTAATTGCTGTTAGAGAAGCTGTGCTTTCCTCAGTGTGATGTTAGATATTCTTTCTCATCAGCACTGCATCTTCTTTGGGGAGATCATAAAAACCCTTGCGTATTCCAATCTCTTCAAAACCGGAATGCAGGTATAATTGCCTTGCTGCTCTGTTGCTCTGCCTGACTTCCAAAAACAAAACAGCAATGCCACACTTTTTTGCCTCTTCGCATAATGCCTCCATCAGATGTGTTCCAACCCCCCGCCTCCTTGCTGCAGGCGCTACGCAGACATTGGGAATTTCACCTTCGCCTGCCGCAAACAAAAAGCCGC
>CAJTZB010000192.1 GCA_910583815.1 uncultured Lachnospiraceae bacterium
AGTGAAACATAGGCCTTTCCAGAATCTTTTCGGAGAATAGACGGCAGCGTAATAATTGGTTCAATATGGAATACCTCTCCTGTCATTGAAACAATTTCTTGGTTATCAAAATATTCCAGTACTTGATAGGCACGTTTTTCTTCTGGGCTTTTGGGAGAAGTCCCCTTGCCACGTTCCTGATATTTCAGCAGCATAAGAAGTGCTGCAACAACATGCTTGCATGCCCCTCTTTCACTGGACGCAGCCGGGCAGTTGCAAGAAAATCCAAACATGGAATCTTCGCCCTCTTCTACAATTACAGTATAGCTATAGGTTCCACGGACTGTAATTTTGTAGCGCCCGCTGGTTTTGGAATAGGATGCATTCTGGATTCGTCCGTTTTGAAAGTATTGGACACCGCGCAGATAGGCATTGTCGTTTGCAGCTATATTTTTGATCATATTTTTTGTCAGGTGCAGCATACCCGATTCCTCCGAACGTTGTTCCATGTAAGTCATTTGATTGTTATCTAATCCATTATAGCAAAAAATGATTCGCTCGTAAAATACTTTTCACTCAATTTGAAAACATTTTTTCATTAAATTTCCAAGCTGTAAAAATAAGTCCCATATTTCTGCTGCATAATAGGCATATCCTGCCTTTGGCACAGTTTCTGCTGCGATAATATCACAACAGTATACACATTCTTCTTCAATCATAATTTTCAACGTTCCTACTTTGCTGCCTGCAGTTACAGGAGCAGTCAGTATATTGGGCAGTTCATAACAATAGGTAAAGACCTCCTCTTTGGAAAGCAGCATGGTAAGTTCTTCAAAGTCCCTTAAAGCAGTTTCTGCAATATCCTTTATCCCATCTGCCACAGGTAATGCAGGCAGTTCGATTTCTTCTTTTGACATTGTCTTTTCTTCAAAATTGTTCAGTCCGTAATTCATCAGTTTCTTGGTATCTGCCCACTTATATGTTTTATTGTTTGGCCAGCCACATGCAAGGACGACAGAGACAAGAGTTTTACCATCCTGCTTTACGGCACCGACAAAACAATAGCCTGCCCTTCCGGTAAAACCTGTTTTGACTCCGATGGCCCCATCCATCATGGTAAGAAATGCGTTTTTATTGTTGACCGTGAACTGCCGTTTTCCTGCTGTATCGCTGAAAGAATGGCTTTTGGTATTTGTAATTTTGATAAATTCTTCGTTTTGGATAGCATAAGACGCAATTTTTGCCAAATCTACAGCTGTAGTATAGTGTTCTTCGGCATCTAATCCGTTTGGAGTTACAAAATTGGTATGAAGCGCACCAAGAGCATGCGCTTTTCCGTTCATCAAAGAAGCAAAACCCTCCACGCTTCCTCCAATATGTTCCGCGATTGCAACCGCAACATCATTATGGGACTCTAGCATCAATGAAAATAACAGGTCTTTCAAGTAATAGCTCTCCCCTGCACGGATATTCAGCTGCACATCTGGCATGGATGCTGCATAGTCAGAAACCGTTACGATGTCCTCCATATTTCCATATTCCAAAGCAATCAGAAGCGTCATAATTTTTGTGGTGCTTGCCATTGCCATTTTTTCGTAGCCGGCTTTTTCAAACAGCACCCTGCCGGAGTCTGCATCCATCAGACAGGCAGACAGTGCATACAGGTTCTGAGGCTCTTCTTCGGCGTAGACGATTGTAGAATATTGTAGAGTTATAGACGACAGCAGTATAATCAAAAGAATTGCGACACATTTTCTCCATATTTTTCTTGCTAAATTCCTTATAGTGTTTACATATAAAAAATCCATAACTTTTCCATAACAATTGGTGTTACTACAATGTATGGAGAAATTATGGTTTTATACTTCTATATATTCAATTTCAGCTGAAGCTCTTCTTCCACTTCTAATTTGAAGCCTTCTACTTTTTCTGGCTGTACAATTGGAAGTTCTTCCAAGGAAACAAGTCCAAAATTCCGCAAAAATTCTTCTGTTGTTCCAAACATAATTGGACGGCCAGGGGCATCTAACCTGCCAACTTCGGCAATCAGATGATATTCTACAAGTTTATTGACCGCATGGTCACAGTTTACACCACGGATTGCTTCAATCTCCTGCCTCGTAATCGGCTGTTTATATGCAACGATAGATAAGGTTTCTAACAGAACCTCGGTCAGTACATGTTTCTTTGGCACATGTGTGATTTTAATAATTGACTCATACATTTCTGGTTTTGTACACATCTGAAAAGAATCATTCAGTTCAATAATCTGAATTCCATACTCTTCCGTTTTATAGCGGTCCATCATATTCCGGATTACTCGCCGCACCGTATCTACATCATGCCCAAGTGCCTGTGCGATTCGTTCTGCTTCTATTGCTTCTCCAATAGTAAATAAAATGGCTTCTATTTGTGCCTCTAATTCCTGCAGTTCCATTTGTGTTCCCTATGTTCCTTTCTAAGCTATTTGCGATTCATCAATATCAATAATATCTTCTGCAAGATATTCAATCTGAATATCATCAAAGATTTCTTCCTGCATGGTACGGATGCGTCCAAGTTTCATCAGTTCCAGAATGCAAAGAAATGTAACAACAACCTCCATCTTGTCATGCTGTGCTTCTAGCAGTCTGCGAAAACTGAATCTTTTATGAGACAGGCCATATTCCTGGACATAACGCATTTTTTTGGGAAGGTTGACATCTTCTTTTTCAATTTTGCCGAATTTGCTTCGTACTGGGTCAATTTTTTCGCTCTGCTTTTTGATAACAGACTGGAAAATAGTGTTTAGTTTTGCCAATGTCAAATCAGAAAGCAGTTCCTCCGGATGGACTTCTTCTTTATAGTTCAGCAATTCCGGCGGCAGTGTGCTTTTTTTGAAAATAAGCCGGTCCGCGTCCAACTGCCGGTCACGAAGTTCTAAGGAGGCATACTTGTACATTTTATATTCCAACAGGCGTTCTACAAGTTCCTGCCTTGGATCAAGCACCTCTTCTTCTTCGGTTTCCTCTATTGGAAGCAGCATTTTAGATTTGATGCGAAGCAGAGTCGCCGCCATCACAAGAAACTCGCTCATAATATCCAGATCCTGTTCTTGCATGGCATTGATATATTCCATATACTGTTCGGTAATCAAAGCAATCGGAATATCATAAATATTGATTTTATTTTTATCAATCAGATGCAGAAGGAGGTCAAGAGGTCCTTCAAACACCTCTAGTTTTACTGGAATTCCCATGTAGATTACCTCTTTTCTCCAAACAGTTTTTTGGAACCAATGTTATCATAGTAAGCTCCGTGCGGTTAAACGCACGGAGTGGTATTGTATGTGAGCCTAAGCCTCTGCTGATAAACAGCGTTCCGGAGCTGCTCTTATAAAAGCCGGAGTCTTTTTTTGGAAAACGGTATCTTGGTGAAATCAATCCGCCAATCAACGGAAGACGTACAAGCCCACCATGCAGGTGTCCGGACAGAATCAGATCCGGCTTGTATTTTTTATACAATACGTCATATTCCGGATGATGAGCAAGCAGAATCCGGTAATATGGTGCGCAGATAGATGGAGAAGGAAGCGAAAGCCTTGGCAAATAATTCCATGCCTCGTTTGTCAGTAACGCGCCTTTTCCGTAAAAACACTCTGGGAGCGTCAGCCCGCAAACCAGCAGATTTTTAGCCAGGTTTTTTAGTTCTGCGGCCTGATTGTCCAACAGAATGCATCCCGCCGGAAGTCTGCTTATGTACTGCTCCCATGCTTCTGGTTTGTCTGCCTTTAGTTCCATTTCATGATTTCCATAAGAATAAAATACAGGAGCAACAGCCGTCAGTTTTTTTATGAAATGCAGCGCTGCCGTATTGTCCGCTTTGTGCTTATTTACCATATCACCGCAAAGCAGGAAAGCATCTGGCTTACAGTTCTTTAGTTTAGCAAGCAATTTATCTTCACAATGTTTTTTGTTGTTGTGCAGATCGGAAATTACACAGAAGCAAAGCGCCCTGTCTGCCATCAGGCCGTTTGCAGGGATGGTATGTTCCGTAATCTGGACAGCCTCATGTTCATAATATTCGTATCCAAGCCAAATTACAATACAAAGAGCCGCAGCTGCCACCAACCACATAGTATCTATATACTCCTCTCAGACATCCGGAGATTTTACTGCTGTCTTGCAAAAACATACATAAAATCTTCACGGTATAACTATATCTGTTTTCGGTTTCTATGTCAACATGTTCAATACTTTTCTTAAATAGTCTATGTAAGTTGCTTTTTTGACTTCCTCGGTTGCAACCAGTGGCACAAAACCAAGCTCTTTGCCATTTTGGTAATAGGTAACAAGACCAAGCTCTGCTCCCTTTTCAATTGGTGCACGTACTTTTTCATAAAAGCTGACCTTTTCTTCGATGCCGTCTTTGCTCTCACCGTGCAGGAAAAGATGCGTAAATGCTTCTTTTGGAACAACAGTAACTGTGTCTGCAACGCCTCCGGTAATCGGAATTTTAGTTT
>CAJTZB010000193.1 GCA_910583815.1 uncultured Lachnospiraceae bacterium
TACAGAGACGTACGTGGAGTGAAAGTAACGAAGAAAGGGGGAATTTCTGCCCTTCGTCGGCCGTGTTGCCATCTGTACACCAACGCTACTTCCGTTTGCGGCATCATATGCTGGGAGTGAAACCGGTGTTATTGCCAGAGGGATATTCTCTGTGTGAAGCCTCTGCACTTGATTTTGCAGATCATATCAACAGTTGTTATGAAGATATTGGTATTACGATGTCTGAAATACAGCGTTATTTTACAAGAGAACAGTATAGCTCAGAACTTTGGCTGGCTGTCAAAGAAGATTGCAAAGGGAAAATTGTGGCAACTGGCATTGCTGAGATGGATCGTGAGATTGGTGAGGGTGTATTAGAGTGGATTCAGGTATCAAAGGATTATCGCAGATGCGGATTAGGGAGTTATCTTGTATTTGAATTGTTGTGGAGAATGAGGAAAGAGGCGAGCTTTGTTACGGTATCAGGAAAATGCAAAGATCCAAATCATCCTGAAGACTTATATCGTAAATGTGGTTTTTGCGGCAATGATGTGTGGCACATTTTAAGAGAGCGTGAGCAAACAGCTTTCGCACAGGAAAAAGAGTCTTGGTAGAAATCAGAAATCCTGTGTCCCTGCTTATTGTAATCTCTCCGAACACTGTGTATAATAGGAAAAAGCAATAGCAGAAGCACGAAGCACACAGCGTTTTTCGGCATTTTTCTGAAAGAAAGCAGATATTATCAGGGAATGCTAGCCGCTGGCAACACAAATTAGAACTTGGAGGAAATTATAATGGTTAAAAAAGATGCAAAGTTTGAAGAAAAACCTATTCATGACGGCATTTCTCCCATACATATCCCGGATGAGGATAATGAGAATAAAGCATTTCAAATGTTTTGGGATTACCTTGTTCCGTCCAATGGAAAAGCACAGACAGCGCAAGGGGAAATAATTCGGATCGCAGGCAGGGTGCAGCATGAGTTTTTAGATAATGGCTGCATCAACTGGGACGAGGATTTTCAGAAAATGTTGGATGTTTTTTTGAAATATCTCCAACTTGGCAATGGGTTCAGTGAGAAAGATTTGGAAATTGCAGAGGTTCTTGTACGGCTTTTAAAGGAAAACGGAGAAAAAGGTTTTATAGATGACAAGCTGACAACGGTTCTGTGCAGCTGCGCTATGACTTGGGTCAGGCAGAACCCAGAGGTTATGGCTCCTTTGAAAG
This sequence comes from uncultured Lachnospiraceae bacterium, assembly GCA_910583815.1. Classification (GTDB taxonomy): domain Bacteria; phylum Bacillota; class Clostridia; order Lachnospirales; family Lachnospiraceae; genus SIG299. The sequence continues at coordinate 1,207 of CAJTZB010000193.1, forward strand.
CAGAATATAGCAGATAGATATGAAATTTGTTTTATTGAACTGCTGGTATATTAAAGGCCTGTAGTTTGGCGGCATTCGGACGCAGGCGGCACACCGATACTGGATATGCAGCATATGATAGTATTATAAACAGTTCAGGAGACAAAGTTGAAAATGGAAAGAAATAGGAGTCCGCTCGTCAACGACTGCAGCCTGCAAGGAATTCGGCCGATTATGCTGGATCTTCCATATCCTCCGATTCAGGTAAAAGAGAAAAATCCACAATATGCGGATTTGCTGTTGGTGGATTACTGTGGCTCGGTATCGGAGCTGTCTGCAATTTTACAGTATATCAATAATGAAAACCGGATGTCCGGCGAACACTGCTCCCTGATGCGGACAATTCTTGGAATTGCAATGGCAGAGATGATGCATTTACAGAAGCTTGGGGAACTGATTCATTTACTTGGAGGAAATGTGTGCTTTGAAACAAAACAGCCGAACGGCATGTGGTCTCCATCCTGTCTGACCCTGCCTTACCATATTCCTCAGATGATACAGGCAGATCTGGAAGCTGAGAGGGCTGCAATCCGGCAATATAAAATGCATATCAATGCTATCCGGGATGACTATGTCAATGCTGTGCTGAAACGGATTATTCAGGACGAAGAGTATCACATTATGATTTTACAGTCTCTTTAAAAACAGATACACCGGCGTCTCTGAATACCGGCGCTGCCGTCAAATGACGCTGACATTTAAAGGAGTATTATGGTACACAAAATCGAGTATAAGGACAGAAACAACAGTATATCCTGCTATCTGCCGGAAGATTTGATGCCGGATAAAAATGCAGTAGCAGAATTATACCAGATGACAGAACTGGAAGAAACACTGGCAAGGCTGGCGGCAGTGCCAGGTTTTTTCCAGAAAGATACACCAAGGATTGAAAAAATTATCCTGACTCCGGACTTTCACAAAGGTGCCGGGATTCCGATAGGAACTGTGATGATGACAAAGGGTTTTGCGGTTCCGCAGGCGATGGGAAATGATATTAACTGCGGTATGCGCTTTTATACTACGGATCTGTCAGAAGAACAGATTCAAGAGAGGCTTCCTGAACTGACAAAGAGGGTCCGCCATATTTTTTTTGAAGGCGGCAGGCAGATTCCGATGACAGGAAGACAGCGGCAGGCACTGTTTTGTTATGGCCTTGAAGGAATACTGGAAACCAGCGGTGACAGCAAAAAGAGTGGCCTATGGCGGTATTATCAGCCTGCGGTGCAGGAAAAATGGTTAGACCGTACGGTGTTTCGAGGAAGTCTTATAGCGGATGCTACGGAAGGCTTGGAGGACTTCATCGGGAATTATGAACAGCTGACCTATGACGACCAGATTGGGACAATCGGTGGCGGAAATCATTTTTTGGAAGTGCAGCGAGTGGCAGAGATTTATGATGGGCAGACTGCGAACGCTTGGAACATAAAAAAAGGAGCCGTAGCAGTGATGCTTCATGCAGGTTCTTTGACCATAGGACATCACAGCGGCTTGTTAAACCGAAATATTTGCCAGAGTATTTATCCTGCCGGGGCAGTACATCCTGAGAATAAAATATATCCGATACCGGAAGCTTTGGCAGCAAACGCGTGGAGCCGTTTTTGGTCTGCGTCCGGAAATGCTGCTAATTTTGGATTTGCCAACCGCCTGTTTCTTGGATTTATGATTCAGGATGTGTTTACCAGCGTGCTTGGAGAGTGCAATATGGAGCTGCTCTATGATGCTCCGCATAATTATATCTGGAAAAAGCAGATTGCAGGGGAGGAGTATTATATTCACCGGAAGGGTGCCTGCTGCGCCGGCGGCTGTGAAGAGATGGAAGGCACAGAGTTTGCTTATTACGGCGAACCGGTGATGATACCTGGTTCTATGGGAAGTTCCAGTTACTTGCTCCGGGGATTGGGAAATCCGGATTCCCTTTGGAGTGCCAGTCATGGGGCAGGACGGAAAAAATCTCGTGGCGACGCAATCAAAGGAAATGAGGAAGAATTTCGCCGGTTTATGGAAAAATTCCATGTGATTACGCCGATTGACCCTGAACGTGCTGATTTAAAAGGCAGGGCCGACATTCTGAAGAAATGGGAAGAGACAATCCGCGCAGAGGCGCCATATGCTTATAAAGACATTGACCAAGTGATTTCAGTACATTCGGCGCATCAGATGGCGGCTCCGGTAGCTCGTCTGGAACCGATTTTTACAGTGAAGGCCTAGCCTGAAACGGTCTGGTCTTTAAAGAGTTCAAGTTCCGGAGGATAGTAAGTAAATACAAGAAAGCTGGCAAAGAAAATGAAAAATAAGCCATATAGCAGAAATGTATAGGGCATAAGCTTACAAGAAAGAGTAAGTCTGTAAGAAAACCAAAATGCAGCCAAAACGCTTAAAACAAAGATACTGATGTCCAAAATAAAATAGTTTTTGCCCAAAATATAAGTATAGGCATAATAAAGAACCGGAATCAGCAATGTTCCCGCTAAGATTCCGAAACAGAAAGAGGGGGCAATACAAGGATATTCTTTCCTGAATTTTAAAACCATGACAACGGAACAAAGAAACATCGGGAAGAACAATAACTTCATATGTTCCCAGATAGATTCGTTAATTGGGACAAAAAGACCTACAATGATATGGTTTCCGCTCCAGCGGTACAGAAAATGGGCAAGTGTACCTGTAATTAGAACAAAAATTGCTCCAATAATAGTAAAGAATTTTAATTGGATCATAATATTCACCTCATAGCAAAGTATATGAAGCCAGAGGGTTATTATGCATTTTGTACCGGAAATGAGAAAGGAATGTTTGGATAAATCTGAAATGATTTTATGTGGCAAAAGGAACATTTTTGCCGGCCGTGTCATTGCATTGGGACATCTTCTGCGTGTTTTTGCAAAACGACATAGTACCAAATACCAAACAAATCAGCAATCGCCCAGCCAATAGGGATAGATACCCAGATGCCAACTACGCCAAATGCAGGAACCGCAGACAGTATATTTGCAAGCAGCACTCTGGTTCCAAGGGATAAAATAGTTAAAATAACCGACAGGAATGGGCGTTTGATAGCGCGGTAATAGCCGTAGAGCATAAACAAAATGCCGATGCCAATATAGCAGGAGCCCTCAATGCGTAAATATACTGCACCTATTTGAACGGTTTCTGCATTGGCACCGTCTACAAACGTTCTCATCAGAGGTTCTGCAAAAAAGCAGACAAGCATGCTGATACATATGCA
>CAJTZB010000194.1 GCA_910583815.1 uncultured Lachnospiraceae bacterium
TCCTGCTGCTACGGTATTTGTGCTTCCGGGCTTTACACGTACAAAAGCAACCATGTCACAGTACTGCATGGAGCTTTCAAGAAGAGGTGCGGTTGTATTCTGCATGGACCCAGGCGGGCAGGGTGGGACAACCGAAACTTCGACTGCCGGCGCAAACGGAATTGAATACCTTGTGCAATATGTGTATAATAATACAGACGATTTTAAATTCTGCGACAGGAACCGTTTTGGTGCGGTAGGGCATTCCGCGGGAGGCGGCAACGTCTGTACGCTTGCGGCAGATATGGCAGGAAAGAGCTATGAAGAGAGTATTATCAAGGCGGTTTATATTTCGGGTTATATCAAAACCTCCTCTGCTAATAAATACAAGAACCTAAACTGCAATGCAGCGATGTCTTATGCTTATTATGACGAAGGTGCGTTCCGCTATCAGACAGACACCTCTGCTTTTGAAGTAATCAGCCTGCGCTTTATCAATGAAGTAGGCGGAAAAAAGAACAATTATGACAAAGTTGCATTTGACTACGGCTACGGCGACATGGCAGACGGCACATACCGGATTGTCCATAGGGAAAAGATCAACCATTGCTTTGAAATGTATGATAAGACGAGCATTGAGAATACGATTAATTTCTTTGATGAAACACTTGAAATGAATTCCGGCAAGGATGGCTCTAAGCAGATTTGGTTTGGCAAAGAGCTCTCTAACGGAATCGCGCTTGCGGCAGCATTTACATTTCTTATTTCGCTATGTGCGGTGCTTATGAAGCTGCCGTTTTTTGCAGCAATGAAAGACAGCAAAGACAAGGAGCAAAGCGAGAGGGCACTGTCCGCAGCACAAGCCATGACCGGAGGCAAGATGGATACCGTACATCAGACGGTGGCGCATAAGATAATTTTCTGGTCCTGTATGCTGCTTACTGCAATTATTGCATGTCTCGACTATATACCATTGGCGCATCTTTCCATACAGATATTCCCTACCGGAAATTCGTCCAGTGTATTTACCTATGTGTTTCCTGCAAGAATGATAAATGCCATTCTTTTGTGGGCGGCAATCAATGGTGTGATTGGGCTTGTGATTTTCTTTGCAACAACACTGCTTGAAAACCTTTACGAATATATATGCTATAAGGTCAAAGGCAGAAAGCCGGAATATGAATGGGATAAGTTTAAGGCAATTAAGATAAGCGGAAACAAATGGAGCGGCGTGCTGCTTAATACAGTGAAAGCAGTTCTTCTGGCACTGATTATGTTTGGAATGTTTTATCTGCTTGTGTGGCTCAGCTATGCCCTGTTCCATCAGGATTTCCGATTTATGCTTATCTCCGCCGCACCGCTTAATAAGAGAATGTTTGTGACGGCGCTGGAGTATATGCCGATTATCTTTATCTTTTACATTTCCAACTCCATCCGTGTGAACTGCAGTATCGGACGCGAGGGCTGGAGCGAAGGAAAGGTGATGCTTGTTGGTGCGCTTGCAAACAGCGTAGGGCTTGCGTTTATCCTTCTGATTAACTATGTCTGCTATTTTGCGACAGGTGCTCCGTTCTATGGTTACTGGGGCAATGGTGTAGAAGTATGGCTGTATGTCAACATGGTGTTTGGCCTTGTTGTGATGATGTTCCTCCTTCCTATCTTCCACAGGCTATTCTATAAAATTACAGGCAATGTATGGACAGGGGCGATTGCATGCTGCATGATATTTATTATGATGACGATTTCCGCATCTGTTTCCTACATACCTATGTATTGATGGATTGAAATGAAGTTAAAAATCGACATATCTCTCTTTTGCACAAAAAGCAGGGGGATATGTCGATTTGTTTTATAGAAAGATGCGTCCTAAAAGCTGCTTTGGGCTTGTGTTATAGAAATTGTTCGCCGATATGCAGTGAAAATGGAAAAAAGATAAAAAATATTCTGCACTGGAGAAAATTATCAAAACGGTGGATTGAAAACTTGGAATAAATTAGTTATAATAAAGATGTATATGAAATGTGCCGCTATCTGTACACCAACGCTAAGTTTGCTGTTTAACAGAGATAGGAGGTTCTTATGAAAGTATTTCAGTACTTAAGGAGAGCAATGGTTATCATGTTGATAACAGCAATATCTTTCTTACAGGTTGCAAACGTTCTGGCAATGGCTGCCATGACTGAAGATGGGCAGGGCAATGCAGCAGAAAGCTTTAGCAGCAATCAGGTGACCCATCTGCAGTATCCATCGTGGCTGAATTTGCCGATGCTTATAAAGAACAGGTGGAGAGCTATTACATGGTTCCGTATAATCAGGAATTTGTATATCATGTCAGCTTGGATGCTACTACAGGGGAAATCGTCCTTTGTTTAGAAATAAGTCTGGGGGACGAAAGTATACTCCGGCAAGTGGCATATGGGGATAGGTTTAAAGATTTAGCGACTTTTTCAAGGGGAGTTATGGCTGCGGAACAGCTGATTTCCCAGAGCTTACTCTCAGAGCCTGAAGAATTCAGATATAGTTACTATGACAGAACAGCAGCGGTTGACTACGCACTCGAGCATGCGCTGGATGAACCGGAGTTCTATTCTGAAGGGAACAGCGACTGCGCAAACTTTGTTTCCAAATGCATTAGTGCAGCCGGAATTCCGGAAGATATAAGCGGAAAATGGTATCGGGCTACCACCTATGGAAATGTAGGTACAGCAGGGGAAAATTGGATAAGAACGGGATATAATAAAAATGGCGGAGTGATTCCTTATTTCACGGAAAAAGGTTATATTTACTCTGTTACTGATGCAGTAGTGCAGAAGGGGACGTTGATGTATTGGACAGCAAACAGCCACGTTGCTATCGTCACTTATGCGGACGGCAGTACAATTAAGTACGCGCAGCATTCAAATAAAAAACAGACTCAGGAAGAACACATATATGATGCAGGTTCTCAGCGTATTCATTTTTATGATTTTCGCTAAAGTAGAGAGGCACAGCCTTGCCCTATAAAAGATACCAGAAAGGAGCTTACATGAACTACTCAAAAAAATTACAGATGATGTGTGTTCTGCTGCTTTTGTTTTTCTGCTGCTGTAAAAAAACAGATGGTTCTGAAGGACAGCCTATAGCGCCAGAGCCATCATTGACACAGACTCCTACGCTCGCACCTACACCAATCCTGACACCGACGCCAATTCCGGAGCTCTCACCAACTCCCACACCTGCTCCGGGAGCCTGGTTTTTGGAACCTGCAAAAAATCAGGAATTCGATTGGACGGCTTCTTCGTATGACTATGCATGTTACATTATGGAGCTTCAGACGGAGGAAAACAAAGTGATAATCAATCCTGTCCGCTGGATTTTTGAATTTGAGGAGGAGCGATGGTTTGCCGAAGGAAATCAGGAGGAATTAACGACAGGTTATGATGTTCTGGATGAAGAAATAGACCCAGTGGAGCTGGCAATTACCAAAAAGACGGAATTTCATATGAGTCCTATGCCCGGAGATTATGCCTATTCGTATGTAAAAGAGCATTGTGACCGTTATTTTCATGGGGAATTGGTCACGAGTGATCCTGTGCTGTTTAAGTATTATCTGCAGAATTTTACCGAGAAGCTGACTCAGTTTTTCGAGGAGGAAAAGCATAACCTTGTCTGGTTTGTGATTCTGGATACCGACGGAACGGTTGCATATTTTATTGAGGGACCACGGTATTAAGCAGACTAGTGGAAAAGAAATATAAGAGTAGAAAAGACCGCCAATTCTGTCAGGTCAGATTGGCGGTCTTTTTTGTCATACTCGCCTGTCGAATGCTATAGCTCTATGTTTCAACAAGAATATCTCCCGCCATTCTTGCTTCTATCAGTACGCCTTCTGCTGTCTGCGTCAGGGTGCCGCTGCTTACAAAGTTTGCGGCTTCATTGACAAGCAGGATACGGCAAGGCCTGCCTTTTTCTATGGAGCTTCCGGACAGATGGATATGGAAGGAGACCTCTCCGTTTTTGTTTTCTTTGGTAACAGAAGCCAAAAGAGCTTCTTCTGCATTTTTATCAAGTACTGCCGTGTGTGCCGGAATGCCGTCTGACAGCGCGTATACCTGCAAGGTGACTCCGTCTGCATAATCGTAATCGGCAGTTTTTGCATTTTTATTGACTGCAAGGATAGAGTTTTCTTTTACAAACAGAGGAATTTGCAAGTATGGACAATGCTCCGTATACCAGCTGTTACCGGGCTTTTCTTCCTTTGTAAAGTAATTGGTCCAGCGTCCCTTTGGAAGATAATATTCAGCGAGGCTTTGGTCGTTAAAAACCGGAGCAACCAGCAGGGAATCCCCAAGCAGGTACTGTTTATCAAGATAGGCACAATTTCTGTCATCTGTAAATTCCAGTACCATACTGCGCATCATTGGTATTCCGGTTTTGGAAGTCTCCGCAGC
>CAJTZB010000195.1 GCA_910583815.1 uncultured Lachnospiraceae bacterium
GCTGTCCGGTGCCGGAATTTTTGGCGCTCAGTTTTTTGGGCAGAGGAATGAGGATGGGCTTCGCTATGTGTTCCGCTTCAAGCTCATTATTGGTTCGCTGTTAACAGTACTTGGCTTGTTTTTGCTTGGCTGTTTTGGTGAAGAGCTGGTGACATTGTATCTGGATACAAGCAACTCGCCGGAAGACATAGAAGCAACGCTCCGGTATGCGATGCAGTATCTGCATGTGATGCTTATTGGGCTTGTGCCGTTTCTTGGTGTGCAGATTTATGCCAGCACGCTCCGTGAGACCGGAGAAGCAATGCTCCCGATGAAAGCAGGTATTATTGCGGTTGCAGTCAATTTGGTGTTCAACTATCTGCTTATTTTCGGAAAGTTCGGTTTCCCGATGCTTGGAGTGCAGGGCGCAGCAATCGCTACGGTGCTGTCGCGCTTTGTGGAGTGCTTTATTGTCATATTGTGGACGCACTGCCATACAGAGAAAAATACGTATATCAGAGGAGTATATCAAAGCCTTAAGATTCCGTCGGAACTGGTGAAGAAAATCATTATCAAGGGTCTGCCTCTTCTGGTCAATGAAGCTCTTTGGTCAGGCGGGATGGCGGTACTTTTGCAGTGCTATTCCGTCAGGGGGCTTGATGTAGTCGCCGGAATGAATATTTCCAACACGATTATGAATCTGTTTAATATTGCATTCATTGCACTTGGCAGCGCGGTTTCAATTATTATCGGAAGGCTGCTTGGAGCAGGAAAAATGGAGGAAGCAAGGGACACTGACCGGAAACTGATTGCTTTTTCCGTTGTTCTTTGCATTTTTATCGGGGCTGCCGTGATTGCAATGGCGCCGTTGTTTCCTGAGTTTTATAAAACAGAGCAGGAGGTCAAAGATTATGCTACGCATTTTATCCGGATTGCAGCAATATTCCTGCCACAGAGCGCATTTTTGCATGCTTCCTATTTTACGCTCCGCTCCGGAGGAAAGACCATTGTTACATTTATGTTTGACAGCGGCTTTATGTGGGTCGTGACGATTCCGCTTGCATTTGTACTCAGCCGTTTTACGATGCTTCCGATTGAAGTGATTTTTGCATCGTGCCAGGGAATTGAAATCTTAAAGTGTGTGGTTGGGTTTGTTTTGCTGAAAAAAGGTGTTTGGCTGCAGAACATCGTGGAATAGAGGTGGAAGAAGAATTGGAAAAAAGAGATTTCCTGCCAATCAGCAGAGAGGATATGGAGCAGCGTGGATGGAAAGAGTGCGATTTTGTCTATGTAATTGGAGATGCCTATGTAGACCATACTTCTTTCGGGCCGGCAATTATCAGCCGTGTGTTAGAAAGCCACGGATATAGGGTCGGAATTATTTCACAGCCGGACTGGAAAGACGAAAAGAGCATCGCAGTGCTTGGAAAGCCACGGCTTGGTTTTCTTGTCAGTGCCGGGAATATGGATACAATGGTCAATCACTATTCCGTTGCCAAGAAACGCCGCACGAGCGATGCCTATACGCCGGGTGGAACGATCGGAAAACGTCCTGACCGCGCTACCATTGTATACTGCAACCTGATTCGCAAAACGTATAAAAAAGTACCAATTATTATCGGCGGCATTGAAGCATCCCTGCGCCGGCTTGGGCACTACGACTATTGGAGCGACAAAGTAAAGCGCTCTGTTTTGCTGGACTCTCAGGCTGACCTGATTTCCTATGGCATGGGAGAACGTTCGGTTGTGGAAATTGCAGATGCGCTGGATTCCGGCATTGATATTAAGGATATTACATTTGTGGATGGAACGGTGTATAAGACAGATTCTTTGGAATCTGTATACGATGCAGTAAAGCTTCCTGCATTTTCTGATATTGTAAAGGATAAGAGGACGTTTGCAGAAAGCTTTTATCTTCAGTACTGCAATACTGATGCATTTTCCGGAAAGCGGCTGGTGGAGCAGTATTCCGAGCATGAATATGTTGTGCAGAATCCCCCATCAAAGCCACTTACGACACAGGAGATGGACCGTATCTATTCCTTGCCGTATATGAGGGATTATCATCCAAGCTATGAGCCGCTTGGCGGCATACCGATTATTTCGGAGCTGAAATTCAGCCTGGTCAGTAACCGCGGCTGTTTTGGCGGCTGCAGTTTCTGTGCGCTTACGTTCCATCAAGGGAGAATTGTCCAGACAAGGAGCCATGAATCCATTCTGCAGGAGGCAGAGGCGTTCCAATGGGAGCCTGATTTTAAAGGCTATATCAATGATGTTGGTGGTCCGACTGCAAACTTCCGGGCGCCGTCATGTGGCAAACAGTTAAAATCCGGTGTCTGCACAAACAGGCAGTGCCTGTTCCCAAAACCGTGTCCGAACCTAAAAGCAGACCATTCAGACTACTTAGCGCTGCTCCGCAAACTGCGTGCGCTTCCGAAAGTAAAAAAGGTGTTTATCCGTTCCGGTATCCGCTTTGACTACCTGATGGCAGATCGGGATGATACGTTTTTTAAAGAGCTGTGTGAACACCATGTCAGCGGGCAGCTTAAGGTGGCGCCGGAGCATATCTGTGATGAAGTGCTTTCGATGATGGGAAAGCCGGAAAATTCGGTCTATGAGGCATTTATCAAGAAATATAAACAGACAAATGCGAAGCTTGGGAAGGAGCAGTATGTCGTTCCGTACCTGATGTCATCGCATCCGGGTTCTACGATAAAAGAGGCAGTCAAGCTTGCAGAATATCTAAGGGATCTTGGCTATATGCCGGAGCAGGTGCAGGATTTTTATCCGACTCCGTCTACAGTTTCAACCTGTATGTATTATACGGGGCTTGACCCACGGACGATGAAAGAGGTCTATGTGCCAAAGTCGCCGCATGAAAAGGCAATGCAGAGGGCATTGATTCAGTACCGCAATCCAAAGAATTACGCCCTTGTGAAAGAAGCCCTTTTGCTTGCAGGCAGGGAAGACTTGATTGGGTATGACAAACACTGCCTGATTCGTCCAAAAGAAACTGCAGGAGAAAAAAAGAGAATTGCAGAAAGGCAGGCACAGAACAGAAGAGGAAGCAGTAAAGCCGGAGTCAGGAAAGATAAGCAGGGGACGGCAGCCAAATCCCATAAGAAAAGAACCATCCGCAATATACACAAATCAAAGAAAGCATAATAGAACCAAAGAAGGCATATGCTGTTTTAATCAGAGTGCATATCCTTACCAAGCGGCAGTATGCGTATGTTTTGCTGTTGCTTGATAGGCAGCGTGAAGAAGAGAATGGAAAAACGGAAACCTGTGATTGGAATAGCGGCACAATATGATGAAACGGAACACCGTCTGTTTTTAGTGGAACACTATGAACAGGCGGTATTTTTGGGTGGAGGAATCCCGGTAGTGCTTCCGCTCCATGCGTCCCGGAAAGAACTGCTTGCGGTGATGAGATGGTGCGACGGTTTTTTGCTGCCGGGCGGGCCGGACCTCAGCCCGTTTTTGTTCGGGGAAGAAGCACATGAGGGCTGCGGCAGAATCCTGCCGGAACGTGACTATATGGAATGTATGGTTGTAAGAGAGGCGCTTGGCAGCCGGCTGCACTGTGAGAAGCCGTTGCTTGGCATCTGCCGGGGCATTCAGGTCATAAATGTTGCAATGGGAGGGAGCATTTATCAGGATATGTGGGAACAAAGGAGAAGACTGCCAGAGGAGGAGCGGCTTGCCCATTGGCAGACGGCGCGTGCTGCCGTGCCGACCCATACAGTGTGCTTAGAACCGCGTCAGATAAAGGAAATGATTGGGAAAATGACGTTGGGGACACAGAACAGACTAAGTGGACATAAAACAACGGATGCGGAATATGCAGAACGGCATTGGGATGCACCGGCAGACGGATGGCTTTCGGGGCTGCTTGGAGGAAAAGAAGAGATAAGGACAAATTCATTCCATCATCAGGCAATTAAGCAGGTGGCGGAGGGATTTGCCATATGTGGGATGGCAAAGGACGGAACTATTGAAGCTATACATAAGCAGGATCATCCGTTTTGCCTTGGTGTTCAGTGGCATCCGGAGGATTTGCTTGCAGAAGAGGGGCAGAGAAGGATATTTGAAGTATTTGTGGAAAAAGCAAGTGAAGGTTAAAAAGCACTTGTTTTTATGGTTATCCGTCACTTGGCAGGGGTTTCGTCAGTGTATGGCTGACATCTGTACACCATGCTTTATGGATTTTCGCAATCATCTATTATCCTATTGACAAAAGGAGGAAGAAAGAGGTATACTTGAAATTGAGTTAGCGGCTACTAACATAAAAGCAGCCGCTTTTATTAAAATCATAAGTTAGACACAACTAATCCACGTTAGTTGTGTAAAAGGAGGAAAATGTTGTGATGATTAACAAAAGGCTGATTGGAGCGGTCAGCGAAAGTAAAAA
>CAJTZB010000196.1 GCA_910583815.1 uncultured Lachnospiraceae bacterium
ATCATTCCTTGTTTTTCAAGTATAGCATAATCATGGCAGAATATGAAGCAGTTTTTCTGTCCTATTTTATACCTAAAGCATTTTCACAGCATGGAGACTTTGTGCAAAGCACAAATCTCCGGCTGAAAATCAGAGATTTTCAGCCTTTTAACATTCTTGCCATATACCTGACATTTATTCCACTGCATTCCTGCCTCAAAGCTTTTTGCCTTATAGGAAGATTGATAAATTTCTCCTGTAAGACAAAAAGACATCCTCAAAAAGAGAATGCCCTCTCGCCTTTATAACAAATGAATCCCCTTTTTCTCTGCCTCTGCCATAACTGCTTCCGGCCAAACCGATGACTGCACTTCCCCGATATGCGCTTTATGTAAAAAGAACATACAGATTCGGGACTGCCCAATACCACCGCCAACTGTATATGGAAGCTGTCTGTTCAGTACTGATTTCTGAAACGGAAGCCTCTCCCTTTCTTCACAGCCCGCGGCCTTTAGCTGCTCTTTTAATGAAACTTCATCCACACGAATTCCCATAGAGGAAAGTTCCAAAGCGATGTCAAGTACCGGATAATAAACAATAATATCGCCGTTCAGCTGCCAGTCATCATAGTCCGGCGCTCTGCCGTCATGTTTTTCGCCGGATGCAAGCGCCCCGCCAATCTGCATCAGGAACACAGCGCCTTTTAATCGGGCAATTTTATGCTCTCTTTCCTTTGGAGTATCTTCCGGATACATATTCTCCAGTTCCTGGGTTGTTACAAAAGAAATCTCTTCTGGAAGAATCTCATCAATATATTCATATTTATCTGCAATATAATGCTCCGTCTCACGAAGTGCAGAATACACGCTGCGCACTGTCGCCTTTAGCATCTCTATGTTTCTCTCGTCATGCAATATGATTTTTTCCCAGTCCCACTGATCTACAAAAACGGAATGCAGGTTATCCGTATCTTCATCTCTGCGAATCGCATTCATGTCGGTGTACAGACCTTCACCATAGGCAAAACCATACTGCTTCAGCGCCATTCTTTTCCATTTTGCAAGCGAATGGACGATTTCCACTGTTGCATCCCCTTGTTCCTTGATGCCAAAAGAAACCGGACGCTCCACACCGTTTAAGTTATCGTTTAATCCCGTCTCCGGCCGCACGAAAAGAGGCGCGGAAACTCTGGTCAAATTTAACTGCTTGGCAAGCTGCCGCTCAAAATGATCTTTTACATGCTTAATCGCTCTCTGCGTCTCCTTGATGCTAAGAGCCGACTGGTATCCTTCGGGAATATAAAAATTGTCCATATGTGTTCCCCCATCTGCCGGTTGTTTTCCCAATTTCCTTTTAGTGTAACAGCTTTTCAAACAGATGGCAAGAAAAAATCAGCCGGAATTTTGTATTTTGTTTTATAGATGCCAGATATTGCAGAAAGACAAAAGCCTACAAGACACCAATCAATCCTCAGACTGCAAAACATCAACCAAATAGCCTTCTGCATCAAAAGTAAGTCCAAACTCCTCTGAGTACCCATTAAAACGCGCTGCCCAGGCTTCTGCCTCTTCTCCATACAAAATTGCCGGACAATAGTCGTTCCGGTTTGTCACCGAAGAAAGCCTGCATGGAATCGCCCGAATGCTTGTTTCTTCTTGCAGCACTCCATCCAAAAACATAAATGTCTGCTGAAAAATCATCGAATCTTTGTCAGATGGATTTTTATTCCCTCCATAACAGAAATTTCCCATACTGTAGACGATATATTTCCCTTTGTAGCACTCAATTCCCTGCAGGACATGCGGATGGCAGCCAAGCACAAGGTCATAGCCCTGATCAATGCACCAGTGTCCCATTTCATATTGTGCCTTTTCTATAACGTGCGTTTTGTCACCGCCCCAATGCATCAGGGCAAACACAAGGTCAGCCCCTGCCTCACGAAGTTCCAAAAGCCCTTCTTCCAAATATTGGTATACTCCACTGCCGTCATAATATTCATTGACTGACACAAATCCAATCTGAATTCCTTCTGCCGTTTCATATAGCCCATATTGGTCCCCCCAAGGCCCGCTAATTGCATATTCCAATCCGGCATCGGTTACGTTCTGTATTGTATCAGCAACCCCTTTTTTCTGATAATCCATAATATGGTTGTTCCCAAGACTGACCGCTTCTATAGACGCATTTTTCAGTATTTCCGCATATTCCGGCCGGCCTCTGTGATTCCACTGCTTTGTTGTACGAATCGTATCAGAATCGGTCAGTGTTCCTTCCAGATTAGCAACTGTAAAGGAATCTGCCCGGAAAATTTCAGCAACATTTTTCATAAAGTAGTCCGCTCCATATAAATCATAATATTCATCAAATGAATATGGATAGGTCGTCTTCTGGTTTCCCCCAAATGTTATGTCACCCACAGCGCTGATAGTCAATGTTATTACTTCCGGTGTCGGAGTAGGTGTCAGGAAAAGCGTCGGGGTTGCCGCAGGTGCTGCAGAGGGTGTCAGCGGCAAAACCTCTGTCGTAGGTATAGGTGTACTTTCTGATGATACAGATATGTCATCCGATTTTATATCATCGGCCTCAAGACTTGGATGCACTGCTGCAAAATGGCAGGCAGATGCAAATACCGCCAAGGCCAGTATGGAAAATAGAAAAATGCTGCGCTTTTGTTTCATGTCAGCCTCCGTTTTAACATCTAAAATATATTTTTACAGATATGCCATTATTATATTCCTTTCCAAAAGCAACTTCAAGCTTTCTCTTAATACCTATAGCATGAACCTTGCGGCTTTGCTTTTTTCATGATAAAATACAGAACAACCATACTATATTACTGAAAGCGAGGTTTTGCAAAATGGATGAACCATTATCAATGAAGGATTTTGAAAAAGAACTGGAAGGTTCCTTCCGCTCTCTGGCTCCCGGCGATGTGGTGACCGGAACTGTCATTGGTGTTTCTGATACAGAAGTCACTGTCGATTTAAACTATTATACGGAGGGCTGCATCCCATTAGAAGAGCTAAGCAATGACCCTCGCTTTTCCATCAAAGCAGATATTGTGCCAGGTGATACCGTAACTGCCGTCGTGCTCCGCGAAAACAGAGAAGGTGTTCTGATTTTATCCAGAAAACAGGCAGACGATTTGTTGGCATGGGACAAGTTAAAGAAGCTGATGGAAGAAAAAACTCCGGTTACTGTAAAAATTGCAGCAGCATCTAATGCAGGAGTTACAACCTATTTAGAAGGCATCCGTGCCTTTATCCCTGCTTCCAAACTTGCTCTTTCCTATGTCGAAGATACCGATTCTTATATCGGAAAAACTGTACAGGCAGCAGTCATTACTGTAGATGAGGAAAATAAAAAGCTTGTTCTGTCTGTCAAAGACGTTTTGCGTGAGCAAGAAACCGCAGAACGGAACAGCCGTATTGCAAGGCTCCCTATTGGTACAGTTGTAAGTGGAACCGTTGAAAAAATCACTCCATATGGTGCCTTCGTCACAATCGGTGACGGCTTAAGCGGACTTGTTCATATCTCCCAGATATGTGAAAAGCGCATCAAATCTGCTCACGAAGCCATCAAAGAAGGGGAAACCGTGAGTGTGAAAATATTGGATGTTAAGGACGGCAAAGTCAGCCTCAGCATCAAAGCTGCCACAGAGCAGGAAGAACCGGCAAAAGAATTAGAGGAAGCAGCACCGGAAACCTACACTTCGGAAGAGTATGCCGCTCCAACACTTGGTGACCTGCTTTCCAAGCTAAAGATATGAACCCAGAAAGGAGAACCGAATGGGCATCGTAGTCATCGGAGCTGTTTTTGTAGATATTAAAGGTTATCCTCTCAGTGCCTATATTCCAAACGGAAGAAACGCAGGCACAGTAGAACAAGTACACGGTGGTGTCAGCAGAAACGTCGTAGAAGACATCGCAAATGTGGAACTCCGCCCAACCTATGTCAGTCTTGTAGATGATACGGGAATTGGCGAGGATGTTCTCAAAAAGCTAAACAACCACAAAGTAAACACAGATTATGTACGCCGTGTCCCAGATGGCATGGGAACATGGCTTGCTATTTTTGACAATGATGGTGATGTCTGCGCTTCCATCTCCAAACGCCCGGATCTGACACCGATTATCACTATTTTAGAAGAGCATGGGGATGAGATTTTCCAGAACGCAGACAGCATTATTTTAGAAATTGACATTGATAAAGAAATTGTAAAACAGATTTTCAAATATGCCAAAAAACATGGAAAACGTGTCTTTGCTGTTGTCGCTAACATGAGCCTTGCAATAGAACGCCGCGATTTCCTGCATGATACTCATTGTTTTATTTGCAATAAACAGGAAGCGGGTCTTTTGTTTTCTGATGATTATACAGAAAAGACTCCAGA
>CAJTZB010000197.1 GCA_910583815.1 uncultured Lachnospiraceae bacterium
GAGATCTGGCAGAGGGCTATGACAAAACACAGGAGCCACGTATCCGCAGGATTCTGCAGCGTCAGCAGGAACTGATTGAATCTAACCTTTCCCCAGAGGAATTAAGCCGTGCCTTTATTGTGACCGACAACGACTTCCATTATGCATTATATGACATGGCAGGCAGAGGGAACGTAACCAATTTCCTTGGTCTAATCAGCTCGCAGTATGAACGTTTCCGCACATTGATCAATCTTGGCGGAAAAGAATATTTAAAGAAACTTCAAAAAGACCACTCTTCCATCTTCCATTTCATTGCAACAAAACAATATGAAGAACTCCGGCAGCATATTTCACACCATATTTATGATGGCTTACAGACAAGTACAGATATTATGAACCTGCATCCGGAATATTTTAAATCGTCAGAAAACGACCGCATCAAACTTTCACAGTAAATCATGTATAGAAGCCAAACTGCCATATTGGTCCCATCAAGGTTCCAATATGGCAGTATCCGCTTTTCCTATATGCTATTATACCACACCCATACTTTTTAAAATCCAGTAAATCAGCCCAAGCACCCAGCTCGAAAAAATACCATATAAAATTACCGGTCCGGCAATCGTAAAAATCTTACATCCTATACCAAATACCTGACCTTCTTTCTGAAATTCAATCGCCGGTGCCGCCACAGAATTGGCAAACCCAGTAATTGGAACAACGCTGCCTGCTCCGCCAAATTTGGCAATCTCAGGAAAAACATGAAACCCTGTCAGCACAATTGCCAGAAAAATCAGGCTGATAGTGGAAAAAGAAGCAGCAGCTTCTTTTTCTGCCCCCATCGACATATACAAGTTGGTAAGTCCCTGCCCTATCGTACATATAATTCCGCCGGTTAAAAAGGCCTTTGCCATATCAAGCGGCAGATTTGGTTTTGGCGTTTTTTCCTTGACATATTGGTTATACTTTTCATCCCGCAGTTTGTCGCTTCCTGCATGAATGACTTCCTTTGCAGTCGTTCTTTGTTCCCCCATGCCACTTCTCCATTCCAAGGACGTTTACGTCCCTATTATTTATATATTACATTGCCGGAGCGCAAAAGGAAGTTTGCCTCCAACTGATACACGGCTTGCTACATGCTGCGCACTCCATTTGTAAGCAGGCTCACATTGTCTGGTCGTTTGAACCTGGTATCATATTATCCAAAACACAGCTGATAAATAGAGCCTGCAAGTTTTCCAAGCGCAAACGCCACCATAACTGCAGATATTCCATATTTCAGCTTAATCCGTTTCACCATAACCGGAATAACGTTCACGATTTCTGCAAGTGCCGCAGCAAGGCAGCCGGTAAAAACCCCTGCTCCAAGTCCGTAAATCAGCAAACTGATTGTCCCAATTGGCATATTGTTCCCAAACAGATATGCAATATTTCCAAATACAAGTCCAAACAGAGAAATGTCCTCATACAGCACGACATTTTTTGCTGTCTTTGTCCCGCTTGCAAGCCTTGTTACAACTCCGACAATC
Organism: uncultured Lachnospiraceae bacterium; assembly: GCA_910583815.1. GTDB lineage: Bacteria > Bacillota > Clostridia > Lachnospirales > Lachnospiraceae > SIG299. Next base: position 1,512 of record CAJTZB010000197.1, read on the forward strand.
GTTAAAAATGCAAACAGACCTCCTGCAACACAAATCCCCCCACTAAGCCCTGCAAATAAAAGCAGTAATTTTCCCCACATATTATTTCTCCAGTTTCTTTCCTTCTCTTGAAGCGTTTTCGATAATTGTCGTCTCTTCACTTTGCTCATACTGGCGCATCTGAATCTGAAGAGGCGTTGGGTCAGAGTCTATTTTTGCAGTTGTAAAGTGATTGAAAAACAATATAATTCCAAGCGGCAGACCAATAGAATAAGAAACTTCCAGCCAGCCGTTCCCATTTCCGTTTCCAAGCACAAGCTGATAGAACTTCTGAAATACTTTGTCTACGCTTGCGTCCTCATTAAATGTCATAATCGTGAATGCAGAACCAGCAAACACAACCAAAGAGACACAGAATGTTTTAAGCAGTTCCAATGCACGTTTTGTCTTTTCTGGCGGCTTGTATTCTACAATAAAATCCTTTTCTCCCAGATTTACGACCGTAATATCCGAACGATAATCTGAAATCAGCCGTACGAGGCGGAGTACCGACATCGCCGTTTTCTGCTTTTTCTTCTTCTGGATATGAAGTACTTCAATTGCCCCGACTTCCTTTGCCAGTTTTTCATCATAGGCATAGACCTGCGCCACATCACTCAGCGTAACTCTTGTATTCTCTACCAGACTGCTCAGCTCCGGCTTGATGTATACTGTCTTTTCCTCCATCAGTGCCACATCTGCCGGACACTGCTTACAAAAACACCATCATAGCTTGTTGTCTGTGCCATAGAGTAATATAAAAGTCCGGCTGCTGCGATAAGTGTCACAACAAGAGCTGCAAGAACGATATACTTTTGCTTTGCCGACATGTTTCTCCCCCCTTTTTTTCTAACTTCGCAAAGCTAGTATTTGCAGCATTTTCTGTTTTATTCTAATTCAAAATATTCTTTCGCATTTTTAATAAAATTTTCTTTTCCAACCGGCTGACCTGCACCTGGCTGATGCCAAGCAGTTCCGCTGCTACGGTCTGCGTCTTTTCTTCAAAATAGCGGTATTGGATCAGCTTCCGTTCATCCTCTTCCAATAAATCCATTAACTGATGAATCGCCATCCGGTCAATCAGTTTCTCTGTCTCATCTTTTTTTTCCGGAATCCGGTCCACCAAATATATTTCATTCCCATCTCCTTGGTAAATCGTCTGATAAATAGACTCGATTTCACTGTTGGCCTCTATTGCTATTACAATATCTTCTACAGATAGTTCTGTTGCTGTTGCAATTTCCTCCATCGTCGCATCCCTGCCGAGCGCCGCCGACAATCGCTCTCTTGCCTGCTTGACCTTCCAGCCGTTTTCTTTAATCGAACGGCTCATTTTTATCAGGCTGTTATTGTCACGCAAATACCGCTTAATTTCTCCGCTAATCATAGGAACTGCATACGTGGAGAATTTCACATCATAGCCCATGTCGAACTTATCCACTGCTTTCATCAGCCCAATAACCCCAATTTGAAACAAATCTTCCGCTTCCTGCCCTCGCCCAAGGAAACGCCGGACAATGCTCCATACCAATCCGACATTTTCTGTGATAACCTGTTCCCTTGCTGCTTTATCTCCTGCCTGTGCCTGACAAATGAGAGACGTGGTTTCCATTTTAACCTCCATGCTGCCGCCGCAGGCAACTTTCAATCCAGAATGGAACTTGCCTGTTCCTGCTCCTTGTTCTCCTGCTGCTCTATTGTTTTTGTCATTGTCACCTTGGTTCCCTTCCCAGGCTCCGAAACAACAGAAAGCGTATCCATGAACGCCTGCATAAATGAAAATCCCATGCCGGAGCGTTCCAGTTCCGGTTTTGAAGTATATAAAGGTTCCATTGCCTTTTCCACATCTTCCATACCGACACCATTGTCCATAATATAAAATGTAAGCGTCCGTCCCTCCCTAAGACAGCTCATGCGTACAATCCCCTCACTGTTCTGATTATAACCATGCAGAATTGCATTTGTTACCGCCTCCGAAATTGCCGTCTTAATATCAGAAACCTCTTCTAGTGTTGGGTTCAGCGGCATAACAAAGGCTGCCGCCGCTGTCCTTGCAAACGCCTCATTTTCCGACTGTGCCGAAAATGCAAGCTCCATAAAATTAGTATTTTGTTTCATAATTATCCTCCTAATTAAAATCTCTCAATATTCCTTTCGGCACACATTAATCCCAAATCTGGTTTTTCCCGCATTCGGCCAGAAACAAAGCCGTGTGCCATCTGGGATATTGCTGTTTTCAGTTCTGAACCGGCCTTTCTTACTGCATCGCCTCTTCTGCAGTGCCAAAACGCTCCACCAGCTTGTACAACCCGGACATCTGAAAAATCCGGTCTACATTTTTCCCAATCCCGGCAACCTTTACCTTTCCTCCGACATAATTCACTTGTTTGTAGCGTCCCATCACTACACCGATGCCGGAGCTGTCCATAAATTCAACTCCGCTGAAATCAAATACTACATTCTGTATCGGATGTTTTTCCATAAATCTGTCTGCCGTTTCACGGATGTAGACTGCATTATGATGGTCCAAATCTTCTTCCAGGTGTATTAAAAGCGTACGCCCCTTTATCTCAAATGTTGTACGAGTCTGTAAAAATTCTGCCATAAAAAACCTCCTATCCTAATTCCGCAGCAGCTCTTCCAGTACACCTATTCCAGGGTCCGAGCTACTGCTATTTAAAGTTCCGCAGCACCCTTACCAACGCACCTCTCTCAGAGCTAGGTTTCTGGCTGCTCTCCGCATCCAGAAACCTAGCTCTGCGCTGTTCAGGATGTTACTGTTTTTTAG
>CAJTZB010000198.1:0-2817 GCA_910583815.1 uncultured Lachnospiraceae bacterium
ATGTCCTGGGCAGTCAACGTGAGCATAGTGTCTGTTCTTGGACTCGTACTCAACGTGAGCGGTGGAAATTGTGATACCTCTTTCTCTCTCTTCTGGAGCCTTATCAATCTGATCAAATGCAACAGCCTCGCCGGTGCCAAGTCTCTCATGTAAAGTCTTTGTAATAGCTGCTGTTAATGTAGTTTTACCGTGGTCAACGTGACCGATTGTACCAATGTTACAATGTGGTTTGCTTCTTTCAAATTTAGCCTTTGCCATTTTTAAAAGTCCTCCTTAAAATTTTTCACTAAAGCTTTTTGCTCTATAGTTTCCGCCAATCCATACGGTTTTACACGGATTGCTGCAGAATCCTGTGCAAACTCCGCCTCATACGCCTAATTATATTGCATAACCGGATTTTTTTCAAGCGGAATTTTACCATTTTTTATTTCCGTCAGCAACAAGCCAAGGCAATTCACCCGGCTTATTTGCCCTTGTTTGCAAGAACCTTTTCCTGTACGCTCTTTGGAACCTGCTCATAAGTCGAGAAGAACATAGAGTAAGCACCGCGTCCCTGTGTCTTGGAACGGAGCGTTGTGGAATAGCCAAACATTTCAGCAAGCGGAACAAACGCACGGATTAACTTTGTGCCGTTTACGTCCTCAGAGCCTTCGATACGTCCGCGGCGAGAGCTGATGTCACCGATAACATCACCCATATAATCTTCCGGAACCGTAACTTCGACTCTCATAATCGGCTCTAAGAGAACCGGATTTGCTTTCTGCATAGCTTCTTTGAATGCCATAGAACCTGCAATCTTAAATGCCATTTCGTTCGAGTCTACTTCATGGTAGGAACCGTCCCAGCAGTTTGCATGGATACCAAGTACAGGGAAGCCGCCAAGTATGCCGCACTTCATTGCCTCTTCAATACCTGCCTGAACCGCAGGAATATATTCCTTCGGGATAGCACCGCCGACTACGGTATTCTCAAATTCAAATACCTTCTCTCCGTTGACATCCATAGGTGAGAACTTCACCTTACAGTGGCCATACTGTCCACGTCCGCCGGACTGCTTTGCATACTTGCTGTCAACATCAACTTCTTTCGTAATACCTTCCTTGTAAGCAACCTGAGGTGCGCCTACGTTTGCCTCTACTTTGAACTCACGAAGCAGACGGTCTACGATAATTTCCAGATGCAGCTCGCCCATTCCTGCGATAATGGTCTGACCTGTTTCTTCATTTGTAGAAACGCGGAATGTCGGATCCTCTTCTGCAAGCTTTGCGAGAGCTTCGCCCATCTTATCCTGACCAGCTTTTGTCTTTGGCTCAATTGCAACGTCAATAACTGGTTCTGGGAATTCCATTGACTCAAGGATAACCGGATACTTTTCATCACAGATGGTATCACCTGTTGTTGTAAACTTAAAGCCTACTGCTGCCGCAATATCTCCGGAGTAAACCTTTTCAAGATCTTCTCTCTTGTTTGCGTGCATCTGCAGGATACGTCCTACTCTTTCCTTCTTGTCCTTTGTTGCATTCAATACATAGGAGCCTGCGTTCATTGTACCGGAATACACGCGGAAGAATGCAAGCTTTCCTACGAATGGGTCTGCCATAATCTTAAATGCAAGTGCTGCAAAAGGCTCATCGTCGGAAGACTTTCTTGTTACTTCGTTGCCGTCCAAATCAACGCCCTTGATGTCCGGAACGTCAGTTGGAGCCGGCATATATTCAATAACAGCATCCAGAAGTTTCTGAACCCCTTTGTTTCTGTATGCGGAACCACAGAGCACAGGAATAATTGTAGTATCAATGGTGGCCTTTCTGAGAGCTTTCTTTAACTGCTCTGCAGAAGGTTCTTCACCCTCCAGGTACATTTCCAAAAGTTCATCATCTGTCTCACAGATTTTCTCGATCATTTCGGCTCTGTACTGCTCTGCATCTGCTTTCATATCTTCCGGAATTTCCTTGATTTCGATCTGGTCGCCCTTGTCGTCAAGGTAAAAGTATGCCTGCATTTCAAACAGGTCAATGATTCCCTTGAATGTATCCTCTGCTCCGATCGGAATCTGCAGAGCAACCGGATTCTTGCCAAGTCTTGTCTTAATCATGGAAACTACGTTATAGAAGTTTGCACCAGAAATGTCCATTTTATTTACAAATGCCATTCTTGGTACATGGTACTTATCTGCCTGACGCCATACGGTCTCAGACTGTGGCTCTACGCCGCCCTTTGCACAGAACACGCCTACAGCGCCGTCCAGCACACGTAAGGAACGTTCTACTTCTACTGTAAAGTCTACGTGTCCAGGCGTATCAATGATGTTAATGCGGTTCTCCGGAGCGCCGACGATTTTCTTATGCATATATTCCTGTGTCCAGTGACATGTGGTAGCAGCAGAAGTAATTGTAATTCCTCTTTCCTGCTCCTGCTCCATCCAGTCCATAGTTGCAGTTCCTTCGTGAGTGTCACCGATTTTATGGTTTACGCCAGTGTAATATAAGATACGCTCTGTAAGCGTGGTCTTACCTGCATCGATGTGGGCCATAATACCGATATTTCTTGTTCTCTCTAGCGGATATTCTCTTCCTGCCAAGGTTTTTTCCTCCTATCTTAATTCTGCCACACTGAAATTACCAACGATAGTGAGCAAACGCCTTGTTTGCTTCTGCCATCTTATGCATATCTTCTTTTCTCTTCACTGCGGAGCCGGTATTGTTTGCGGCATCCATAATTTCGCCTGCAAGCCTTTCCTTCATCGTCTTTTCTCCGCGCTTGCGAGAGAAAGTCGTCAGCCAACGAAGCGCAAGAGCCTGCCTTCTCTCTGGCCTT
>CAJTZB010000198.1:2827-4284 GCA_910583815.1 uncultured Lachnospiraceae bacterium
GGTACCTGATAAGTTGCACCGCCGATACGTCTTGCTTTTACTTCAAGAACCGGCATCAGGTTGTTCATAGCTTCCTCAAATACTTCTACTGCATCCTTACCTGTCTTCTCAGCAACAGTATTAAATGCACCATATACGATTTTCTGGGCAATTCCCTTCTTGCCGTCCAACATAATATTGTTGATCAGCTTTGTTACAACCTTATTGTTGTACAACGGATCTGCCAATACGTCTCTTTTTTGAATATGTCCTTTACGTGGCACGTTGCTTCCCTCCTTAATATCGACCGCTTGTTACGGTCATTAATTCAACGGTACTCACATTACTGTGTCCATGCACGGTTTAATCTATTTCAAACTCCGCAGCCACTTCATGGTCTGAAAGGCAATTAATCCTGCATTTAAGTTTAGTAATGAGAATGTTGTTTCTTTGTTCTGTCTTACTTCGCGTCTTTTGGCCTCTTTGCGCCATACTTGGAGCGAGCCTGTCTTCTCTTTGCTACGCCTGCAGTATCAAGAGTACCTCTGATAATATGGTATCTGGTACCCGGAAGGTCCTTTACTCTTCCGCCGCGGATTAAAACAACGCTATGCTCCTGAAGGTTATGGCCTTCACCTGGGATATAGCTTGTTACTTCGATTCCGTTGGAAAGACGAACTCTGGCAATCTTTCTAAGTGCAGAGTTAGGCTTTTTAGGAGTTGTTGTTCTTACTGCGGTGCAAACTCCTCTCTTCTGTGGAGAAGCCGTATTTGTTGCCTTTTTATTTAAGGAATTGTATCCCTTTAATAAAGCAGGTGCCGTGGACTTCTTCTCAATTGTCTTTCTGCCTTTTCTAACTAACTGGTTAAATGTAGGCATTAATGTTCACCTCCTGATTTTCTTGTGGCTGCGTCTTATCTATTATTTTTTTGCGGCGCGGTTTACATAAAACAATAAAATCTACGCTTTACGAGGACTCCATTGTCATGAATGAAAAAGAATCCCATGAAGCGGAATTCTTTGTTTGGAGTGCCGCTGCCTGAACAGTGGGCTTTTCCAGCGCACGCGAAGTTTATTATAGCGTGTATATAAAGCCGTGTCAAGTAAAAAAATGCCGAAATTCTAGGGAAGCGCTGATTTAATCACCGCTTTCCTAACAAAATTTCAAGCTTTGGCAGAACCGACTAATGTTTCGTCTTCTCCTCTGCCAATTTCATCAGTTCCCTTTCATCCATAAGCTCTGCCGGATTCGGATAGTGCTTTGCAAGCTTTTCAAACTGATCTTTTGCCTGCCCTGCTTTCTTTTCGTCCTTTTCTATACAAAGATAATAGGCATAGAAAATACGCTGCATGGATGGCATGGATTTCAGCACCATGAGTTTTTTCTTATCCCTTTCATATGCCTGCTTTACTTTGGCAGCATCCTCACAATATAAGATTTCCATAAACAGAAGCTCTGCCTTTATCATTATCTCAT
>CAJTZB010000199.1 GCA_910583815.1 uncultured Lachnospiraceae bacterium
AGAGCTTGGTTACCGTGTCATACTGTCTCCTGCTTCTACCAGAAAGATTTATGAGCTTGGCATCGAATCCATCCCAAGCGAGTCTGAATGCTATCCGGCAAAACTTGCGCACGGACATATTTCGTGGCTGCTAAAGCAGGGTATCCACTATATCTTCTATCCTTGCATCCCTTATGAACGCAAGGAATTTGAAGGCTCTGGAAACCATTATAACTGCCCAATTGTCACTTCTTATGGAGAAAATATCAAAAACAATGTAGAAGAACTCAAAAATCCTGACATTATATTCCAGAATCCGTTTCTTTCTTTAGAAAGCGAGGAAATTGCCGCAAAACGCCTTGCTGTGGTTCTTGGGCAGGCAAACGGCATTCCGGAGCAGGAAATCAAAGCTGCCGCACATAAAGCGTGGACAGAACTTGCTGCTGCAAGAAACGACATGAAAAAGGCAGGAGAAGCCGCTGTTTCCTATATCAAAGACCATGACTGCCTCGGCATTGTGCTTGCCGGACGCCCATATCATATTGACCCAGAAATCAACCACGGCATTCCGGAACTGATTACATCCTATGGTGTCGCCGTCCTGACCGAAGACAGCATTTCGCATCTTTCGCAGGTGGAGCGCCCAACGATTGTCATAGATCAGTGGATGTACCATTCTCGTTTGTATGCAGCTGCGTCTTATGTCCGTACCAATCCGAATCTGGAACTGATCCAGCTCAACTCGTTTGGATGTGGTTTGGATGCAGTTACTACTGACCAAGTATCTGATATTCTGACAGGCTCCGGCAAAATTTATACTGTCTTAAAAATCGACGAGGTCAATAACCTTGGCGCTGCCAGAATCCGTATCCGTTCCTTGCTTTCTGCGGTAAATGACCGCAAACGCAAACATGTACAGACAAAACTTACAGACTCTTCCTACAAGCGCACCGTCTTTACAAGCGAAATGCGTAAAGAATACACCATCCTTGCACCGCAGATGTCTCCAATTCATTTTGAACTGCTGCAGCCTGCGCTTGCTTCCTGTGGCTACCGTGTCGAAATACTGCCAAACCCGACGCGTTCTGCTGTAGATACCGGCCTTAAGTTTGTAAATAATGATGCATGCTACCCTTCTCTGATTGTCGTTGGGCAAATGATGGAGGCGCTGCAGTCCGGAAAATATGATACCGACAAGGTTGCGCTTATGATCACACAGACCGGAGGCGGCTGCCGCGCCACCAACTATATCAGTTTTATCCGCAGGGCACTTGCAAAAGCAGGCCTTGAGCACATTCCGGTAGTTTCGCTGAGTACCGCCGGACTCGAAAAGAATCCGGGCTTTTCCTTTACTCCTAAGCTTGTTCTCCGCGCGATGCAGGCCCTTGTTTATGGTGATTTGTTCATGCGGGTTGTCTACCGTACCCGCCCTTATGAAGCATCTCCGGGGTCCGTCAATGCCCTGCACCGCAAATGGGCAGAAGTATGCAAGCGCTCTGTCACAAATGGGAACTTTAAGGAATTCAAACGGAACATCCGCGGTATTGTCCGGGATTTTGATACGGTTCCTCTGCTTGACATAAAAAAACCTCGTGTCGGTATTGTTGGCGAAATCCTTGTAAAATTCCTGCCGGCAGCCAACAATGATCTTGTCGGCTTATTAGAATCAGAAGGTGCCGAAGCAGTGATGCCGGATTTGATGGACTTCCTGCTCTACTGCTCTTACAATGCAAACTTTAAGTACGAAGCACTTGGCAAAAGTAAAAATTCTGCTCGTTTAAACAACCTCGCAATTCATTTTTATGAATTCATGAGAAAAGAAGCAAGAAAATGCCTTGAAGAAAGTACACGTTTTGAGCCACAGGCAAAAATCGAGCAATTGGCAGAGTACGCTTCTCCAATTGTCTCCTGCGGCAACCAAACCGGCGAAGGTTGGTTCCTGACCGGAGAAATGCTGGAGCTGATTCATTCCGGCGTACCAAATATCGTCTGCACACAGCCATTTGCCTGTCTCCCAAATCATGTAGTAGGCAAAGGCGTTATCAAAGAGCTGCGCGCGCAGTATCCAAACTCCAATATTGTTGCTGTCGATTACGACCCTGGCGCCAGCGAAGTAAACCAGTTAAACCGAATTAAACTGATGTTAGCCACTGCTATGAAAAACCTGAACTAAAAAAATAGCACATTCGCATATAAAATAATCCATATGATGCGAGTGTGCTATTTTTATTTTATTTATTCTCTATCTGCCAGTCAATCGGTTCTAATCCATGTTCTTTTAAAAACTCATTTGTCTTGCTGAAATGCTTACAGCCAAAGAATCCTCTATACGCTGACAACGGACTAGGATGTGGGGCTTCCAATATCAAATGGTTCGGATTTGTAAGCATGGACTTCTTGCTCTGCGCAGGCTTTCCCCAAAGCAGGAATACTACCGGTTCTTCCTTTTCATTGACCGCTTGAATCACTGCATCCGTAAACCGCTCCCAGCCTTTGCCCTGATGGGAATTTGCCTGATGCGCACGTACCGTCAACACCGTGTTAAGCAGCAATACGCCCTGTCTTGCCCACTTTTCCAAGTAACCATTGTTTGGAATATAGCAGCCCAAATCATCCTCCAGTTCTTTGTAAATATTGACTAAGGATGGCGGAATCTCCGTTCCAGGCTGCACCGAAAAGCAAAGTCCATGCGCCTGTCCCACATTGTGGTATGGGTCCTGCCCCAAAATAACCGCCTTGACCTCGGAAAGCGGCGTAAAATGAAATGCATTGAAAATATCGTCTGCTGGCGGAAAAACCACCCTGCTGCTATATTCTTCCTGCACAAACTGATACAATTCTTTATAGTATGGTTTTTTGAATTCATCCTGAATAGCAGGCATCCAGTCATTTGTTATCATTGCCATAGTCTTTTCTCCTTTTAGTATTTTGGATTGGGCTTATAAGCGTACATTGATGCCTTCCGTCCGTAAATACTGTTTTACTTCTGAAATTTCCAGCTCTTTATAGTGGAATAAGGAAGCTGCCAGTGCCGCATCTGCCTTTCCCTTTGTCAAAGCGTCTTTAAAGTGGGAAAGTGCCCCTGCACCACCAGAAGCAATGACCGGAATGCCTACCAGCTCTGAAATCCCCGCAGTCAGTTCCAAATCATAGCCGTCCTTTGTCCCATCCTTGTCCATGCTTGTCACAAGCAATTCTCCGGCACCTAAGCGATATGCCTGCTCTGCCCATGAAAATGCATCAATTCCTGTATCAACCCTTCCGCCGTTTTTATAAATATTCCAGCCGGTTCCGTCTTCCCTCTTTTTTGCATCAATCGCTACGACCACACATTGGCTCCCAAATTTATCAGCTGCCTGTGAAATAAGTTCCGGATGCAGAATTGCTGCTGTATTTACTGCAACCTTGTCTGCACCTTCCCGCAAAATATCGCGAAAATCTTCTACTGTGCGGATACCGCCGCCAACCGTGAATGGCAAAAATACTCTCTCTGCCACACGCCGAACCAGTTCTGCCTTGATTGCCCTGGCATCAGAAGATGCTGTAATATCCAAAAAAACCAGCTCATCTGCCCCCGCCTTGTCATATGCTGCTGCAATTTCCACAGGGTCTCCCGCATCCTTTAGGTTCACGAAGTTGACACCTTTTACTACCCTTCCGTTATGTACATCCAAACAGGGAATGATTCTCTTTGTAAGCATAGCACCTCCTTCATAGATTGGCGAAATTTTGCAGCAGCCGCAATCCGGCCTCTCCGCTTTTTTCCGGGTGGAACTGGCAAGCAAACAGGTTCTTCTTTTGAATAGAGGCATGGATTTCTACTCCATAGTCTGTAGTTGCTGCTACAATATCTTCCTCTGTTTTCAGATAATAGGAATGCACAAAATACATATACGAGCCGTTTGGTATATCCCGGAATAAAGCAGCATCTTTCTCTATTTTGAGAGAATTCCACCCAACATGAGGTACTTTAAGCCCATTCTCATCCGGAATCCTTAAAATCCTTCCCTTTAAAATAGAAAGGCCGCTGACATCTGGCGTTTCATCACTGCCTTCAAACAGCAGATGAAGGCCAAGACAAATTCCAAGCAGCGGTATTCCTTTCTCAAAGGCTTCCCGAATCGTATCGGAAAGCCTTTTCTCATTTAATTTTTGCATAGCATCCCCAAATGCACCGACTCCCGGCAGGATAATCTTATCGGCACGAAGAACTTCTTTTGCATCAGACGTCACTTTCACCTGTTCTCCAAGAAAGAGCAGTGCTTTTTCTACACTTCTTAAATTCC
>CAJTZB010000200.1 GCA_910583815.1 uncultured Lachnospiraceae bacterium
ATGATAACGAATTATATTGTGGGTGACTTTGATACCGTGGATAAAACGCTTCTTTCTTGCTATCCGGAAGAGATTATTTTAAGGCATTGTCCGGAAAAGGACCAGACGGATACCGAGTTGGCAATAGATACTGCACTTAGCAGAGGATGTACAGAGCTTTCCTTTTTGGGTGCAACAGGCACGAGGCTAGATCACAGCCTTGCAAACTTGTTCTTGCTGCAGAAGCTGCTGCAAGACGGAGTGAGCGGTTTCATCTATGATGAATATAATAAATTATATCTGAAAAACAGGAGTTTTATGCTTTATAAGACGCAGGCGTATGGACATTATGTCTCACTGCTTCCATTGACGGACAGTGTGAAGGGAGTTACTTTGGGCGGATTTAAGTATCCGACGGAGAATCTCACATTTTATAGGGAGCAGACGCTTGGTGTAAGCAATGAAATAGTACAGGAAGAAGCGACAGTGGAGTTTTCAGACGGAATTTTTATTGTTGTGGAATCCCAGGATGAGAGAAAGGAATAAATCAGTATGAAACTAGGAATCGTCGGGCTGCCGAATGTCGGCAAGAGTACTCTGTTTAATTCTTTGACAAAGGCAGGAGCGGAATCCGCCAACTATCCATTTTGTACAATTGACCCGAATGTGGGCATTGTTCCTGTGCCGGATGAGCGTATTCAGGTGCTTGGAAAGCTTTATGCTTCGGAGAAAATTGTACCGGCAACGGTGGAATTTGTAGATATTGCAGGCCTTGTAAAAGGAGCGTCCAAAGGAGAAGGGCTGGGAAATCAGTTTCTTGCCAACATCCGTGAGGTGGATGCTATTGTCCATGTCGTGCGTTGTTTTGAAGATTCTAATATTATCCATGTGGATGGCTCAGTCAATCCGGTTCGTGATATAGAGACGATTAACCTGGAACTGATTTTTTCCGATTTGGAAGTATTGGAGAGAAGATATTCCAGAGTTGTAAAAAGTGCAAAGAACGACAAGCAGGCAGCAAAGGAAGCAGAGCTGCTTCAGCGTCTGAAAGAGCATCTTGAAAATGGAAAAATGGCAAAGACATTTGCGCTTTCAGATGAAGAGGAACAGGAATTTTATAGTCAGTACAATCTTTTGACCGGCAAACCGGTGATTTATGCTGCCAATGTAAAGGATGAGGACCTTGCGGACGAGGGAGGCTCCAACTCATACGTACAGTCAGTAAGGGCACTTGCAGAGCAGGAAGGTTCAGAAGTATTTGTAATCTGTGCACAGATTGAGCAGGAAATTGCAGAGCTTGATGAAGAAGAGAAAAAGGAGTTCTTAGAAGAACTTGGTTTACAGGAAAGCGGGCTGGAGAAGCTGATTCGTGCGAGCTACCATACGCTTGGCTTAATCAGCTATCTGACCGCAGGACCAAAGGAAACGAAAGCCTGGACAATTACAAAGGGCATGAAGGCTCCACAGGCGGCAGGAAAGATTCACAGTGATTTTGAACGAGGCTTTATCCGTGCAGAAATTGTGAGCTATGATAATTTGACCGAATGCGGAAGTTTCAATGCAGCAAAGGAAAAAGGACTTGTTCGTTCAGAAGGCAAGGAATATGTTGTGCAGGACGGAGATGTGGTACTGTTCCGCTTCAATGTGTGATAGAGTCTTTGTACACCGACGCTATTGAAAGGAGATGTTCACAACTATGGTTATCACAGCAGATGGTTCCGTGCGTTTTCCGGAACTTGGACTTGATATTGAGCATCTGACTACAGGAATCGAACTGTTTGGGCTGCATATTTCATTTTATGGAATACTGATTGCGTGCGCGATGTTATTCGGGCTTCTTTTGACCAAATATCTTGCGAAAAAGTCCGGGCAGAGCATGGAGCTGTATTTGGATTTTGCGATTTTTGCAATTATCGCAGGAATTGCAGGAGCAAGGGCTGTGTATGTATTGCAGCGCTGGTCCTATTTTAAAGAGGCCCCTAAGGAGATTCTTTCTTTAAGCAATGGGGGACTGTCTTTTTTAGGAGCTCTGCTGGCAGCTTTTCTTGTGGCATGGCTGTTCTGTAAGAGAAAGAAATATGAACTAAAAAAACTGTGCGATACGGCAATTGTAGGCGTATTGCTTGGGCAGATTATTGGCAGATGGGGAGATTTCTTTAACCGAGACATGCTTGGTACTTATTCGGAAGGGCTGTTTGCGATGCAGGTGGAAGCAAGGGATGTCAATGCGGAAACGTTGCTGCTGAGCAGGCAGGCATTTGTTGGATCGGACTTTTTACAGGTGCATCCGGTATTTCTGTATGAAATTATCGGAAATATTGTGTTGTTTGCTCTTCTGATTATTTTATACCAGCATAAAAAATTTTCTGGCCAAGTGTTTTATACATATCTGCTTGGATATGGACTGATTCGCTTTGTTACGGAATTTTTTAAGGCGGATAAAGTGCGTCTGCAGGTTGCATCATTTGAGATTAATGGTGGGCAGCTGGCGGCAGCCATTATGATGCTTGTAGGGGCAGGATTTCTCATACGAGGTTTCATAAAATACAGAAACAAAGAAAAGGGAAAGCCGAGATCTGCGGTGGCAGGCTCCAAAAGACAACAATAGAAAAGAAAAAATTGGAAGCGGAAAGAAGCGTAGCAATACGCTTCTTTTTTATTTTTCTATTGAAATTTCAATGGAAGTGGGGTAAAATGTTGGTATGAGTGGTGGAAAGTGGTGTGAAGTAGTGTAAAGTGGAGTGAAATGGTGCTAAAAATATCTGAAGTCACGTAGGATAAGGCATATTTCTATCTGTACCCGGCGCTAGACACAGATAACACCTTGTACATCAAAAGGAGGTGAGCCGGAATGTTCATGGGAGAATATAACCATACGATCGACGAAAAAGGACGTATTATTGTGCCGTCCAAATTCAGAGAGCAGCTTGGTGAAAATTTTGTTGTGACCCAGGGACTGGACGGCTGCCTTTTTGTATATTCTAATGAGGAGTGGGAGGTTTTTGTATCAGGGTTAAAGAATCTTCCAGGAAGTAAGGAGGCAAGGCAGCTGCAGCGTTATTTTATGGCAGGTGCCGTGATGTGCGAAGTGGACAAGCAGGGCAGAATCTTGATTCCGGCAAAGCTTCGCACACAGGCAGCACTGGAAAAAGAGGTTGTCTTTGTTGGTGTTTTAAGCAAAATCGAAATCTGGAGCAAGGAGCGCTGGGAGCAGAATGACGGCTATGACGATATGGATGAAATCGCAGAACATATGTCGGAATTCGGGCTGAGTTTTTAAAGGCGCAGAAGTGAGGAGAAAATGGAACAGAAAAAAGAATTCCGGCATGTTTCGGTTTTGTTTGAAGAGACAGTAGACGGCCTGTCAGTAAAGCCGGGCGGCATTTATGTGGACGGAACATTGGGAGGAGCCGGACATGCTGCTGAAGTCTGCAGAAGGATGTGTGGGAAAGGGCGTTTTATTGGAATTGACCAAGACGGAGATGCGATTGCAGCCGCAGGGGAACGGCTTCAGGAATTCTCGTTTGCAAAGCTTGTCCGCAGCAACTACGAGGCGATGCCAGAGGTACTAAAGAGCCTTGGAATTGCCAAAGTAGATGGAATTTTGCTGGATCTTGGGGTATCGTCCTACCAGTTAGATACTACAGAGCGTGGCTTTAGCTACAAAACAGATGCACCGCTTGACATGAGAATGGACAAGCGTATGGAGAAAACGGCAAAGGATATTGTGAACAGTTATAGTGAACAAGAACTTTACTATATGATAAGGAACTATGGGGAGGACCAGTTCGCAAAGAACATTGCAAAACACATCGTAAGAATGCGTAAAGAAGCGCCGATAGAAACAACATTCCAGTTAGTGGAAGCAATTAAGGCGGCGATTCCGGCAAAAGTGCGAAAGAATACAGGGCACCCTGCCAAAAAGACATTTCAGGCAATCCGAATTGAACTGAACAGGGAGTTGGAAGTGCTGGAACATACATTGGATGAAATGATTTCTTTGCTTGCTCCGGGAGGGCGGCTTTGTATCATTACATTTCATTCTCTGGAGGACAGAATTGTAAAACTTAAATTCAGAGAAAATGAACATCCGTGTATCTGTCCGCCGGAATTCCCGGTTTGCGTTTGTGGAAGAAAGAGCAGGGGAGCCGTAGTTACAAGAAAACCAATTTTGCCTAGCAAGGAGGAACTGAAATTCAATTCAAGATCCAAAAGCGCAAAGCTTAGGATATTTGAAAAAGCAATATAGAGGGGAGAAAGATTGAAGGTTAAAATTTTCAATCT
>CAJTZB010000201.1 GCA_910583815.1 uncultured Lachnospiraceae bacterium
CGTTGTAGATACGAAAAGCGCAGTAGTCCTTGAGGATACTTCGATTTCACAGAGTGAATATTGGCTTGTATATGGGGTGCTGTTTATCGTGCTGATGATTAGCGTTATGGCAAGCTCTCAAGTAGCTACTTCGGTTGTAACTGAAAAATCGTCCAAAGTGCTGGAATACCTTCTGACCTCCGTCCGTCCGCTGGCGCTGATTGTCGGCAAGGTTCTGGCAATGCTTGTAACAGTAATGCTTCAGATGGTACTTATGATTTTGGCAGGTTATGTTTCATCAAAGCTTGGCGGCCTCTTATTTGGTACAACAACAAATGCAATTACACAGTTTTTCTCTCCGGAGGTACTTGAAAACCTGAATTTTGTAAATATTCTTCTTGGCCTGCTTGCGGCAGGAGGCGGACTTGTACTGTATGCGACGCTGGCGGGTCTTTGCGGTGCTACGGTCAGCCGTATGGAAGAAGCAAGCGAAAGCCTTACATTCTTTACTCTGACTGCTCTTGTGGGCGCCTATATCGGAATGGGTGCGGCAGGAAGCCTGATGGGTGTCGGCAACAATGCATTTGTGACATTTGCGTTGCTGTTCCCGATTTCTTCGGCATATCTGCTTCCGGGTGCATTATTGGTCGGAAGGGCAGAACCGTGGCTTGCAGTGCTTTCTATTGTTATCCTGCTTGTTTCAGTAATCCTTTTGTTCCGCTTTGTGGCAAAGGTTTATGAAACATTGATTCTCCATAATGGAAAACGTATTAAAATGAAGGAACTGTTTGCTATCTCAAGGAATCGGTAAAACCGATGCCTGACATCAAAAAGGGAAAAAGTTGAAAACTGTATTTTCAACTACAAGTCTGTGTCTGCACAGCGTCCACAGACTTGGTATACACAAAAAGCTGTGCAGAAATATGGAGTAAATGGACATGAATAAATTCAGAGGCTGGAAAACAGTATTTTCGTTTACGCTGAAACAGCATATGGGAACAAAATCATATAAAGCGGTGACGGTAATTGCGGGCGTGATTGTGTTTGCGATTGCAGTGCTGCTTACGGTTTTGGCAGCAAAACCAGATAAAGAGGAAGAAAAAGCGAGCTTCTGTAAGGTACAGAAAGTCTATGTGCTTGATCTGGCGGGAATAGGAGAAATACCATACACAGAATGGACCGCCGAGCTGTCGGAAGCAGCTTATTACAGGGGCCTTGCCTTTGAGAGCGTATCTGGGATTTCAGAAGAAGAGCTGCAGGCTATGGCAGCAAAAGAAGAGAGCAGCATGGCGCTTGGTGTTGTGATTGCATTGGAAGACGGGGTAATTCAGGTACGTGCCCTTGTGCCGTCTACATCAAGTTTGGAACTAAATGACGGACAGGAGATAGCAGCCCTTGTTGCAGGCTTTGTAGAAACAAAGCGCCTGAATGAAAGTGGACTGAGCAGCTATCAGATCGCCCAGATTGCGAAACAGGTCAGCGTCAATATTTTGGATGCGGGCGGAGAAAACAGCGTGCTGGCCTATCTGATTCAGTATTTGGCTCCGCTTATATTTGGCCTTGTGCTTTATTTCCTCCTTCTTCTATATGGACAGAGTATCAGTCAGGAAGTTTCTACAGAAAAAACTTCCAAATTAATGGAAACGTTGTTGACTTCCCTTCATCCGTATGCTCTTTTGACCGGAAAGGTGTTTGCAATAGTAACATCGGCAATTGCCCAGTTCCTGATATGGGTTGTATGTATTGCAGCAGGATTGTTTGCAGGTATACAGACTTCACGTATGCTGTTTCCGGGAGTGGAAAGTTCCATCAGCATGATGGTGGGATTCCTGCGTGATAACGTTGGAGAGAGTGCGTTTTCTCCGGTAGCAGTCGTGCTCGCATTTGTGACGTTTGCCTGTGGTTTCTTATTTTACTGCGTGCTGTCCGGCATGGCAGGAAGCATGGTGACACGTCCAGAAGAGGCATCCAGCGTGCAGAGTGTGTTTACGCTTCCAATCGTTATTAGCTGGCTTGTCTGCTATATGGGCGTGCTGCTTGAAAAAGAAAATGTTATGGTAATTGCAAGGAATATTCCGTTTACGATCCCGTTCTGTATTCCGGTAGAGCTTCTGACTGGCACGGTCGGAATTGTACAAGGCATTATTTCTACTGTTATTTTGCTTGTATTCTCTCTTTTGTTTATTATGCTCTCGGCCAGAATCTACAGAGGACTTGTTCTGTACAATGGGCAGAAAATGTCGTTTAAGATGATTGCCTCCGTGATTCGGAATAAGTAAGTCATGACAGGTAATCAAAAGGGGCCGAAATGAAAAAAACTAATAGCTGCATGTGCCTTTCTGTTGTGCGGTGTCTTTTCTTTGACGATGCTATTCTGCACGGCAGTGACACTTCGTTATTTCTGGCAGGGAGTGAGCTTGGGACGTGTCATATCCTATGTGGGGATTCCTTATTATATCTTGTCCATAGCAGTGATAGTTATATCGATAGTCTGTATCATGAAAGAGCTGGTGAATGGAGAAGGGAAGAAGCAGGATGAAAAACAGTAAAAAAAGGATACTTTTTATCGGATATGGGACATTGACGGTATTGGCAATCATATTTTTAGGTTTGGCTATTTTTACGGAAGATGGCAACAATTATTTGTTTGCAGGGCTGGCAAGTATGGCAGTCGCCAATCTGTTTAAGCTTATCAGTGATTTGGATGACAGGAAGAACAAAAAAGAACAGAATCCTATAAGGTAAAAAAAACTCCTGTGATATGAAAGAACCGGGATTGGAATCCGGTTTTGGTATCACAGGAATTTTTTGTCTTTAAATTCATGGAGTGGCGGAGTGGAATTTAAAGAGGCAATATGCTAAAATAGATACATTGATATTGGAGTGCAGCAGATAATTTGGAAGGCGGACATAAATATGAAGAAGCAGATGGCTCTATCTGTAATTTTGATGCTTTCAATTGGTTTAACTAGCTGTCATAAATTATCACATCCTGCTGCTTCGGAAAATACGGAATTGACGCTTGAGGTGATAAAAGAGCTGGCCAAAAAGGGAGATGCGCTGAGTTGGAGCGATTTTGAGCAATATAACAGCAAAGAGATTGGCTCTGGACTTTATATTTTACGTTATGATATTGATGAAAATTATTATCTGCTGATTGGCGGCGGGAGTATGCAGATGCTTCCTCTGTATATTTATCTGGTTTCTAAAGCGGATGATAGCGTATCTATTGATATACGCACCGAAAACGTAGAGGAGTTTATTGATGGCCTAGATTAAATTGCAGCCAATTAAAAAAAGGAGAGAGAAGGGCATTGACTATGAAATTTTCATATTTAGAGGATGCTCATGAACAGTGGAGCGATGTCCTTGCCATTGGGCGGACGATAGAGCGGGACGGAAAGAAATACCATATGGTCGGTATGACATTGGGAGAATCGGCAGAGCTATATATTATTGAACCATATGAAGAACAAGAAAACCGCCATAGAAGAAAGGGTATGCGTAACCAAAGAAGGCTGCTGAAGGAGAATGAAGGGCATGAGGAATGTTACCTGCATTGCAGTGAGTTCTGTTTTGGAACCCAGTGGCTGCATGTGCAGAGCGCCTCTGCAGGACCTTTGGAGCATTCGGTACAGAATTACAGAACAATTCAATTGTTTCTGGCTATGATGAGTGCTGGTTGGGTAGTCCCGGAATGGCTGAAAGAGGAAGAGTGGGAGAACTTACAGCTTGTAACTCTGGAAATTGCTGATTTGGATGAGTTGCCAAAATATTCCCCAGAGATGCCGATCATCATAAAACACAGGCCCGACTTCAAAAGGTATCTGTTGGAAAAAGCGGTTACGCTAAATGTTGGGAAAAGTCGTTCTTTCAGTTTTGTGGATCATAGAGGGGATAAGGTTTGGTGCTATATCAATACGGTTGCATTGATGGACGTTTGGAAAGATACCGAGGAGCAGTTTTCCAATCCCGAATATATCAAAAAAGTTTCTCCTGAGCAGCTGAAGCAGGCAAAGGAGCATTGTTACAGGGCGTTGGAGCAGAGCTGCCCAAAAGGGATGTGCTATATCGGGGTAGAATATGAGTGCAGTAAAGACATCAGTCTGCAGTTTTATTCAAAGGAATATTTAAAATCTCGTCCTGAACACCATAAAGGAAGCGCTTCTTTTTTAATGATGCGTCTAAAACCGGACAAAGATATTGGAATCCACAAGCTTCCATGAAAAGGATGTGTAATACAGACACCGGTTTCT
>CAJTZB010000202.1 GCA_910583815.1 uncultured Lachnospiraceae bacterium
CATCTGCTCTGACAGTTTATAGGCTTCTGCCAGTACCTGCTCAGCATTTGGCGTAAATTTATTATTCATAAAGCCTCCAAAATGAGATGAAACCTTCACTCTTTTTATTATTTTAACAAGTCTATACCAACTCTTTTGTTTTGTCAACGCATCCGTCTGTTCTTAAGTATAAGCAGCCAAACTACAAGGGAAACCAGCAGCAGGCAGAACCCGCAGAGCAATGCCAGTACAAATAAAAGCACTCCTTGGTTGCTCTTATACTGCTCCAGCGCCTTTACAAGAGCTTCATCCTCGGCTTCTACAATCTGCTGTATTACAAAACGTTCTTCTTGTACCCTCTGAACAGTCTGCTCAACGCGGTCGTAGCTGTACCAGCCTGTTTCCCCTGCCTCATTACGAAGCATCAAAAGCAGAATCCCTTCCGAACCTGCCTCTTTCTTAGCATATGCTTCTACCTGAATTTCATTCAAAAACAAATAGGTCGCCTCATACCCTTCCGGCACAGCAAAATCCTCCGGACGCTCTACTGCCGTATAGGTATGGTATTCCGTCAGAACCACGGACTCACCCTCCAAGGCAAGCATTACTCCGGACTCTGTCTTCTCTTCCGGCAATGGTGTCTGGGTAGGCTCCGGCTCGCGGTAAACATAAATTGTATACTTTGTAACACTTCCGTCCTCTGCTGTAACTGTAATTGTCACTTCGTTATTTCCAAACTGCAGCTTCTGCTGCCCCGAAATGACAACTTCGGAACGGCTGTCTTCTGCAAGCGCACTTAAAATCAAATCTGCCGTATCATAAGGCACTGCAGAAAAATACGTATCAACCTCCGGCGAAAACTCCGGAGTCAGCGGAACCGTCTGTGTTGTGCCATCCAAAATACGAAGCACTGAAAGTTTGCTGTTGCCGGAAGCATTGCTTGCCGGAAGCACTGTAATCGTCTTGCTGACGCTTGTCACTGACATTCCGACACCATCCGAATAGCCATAGACAATCGGACGGTCATATAAGGAAACCAAACAGCTGCCCTGTGCTGCCGCAAGAAAGCGGATCTTATAGGTTCTCTCTTGTCTAGAAGCAGAGGCACCAATATCGGAAATCCGAAGTCTTCCCCCACCTCCCTGAATGCAGGCAGGTGCTGAGGAAAACTCTAACACTGTACTGTCATAATCAAGATAAGCTTCAAAATCCCCCATCGTATCTGTAGAAGTAAGGGTCATTGTCACCTCTACCACATCTCCGACACGGATTTCTTCTTTATCTGTTGAAAATGTAATCGTTACACTTGCCGCATATGCTTCCCATTCTCTTCCGAATGCAGTCTGCAGCACAAACACCAACAAAAAAACTGCCACAAAACCCATGTGTCTGTTTGGTTGCTTTACACTTTTCTTTTCCAAAATGACAGTCCCTCCAAACTTCAGAAATTTCATGAAACGCGCTTTTTATTATTCTTCTTTCGCCACAATAATCGTATATTCCCGCACGTCTCCGTTTTCTGCAATTACCATAATTGTAATTGTATTAGAACCATATTCCAACCCGATAAAACCGGTTCCAAGCACGGTTGCCTTCTTGCTGACAGGCTCTGCTTCAACCTGAAGAAGCATATCATCGCTGTCTGCAACCAGATAATATAACTGATCTACCTTTGGCTGGAAGGTTGGCGTAACTAAAAGTTCGTTTCCGTCAATATCATAAATATGCAGTTCTTTCAGCCAGTTATTTGGATTGTATTCCTCGCCTGGCATCGGTGCATTTTGCTGCGGCATGTCTAAATAGACCGGAACAGAAAATACAATCGGAAGCGATGATACATTTGTATAGGCGCTTGCCGTCTTTTTGGACTCCGCCATCGGCGCTTCCACATTCGCCATATACTGGTGATAGTAAGTCGAGTTTTCGGTCACATTGAACTTCTGCAGATAGATGGTATCCTGTCCGCGGTTAATATAAGTCGAACCAAGGATATAGGCACCTCCGACAATCGCATTGTATGGATTCCTCCACGGAATCAGTGCTGCATCGTTCTGCTCATCATTATTGCTTGCGCCGTTCTTTGCATATTTTAATGCATTGGCAATCGCACCTCCTGCCACCGTAGAATGGTACGCTCCGATATTGTAGAAGTTATAAAGCCCTTCCAATCCGCTGACCGTACCGGTTACACTGTTGCTGACGGTTGTTGAACTGGTTACAACTTCCTGCTTTACTCTTGCTGCCAAATGGTATGGGCTGACTCCGGAGTATTCCGCTGCTGCAATAAAGGTCTGTGCATACGTATACGTCTGCGGAATCCCAAATTCGTCTGTGTAGTTATATGAACTATAATAAAATGGAGTATTGGCAAGTACGCTCTCTACTCCCATCTCATTCTGATAGGATGGCGCATAACGGAGCACTTCAAACATAAATACGTTCGTTTCGTTTAAGAAATTTCTTGGGTCCATATAGTAGGCAATTGCCGCCTTAGAAGCTGTAACCCAGGTAGAGCCGTCATACAAAATAAATTTGTCGGTCGCCCAGTCATACGCTCCGGTTTCTAATGATTTCCATGCAATCCCCTTGCTGTTTGGAATCAGGTTTCTTCCCGCAATACCTTCCTCTTCAATTACGGTATCCCACAAAAGATTTGTATGGAACGCCTCAAATACCCATGCCGGATGCTTTTCATGCAATTCCCTCAAATACGGCTTATAACTCTCCGGAAAGCCCTGCAGTTCCATCAGATATTCAAAATCTGCATCGTTTCCTGTAATCCCCTGATTTCCCTGATTTGTATCTTCTGCCATTCCTTCTGTAATATGCTCCCACGGAATATAGCCGTAATACATCTTTCCATTATGCAAAAATCCCACATGCCAGTAAATATCCATACTGGATGGTGCAATATACTGGTCATACAGATAAAGCTGTTCTCTTCCTTCTAATATAATTGGATTTCCGTTTGCATCATTTACAAGCGTAAACGGATATTCCAAAATTTCATATGCCACCAGAAGCATTTCCTTGGACGTAGTGCCGTAGCCCGTAAGCGTCCCTGCCCTGTTGACCGGATAGCCCGAAGCACCGTCATATACCTGCGGAGTAGGAAGCGCACCGGAAGTCGGCGCCGGTGTTGGCCTTGGTGTCGTCGTTGGCCTTGGCGTAGGTGTTGGTCTCGGTGTTATTGTAGCTGCCGGGCCTTGTGTCGGCCATACCGGCGGCACTGTTGGAGTAGGAGTTGGAGTTGGAATAGGCGAAGGTATTGGTGAAGGCCCTAAAGATGTCTCCTCCGTAAACAGCACCATTTCTTCCGGAACAAATCCGGTATAAAAACGTCCTCCTCGTTCTACAGCAGCCTCCAGCCATTTCACACCGTCAATGGTAGTTTCGGAAATCAGCCGAATCGTTTCCCCTATATTTAATGAAATAATTTCACCCGAATCCGTCTTGACATATGCTCCGGTAAATGAAGCACGGTTACGGAGCTTGACCCTTTCCCAGATAATCTGTGCCGAAACCGGCTCTTCAAACAGCAGTTTTACATATTTGCTCAGCATATAGCCGTATAAAATTTTTCCGCCCTGTTTTACCGCCACACGGTACCAAATTGATGTACCGCTGACTGTTTCATTGACAATCATGACTTGCGTATTCTGGTCAATCACTGCCAATGCCTCTGTCGAAGTAGAGGCGCCTTCTCTTAAATTCAAACGATGTGCCGTTACAATACCTGTATAATAGTACACTGCATTATCATCATCAATTTCTTCCCTTGTAACCCGCTCTCCGGTCACGGAAACTACCGGTGTCGGAGTTGGCGTCGGTGTTTTGCTAGGCTTAGGTGCAGAAGTCGGAGATGGGGATGTCGGTGCCTTTGTAGCCACAGGTGCATCCACTGCAATATAAGTACTCATGACATACCCTGTCCTTGTTACACCGTCCTGTGAAAACGAAATCTGATACCAATATTCTCCTGCCGTATTCTTTTCTACTGCAAGCACCGTAACTTTTGCCGTCCGCACAATTACAGCAATTGCTTCATGTCCTGTTCCTGCCCCACGTCTTACATTCAGGCGGCTTGCCGTAACCGTACCCGCTCTTGGAAAGCCGGTTGTCACAAGCTGGTTGTCAGCCCCCTGCGTCGGAGTTGGAACAGGAGCCTGCGTTGGCTTTGGTGTACTGGTCGGTTTTGGCGTATTGCTTGGCGCTGCTGTCGGAACGGGATCCGTTAC
>CAJTZB010000203.1 GCA_910583815.1 uncultured Lachnospiraceae bacterium
AACCGCATCCTGCTCAATTATATTACCGGTGTGCTTCCGGAGCTTGATGTGCATGGTGCCAGGCAGATGACGATGGAGGAACTGTTTGTGCGGCTTCTGTATGAGGATTGGGATGAAAAGAAATATTGTATTGCACCGCATAACGACAATTTGCAGCGCAGACAGGAAACTGCTCAAAAAGGTACTTACGGTTGGTTCCGTAAGCTGGAGAAATTCTGCGAAGAGCTTGAAAATGAAGTGATTCCGCAGGAAGATGTGCTGTTTGATGATCAGGTACTTTATGCAAAGGAACAGATTCAAAGCTATATTAAAGAGAATCCGAGGATTTCAGTACAGTCCAAGATAGATATGCTCAATACGCGTATGCTTGCAAAGGTTCACAATGAAATCACAGGGCGGGATATTTCATATACGCCAGAGGTGCGCAGGCAGAAAATAAAAGAGTATACCGGATTGTTTGGGGCGAAAAAGTGGAAGAGAAGCATCTATGATATTTATGAGGACTTTTTGAGTGCAGAGCAGGTATCAGGCTGCAGGAAAATAAAAACAGAGAATGCAGAACAAGGAAAAGGGAAAACAAAGACCAGAATTCTGGAAAAGACAGCATTTGATGTCTATGACCTGGCGGCGCTTGCCTATCTGTATAAGAGAATAAAGGAGACAGACCCTATCCGTGAGGCCCACCATATTGTTGTAGATGAGGCGCAGGATTTTGGTATGATGGCGTATGCAGTATTAAAGTACTGTATTCCGGCTGCAACATGGACGATTATGGGCGACGTGTCGCAGAATATCCGTTTTGGTATTGGCTTAAACGATTGGGAAGAGCTAAAAGGGCTGATGCTGACGGATAAGAGCGATACATTTGGCGTGCTTTCTAAGAGTTACCGGAACACAGTGGAGATTTCAGAGTTTGCACAAGGAATTTTGCAGCACGGCGCATTTTTTTCCTATCCAATAGAGCCGATTATCAGGCACGGAAATCCGGTCTGTGTGGAGAAGTGCGGCAGCGAAGAAAAGCTGATTTGCCAGATGGCAGAGAAGATTTTGTCTTGGCAGCAGGACGGCTACGACACGGTTGCCGTAGTGTGCAGGACTGCTGCAGAGGCGAAGGATATGGCAGAGAAATTGGGAAGCCGGATACAGATAGAGGAAAGCAGTTTAGAGAAAGCAGAATTTGGGCAAGGGGTTCTTGTGCTTCCGGTCGAATACACGAAGGGACTGGAGTTTGATGCGGTGCTGATCTGCAATCCGACGAAGGAAGATTATCCAAAGGATGACGGCCATGCAAAACTGCTCTATGTAGCAGCGACAAGGGCGCTGCATGAACTTGCGGTGCTGCATCTTGGAGACGTGACAGAGCTGATGGAAGGTTAGCTCTGGTATGCAGATTGTTATCAGAATATTGACTTCAGGTTGTTCTTTTTTCCCATATCTGCTACAATAATACCGTTACTCGTCAAGTAACGGTATTATTGGTGTACAGATGGCACGATTGAAATACAGTGCTTTATAAAGAAGCAGTAGGAGGATATTTATGGGAAAGAGACATATTGCATTGCTTGGGATTTGTTTTCTTATTTTTCTGGCAGGATGCCAGAAGGGGCAGTCTGCAGAAGATGGAGCGGATTCAAATCTGACAGGGGAACCGGAACTTACAAAAACGGCAACACCAGAAGCACAGCCTTCGCCAACGCCGTTCGTCAACGATTTTGAGCATGCATCGGCAGAACTGCTTGCTGACTATGAGGCGCTCGCTGTTCTTGATGCGGATGGCGTGCGTGGCAATCTGTATCTGCCGCTTGTTGGTGAAAACGGAGCAGCTATTGTTTGGAAATCTTCCAATCCGGAAGTTATTTCGGATGAGGAGCGGCAAAATGAAAATTATGATGCAACGCCTGCGGGAGTTGTCGTAAGGCAGGAGAACGATACAAGGGTAACATTGTATGCGTACTTGACGCTTGGAGAGGCAACGCTTCGGAAGGAGTTTGAGGTAACGGTGCTTGCAAAACCAAAGGAAAAGGAGTATACAGATTATCTGTTTGCCTATTTTACGGGAAATGGCGCCAATCAGGAAGCAATTTCGTTTGCAGTAAGTAAAGATGGTTTTTCATGGAGTGCATTAAATTACCGCAGGCCTGTGCTTGTTTCTGAACTTGGGACAAAGGGGCTCAGAGACCCATTCCTGCTTCGCTCGGCGGAGGGAGACCGCTTTTTTTTGATAGCGACCGATTTATGTATTGCGGCAGACGGAGACTGGTGGAAAGCGCAGACTGAGGGAAGCCGTTCGATTATGATTTGGGAGTCCGAAGATTTGGTGCATTGGTCCGAGCAGCGTATGGTGGAAGTCAACAAAAAGACTGCTGGCTGCACATGGGCACCAGAAGCTTATTATGATGAGGTGACAGGGGAATATCTGGTATTCTGGGCTTCCAGAGTAAGCAGCGACGGTTATGCAAGGCAGCGTGTCTACTATGTAAAGACAAGGGATTTTGTAAACTTTACTGAGCCAAAAGTCTGGATTGGCTATGACCATGATACAATTGATACAACAGTAATCAAGGAAGGTGAGATGTACTACCGCTTCACAAAGTATGAAGGTGAGAGCCGCATTATTCTGGAGTGTGCGAAACGTCTGCTTGATACATGGACAAAGGTAGAATCGGCATCGCTCTATGCACAGGAAGGGGTAGAGGGGCCTTGCTGCTTTGCCTTGAATGCAGAAGATGTACAAGAGGGTGAAAACTATGTGCTTTTGCTTGACCAGTATGGTGGGATTGGCTATTATGTTATGACATGCAGCAGCCTCGCAGATGGTGTGTTTGAGAAAAAGATAGGATATGCGCTTCCAAGGCCGCGTCCAAGGCATGGGACAGTTATTTCTTTGACAAAAGAAGAGTATGAAGGAATGGTGGAGGCCTATGGGAAATAAGAATCTGCCTTTTCAAAGATGGTTGAAAAATCCATATATAGGAGATACAATATAAAGCATACAATTTGAGGAGGAACATTGAATTGAGAATAGGTGCATATCAATTTGCTGTTGGTTCAAGTATTACAGATAATTTTTACGCTGTATGTAAAGGTATTGAAGATGCAGCGAGTCAGAATATCCGTCTGTTAGTTTTTCCAGAGTGTGCATTGACAGGATATCCGCCTCGAGATATAAAATCTGCTGTGGATGTTAATTTTGAAGAGTTAGATGTGGCATATCGGGAAATCGAAAAAATGTCAAAAAAAGCAATATGTATATTCTTGTTGGCACGATTACAAAAGAGCAAAATAAATATTACAACAGTGCAAGGCTAATATCGCCTGGTAAGACAACAGAAAACTACCATAAGAGAGCCTTGTGGGGATGGGATAAAGATAATTTTACTATAGGTAATAAAGAGGGCATATTTAAAATTGACGGCATAAAAATAGGTGTGAGAATATGTTTTGAAGTACGGTATCCTGAATATTTTAGAGAATTGTATCGTGAGAATACAGCATTAAATATTGTACTGTTTTATGATGTGGCAGATAGCGATGACATCGAACGGTATGAGCTAATAAAATCGCACATTAGAACAAGGGCTGTTGAAAACGTAACATATACAATGTCAGTAAACAGTATTCGTCCGTATCAAACTGCTCCGACAGGGATATTTGATAAATCCGGTCGTACAATCAATGAGCTTAAACGGAACAAGGAAAATTTATTGATATATAATTTTGAAAACGTAGCAGATGATTTTGGCGAAAAAGGCAGACGGTCGATTTCTGATGTTCTCACAGAAAAATAAGAATTGTACAAAATGCAGATTATTTTACGGAAAGGGTACCTTTTTCCTATGCTTGCTGCGGAACTTTTTGTAAAGGAATGGGAGGGAAAAGATAATATAAGCGGGTGGCTGTTCTCTTGGAAATGTTACGCAATTAAAGGGCATTTTTGAAGGAAAAGGTATAAACGACCTTGTTCTATTGACTTTGGTTTCTGAAAAGCCTTTAATTGCAAGGTTTATTGAACCTTTATTGCGTAACATAACAGCGTAAATACAAGAGCAGTTCTAAACTTTCTTTGTACTTGTATTTATTGCCTTGGTTGTGGTGCTAAAATGGTGCCCAACTTCACAAAACCACCTTATAAGGAGATACGGCA
>CAJTZB010000204.1 GCA_910583815.1 uncultured Lachnospiraceae bacterium
AACAGTGATGTTATTCTGCATTTGAAGGATTTGAATACGGATATAAGTAAAAAAATCAAGGTTGCTTGTAAGGCTCTGTTACCTTCAGGGGAATCTAAACAGATTGACAGTATCAGCGCCCTTGATCATGTGGATTATTCCTCGATTCTTGCCAGTGAAATAAAAAATCAATATTTTACGTATAAAGAGGGTCATTATTATGTAAATATGGCGGGAATTATGAAACAGCCGACCCAGGAGCAGGTTTGTGTCAATGCTTATCCCGTAGAAGGGGCAGATTATCAGTGGTATGAGGCAGAAGAGCAGAATGTAACGGCAGATAGAATGACACATGTATCTGGTATGACGGTATTTACGCTACAGGCAGGTGATACGTTCTATTTAACATTGCCAGATATGCCGGATTCGGATACAGTGTTTCTGCTGGTTGGCGCACAAACTTCAGAAATGATATATATGTCTCCCCTTGGTGAAGGGAGATATAAGGGTATTGTTGAAACCGAGGATATGTTCGTTGTCATTTTCGTAGGAGAAGAAGGAGAGGGTCTTTTAGAGGTTGAAGATGAGGCATACAAGGTAGTACGAATCACGCAGGGGGATGCTGTTTCGGGTCAGACTATAAATACTCTTACAAAAGCGGCAGCAGGTACATATATGTGTGAGGTTACATGGGAGAATTTAGGCTGCTGTGTTAATTCAGAGCTTGTAGAGCTTACGGAAGCTGTTGATGCGGGCTGGACGCTTGACGCTGATGGAAAACTGACGATTGCATCAGATGATGGGATGCGTAACTGGATAGAAAATAGGGATGCCTGTAAAGAACTGGTACGAACAGCAGAGATATTAGAAGATGTGACCGATATAAAGGATTCTGCGTTCTATGGCTGTAGCAGTTTGGCAAGGGTAACAATGCTTGGGGAAATACCGCCGGGGCTTAGCGGCAGCGAAGTTTTTACTGGCTGTTCTTTTGTTGCAGACAATACAAAAGGGATTTTTGTGCCGGTAGGAAAAGCTGATGCTTACAAGAATGCATGGGGAGATTATGCTGACTATATTACAGATGGTTGTCCGGAAATAGTTACCCAGCCAACGAATCAATCTGTAAAAAATGGGGAGCAGGCAACATTTTCTGTCACGGCACAAGGAGTGCTGCAACCGCTCACTTATCAGTGGCAGGTCAACAAAAATGGGACTGAGGAAAGTGGATTTAGTAATATTGCAAATGCGACTTCTGATACTTATACGATTACTGTTGACAAGAAATGTAACGGATATTGGTATCGGTGTGTGGTGACCAATGAAAGAGGAAGTGTAACGAGCAGTGCATTAGAACTTACTGTGACAGATTCAGATGCAGACAAAATAGCAGCAGCAAAGGCAGTCGTAGAGAAAGTGCTTGCAGACTATATAGCAGTTAATGACAGCACAAGTGAGGATATCCAGAATAAGATCAATACAGCATTAAGCAGTGAGGGAATTACGGATGTGAAGGTAACGGTGGGAGAACTTGCTGTAGAGAAAGCAACGGAAAGTGAAGAGGGAAGCATTAGTGGAAGCATTGCAATCGAATGCGGAAGTGAGGAAGACAGTGTAACAGTGAATAAGACGATAGCGAAACTGCCGACATCGGATACAGATAAAATAGCAGCGGCAAAAGCAGTCGTAGAGAAAGCACTGGCAGGAATTGTGGCAACTAACAAAACCACGAAAGAAGATATTCAGAGAGTGGTAGATACAGCATTAACCAATGCCGGAATCAGTGATGTGACAGTAACCGTGGGAGCTCTCAGTAAGACAGAGGCGACCACATCGGCAGAGGGAAGCTTCAGTGGAAGCATTGCAATCGAATGCGGAAGCGCAACAGACAGTGTAACGTTGAATAAGCCGATAGCGAAACTGCCGGTATCAGACGCAGATAAAGTAGCCGCGGCAAAAGCAGTCGTGGAGGAAGTACTTGCGGACTATACGGCAACGAATGACAGCAAAAGAGAGGACATCCAGAACAAGATTGATACAGCATTAACGAATGCAGGAATCAGTGGAGTGACCGTAACAGTGGGAAGCCTTGCTAAGACAGAAGCAAGCACGTCAGCAGCAGGAAGCATCAGTGGAAGCATTGTAATCGAATGCGGAAGCGCAACAGACAGTGTAACGTTGAATAAGCCGATAGCGAAACTGCCGGTATCAGACGCAGATAAAGTAGCCGCGGCAAAAGCAGTCGTGGAGGAAGTACTTGCGGACTATACGGCAACGAATGACAGTACGAGAGAGGATATCCAGAATGCGGTAGAAGAAGCAATCAAGGAAACCGGAATCACGGGAGTAACCGTAACAGTAGACAACCTTACAAAGACCGATGCGACAGAAGCTACAGCCGGAAGAATCAGCGGAAGCATTACCATTACCAGCGGAAGTGAGACAGACAGCGTGGAGATAGATAAGTCTATCAACAAGCTGCCGGCGACGGGCATTACAGGAAATACAGGCAATACAGGAAACACAGGTAATCTGACAGATGAACAGAAGGCATTGTGTCAGACGATTGAAAAGGAACTGGGTGTTTCAGAGGAGACTGCCATAAAAATCTTTGCACTGGAAAAAGACCTCGGTGTTTCACAGGAGACGCTTTTAATGAAAGACAGTACATTTGCGGACTGGCAGTCCGAGGGTGACATCAAAGGATCGACTTTCTCCAGACTTCAGGCAAAGCAATCGAAAGTGACAGCAAAAAGCGTGAAGCTGGCATGGAAGAAGGTAAAAGGTGCGGACGGTTATGAAGTATATGCTGCCCGGTGTGGTAAGGCAAACAAGATGAAACGGGTAAAAACCATCAAGAACGGTAACACAAAAACTTATACGCAGAAAAAATTAAAGAAAGGAAAAGCATATAAGTATGTAGTGCGTGCATACAAGATGATTGATGGCAAAAAAGTTACTATTGCGGCATCCAAGACAATCCATGTATTTACAAGTGGTGGAAAATACGGAAACGTAAAATCAGTGAAAGTGAAAAAGCCGAAGGTAAGCTTAAAGAAAGGAAAGACCTTTAAAATCAAGGCTTCGGAAGTGAAGGAGAAAAAGAAGCTGAAAAAGCACAGAAAACTCTGTTATGAATCCAGCAACAAGAAGGTGGCCACCGTTACAAAGAAAGGTCAAATCAAAGCAAAGGCGAAGGGAACATGCACAATTTACGTCTATGCACAAAATGGTAAAATGAAGACAATAAAGGTTACTGTAAAATAATATTAAAACATCAAAGAGACAACCGGAAAAGAGGGCAGGTATGTAACAGGACCTGTCCTCTCGTTGTCTTACTCAAAAAGCGGATTTTGTGCTTTTGGAAGGAGTAGATGTTGCTGAATGGGTTATGGTGTCAGAAGCACTGGATATCTTCTTTGAGGATGGTAGTTGGTCATCGGCGAGTTTTTAAATGAAATTACTTCCCTGCCGGTGCATTCCATCACAAGCATTATAGAAGAAATATGTTGTATTAATTTAATTAAGTGCTTTCATCATCATTACCGTATAAAAAGAAAAAACCTGCAAAAGCAGGTTCCTTCATATGTTCTTACTCTTCAGAGATTGCTCCGGCAGGGCAGGTTCCAGCACATGAACCGCAAGAAATACATGCAGCTGCATCAATTTCAAATTTGCCATCACCTTCGCTGATTGCTCCTACTGGACAAGAACCAGCACAAGCACCGCAAGATACACAGTTATCAGAAATAACAAATGCCATAATAATATCCTCCTTCATTCAGTATAGGTTATTACTTATTGGTAAAACACCTTAATAAGTATATTTTAAAACAACTTTACATAGATAGCAAGTTTTTTATAGATAAATCATGTTACTTTTCACGCTGTCATGGCGATTGCCGTGACGGAATGTGAAAAGCAGGGAATTTGGGAATTTAATCCGATTCCTTTGCAGCATCGTCTTGTCTGCGGCGTCTGGCAGCTTTCAGAATAATTTCCCGGGCGTAAACCGCATCCTCTTTGGTAAGAGGTTCCATACCTTTTAGCGGATAGTCCATGCCTAAATTTTGGTATTTTACCTCCCCCATGTTATGGTATGGTAACACGTCTAATGCTTTGAGATGCTTAAG
>CAJTZB010000205.1 GCA_910583815.1 uncultured Lachnospiraceae bacterium
CTGCGTCACATCCTATTTACAGGATACCAATGATATTTGTCACTTCCGTGTCAAATCGTAAAAAAATCGTAAGAAAATAAAAACTTTTTTCCCATGTTTTTGCCTTGAGTTATTTTTTTGAGTGCTTTATACTATATGATATTAGGGTCAAAATATTTTTTTGCTCCAACACTATAGTATATGGTCTTAAAAACAAGGCGTGACAACCAGAATGGAGGGATACGATGCAGCATATTTTGATAGCGGACGATAACCCAGATATTACGGATGTTTTGGCGGTATATGCAAAAAAAGAAGGGTTTGAGCCAGTGATTGCCGCAGATGGCGAGGAGGCGATTCGCCTGTTTCACCAGTATCATCCGGTAGCAGTGCTTTTGGACGTAATGATGCCGAAAGAGGACGGATACGAAGTATGCCGGAAAATCAGGGCAAAGTCAGATGTGCCGGTAATTTTGGTTACTGCACGCGGAGAAGATTTTGAAAAAATCATGGGCCTTGATATAGGGGCAGATGATTATATTGTCAAGCCGTTCAGCCCAAGCGAAGTCATGGCAAGAATTCGTGCCGTCCTGCGCCGCATGACAAAAAATGAAAAAGAGACAAATGCCAATATATTGACGGTAGGAAATTTGGAAATTAATTTAGAAGAATATACTCTAAGCATCGGGGCGACACGGATGTCCCTCACAAAAAAGGAAATAGAAACAATGTGGACTTTGGCAAGCAACCCGAACAAGGTCTTTACAAGAGATAATTTGCTGGACAGTCTGTGGGGATTCGACTATTATGGAGATCCAAGAACGGTAGATTCCCATATCAAACGTCTGCGTGCCAAATTGGATGCCGTAGAGCATCCGCAGTGGAGTATCAAGACAATTTGGGGTGTCGGCTATAAGTTTGAAATAGAGGAACACGGTTAATATGGAGGAAAAAAAAATAAGAAATAACCGCTTGTTCATCAAAATGTATGTCTGCTTTGCAGTCGTCATTACGGTGTTTGCGGTATTGCTTGGCACTCTTTATATGAGGATGTATGAGAGTGCAACGGTGGAAGACTTTGAACGCCAGCTGAGGGCAAAGGCAATGAGCGTTGCAAACCGCTGCTCCAAGTATTTTGCAGACAAAACGCCGTCAGAATGGATGAACTACCTGATTTATCTAAAAGAACTGGAAGGGACGGAAATCTGGGCGATTGCCAATACTTCTGCGAGAAATCCGCTTGGCAACGATATGGCAGTCGGCCTGGAAGCAGCATCACTTTCTGCTGATTACATGGAAATTGCACATAAAGCATTTGAAAATGAAGTAGAGGTGCGCACCAACTTCAGCGAATACCACGAATGTATTGTGGTTGCAGTTGGAGTACCGGTACAGGGCATCAATGGAGAGGTTGCAGGTGCCATTATCTTAAATGCGCCGGTTGGTTCACAGAAGGAAGTCGTAAACAGCAGCTGGTTCATGATTTTTATCAGCGGCATGATAGCGCTTGTTGTCGCCTTTATTATGGCAATTCCGCTGACAAAGTGGCTGACACAGCCAGTAGCGGTTATGCGTTCTACAGCGCTCCGGCTCGCAGCAGGGAACTATGAAGCAAAAACCGGAATCAAGCAGGAAGATGAAATCGGAGAACTGGCCAGAACAATTGATTTTTTAGCAGATAAGCTTGCCGAAAGCGCGGCGGAACGAAAAAACATGGAGCAGATGAGGATGGATTTCTTTGCAAACGTATCCCATGAACTGAGAACGCCGATTACTGTGGTGCGCGCTTATGTGGAGTCCCTTGTGGACGGTGTAGTGACAGAGGAAGAAAAAATACAGCAGTATTATAGCCGGATGCTCAATGAATGCCGGAGCATGGAACGGCTGGTAGGCGACCTGCTCCTGCTTTCCAAGCTCCAGAACCCTGACTTTGTTGTCGAAAAAGAACCGGTAAACCTGCTGCAGATTTTTAAGGACTTAACACGTACTGCAAAAACGATGGCAGACGAAAAACAGATAGAAATCGTGATGAAACTTCCTTTGGAAGGCTGCGTTATTCTTGCGGACTATGTGCGCTTACGCCAGATGTTTCTTGTTATATTGGACAATGCCATTAAATTTTCCAGAGAGAATTCCAACATTTACATTACTGTCGAAAAAAAAGATAAGATTGTCGAAATCTCTATTAAAGATGAGGGAGTTGGGATTTCCGAGGAAGAACTTCCTAATATTTTTGAAAAGTTTTACAGATCTAAGCTCCGCCAGAATGCAAAAGGCTCTGGATTGGGGCTTTCCATTGCGAGACATATCTGTTTAAAGCATGAAGGGACGCTCCATGTTGAAAGCAGGCTGGGTGAAGGGACAAATTTCATTTTTACTTTCCCGATATTGGAAGGATTAAATGCTTGAAAAATGTCATAACATATAGTAAAATAGAAACACGAATCAAACTTAATCCTAAGATGTGCGATACTCTTGTCATTTTGAACCTACATTACTTTAAAAGGGATTCCAATATCCATAAGTGGATGACCTGCCTCCGGCACGGCTTGCTCCGTGAGTTACCGCGTGGACTTCAGAAACTTATATGAGGTTACCCACCTAGCTTAGCTAGGAGTCAAAATACAAGAAACGGCATTTTGGGATAAGAACAAAAGAGGGCTTCTATAAAACGACAGTAACAAAAGACGGCGTTTGCAAAAGATAGCTTTCACAAAAGATGGCAGGCACAAAGGACATCATAAGAGAAACAGAAGATACATAAGGCATCGCAGTCTGCGGTGCCTTATTTGATTTTTCTCATATTAAGCCGGAAACCTGCTGCAAGCCGCTTCTCCATTTGTGCAAAAAAAACGACCTTTTGGGAAAAAAGAAAAAAAGCGTCACTTTTTTTGCTACAATGTACTTACTATGAAACCGTATGGGGGAGGACGCACAGATGAGCTTAAAACATGAATCAGTCATACGCCAGATGACATTAGAGGAAAAGGCATTGATGATGTCGGGGAAGAATACATGGCAGAGCGTGGATTATCCACAATATGGGATTCCATCACTTATGATGTCCGATGGGCCTCACGGAATGAGGGTGCAGGATCCGAATGCAGGGGATCATCTGGGACTCGGCTCCAGTATTCCTGCTACTTGCTTCCCTACGGCAGCGACGGTTGCCAACAGCTGGGATGAGGGCTTGGGAGAGGAGATTGGAAAAGCGCTTGGGCAGGAGGCGGCAGCAATGGGTGTCCATGTTATTCTGGGGCCGGGGCTGAATATCAAGAGGAGTCCACTGTGCGGAAGGAACTTTGAGTATTTTTCCGAGGACCCTTATCTTGCCGGAAAGATGGCGGCAGCTTATGTGAGGGGAATCCAGAGCGTGGGAGTTTCAGCTTGCCCAAAGCATTTTGCGGCAAACAGCCAGGAACTGCGCCGGATGACAAACAATTCTGTGCTGGATGAGCGGACGCTGCGAGAGATTTACCTTACCGGTTTTGAGATTGCGGTAAAGGAAGGGAAGGCGGAAGCCATTATGTCCTCCTATAACGAAATTAATGGCGTATATGCCAACGAAAATAAACATTTGCTTCAGGACATCCTGCGAGAAGAGTGGGGCTTTGGCGGCTATGTGGTGTCTGATTGGGGCGCAAGCAATGACCACACACTTGGAGTGAAGAACGGTTCCCATTTGGAGATGCCAGGGACAGGAAAATCAGGGAAACGAGAGCTTTTAAAAGCGATAGAGGAAGGAAGGCTTACCGAAGAAGAATTGGACCGGCGGCTGGACGAGCTTTTGGATGTCATATTCCGGCTGACAAAGGACAGACCAGCTGCTGGCATGGGATTTGATGTCAAAGCACACCATGCGCTGGCAGGGAAAATCGCAGAGCAAAGTATTGTGCTTCTGAAAAATGAAGGAGAAATCCTTCCGCTAAAGCGAGGGGCAAAGGTAGCGGTCATAGGAGACTTTGCAGAAACACCTAGATATCAGGGGGCAGGCTCTTCTCTTGTAAACACA
>CAJTZB010000206.1 GCA_910583815.1 uncultured Lachnospiraceae bacterium
AGAAGCAAGAATGCTGGTCTGAAGCGTTGCCATCTGCTCTTCGGATATGCCAAGTGTCTGAATTTTTGCTTTTGCAAACGCATTCTGGACACACTGGCCAAGCAGCTGCAGTTCATAATTTCCGATTTTTCCGTTTGGAGAACGTACAAATTGGATATAACTTCCTACTTCATCCTCTGCCAGAATAAGCAGCACTGAACTTGTTTCCTCTTCTTTGATGCGTTCCTCTAAAATTTCATAGCCTTCTTCCGGGCTTTCAAATACAATATTTTGATATGCTGGCATCAGCTCACTTGCAATATCTATTGACTGGTACAATGTCATGTTATAAACATAGACCTTTTCAATAGCGCTCTTTTCTATATCTTCTTCTGCTGGGGCTGACATGACCAGATTCATAACCGGCATGGAAAGCAGCACAAGCACACACATAATCACCAAAGTGACGATATATGCTTTGCTCTTTATGGTCTGGGTAACAGTAAAGGAAAAGACATCCTTCCAGCCTCTTATCTCAGTTTTCTTCATTGCCCTCTCCCACCTTTTCTACGAAAATTTCATGCAGGGACGGCTCGCGTAATTCAAATTTAACAAGCGGCACATCTGCCTGGATCATTCTGGTCAAAAA
The DNA here is from genome assembly GCA_910583815.1 of uncultured Lachnospiraceae bacterium. GTDB lineage: Bacteria > Bacillota > Clostridia > Lachnospirales > Lachnospiraceae > SIG299. The sequence continues at coordinate 629 of CAJTZB010000206.1, forward strand.
GCTCCTTGCCTGTTCTTCACTTGTTACCTTCAAGTGGTAGCCATCTGGTGTTTTTTCTGCAACCCTAAGGCCAAATTCCTGAACAAACGGTGCTACATCAGAATCGCTCTTTACGAACAGGTTCACCCTGCCATAGCTCTTTTTAATTTGATTTAAGTTGCCCTGCAGCACTGCCTTGCCTCGGTTTAATATTGTAATGTCAGAACAGAACTCTTCAATGGTAGGCATCTGATGGCTCGACATAATCAGGTACTTGTTTTTCCCGATTTCTTCTCTGATAATGCTCTTAAACAGGTCTGTATTGACCGGGTCAAGCCCGCTGAGCGGCTCATCCAGAATCAGGAACTCCGGTTCTGACAAAAGCGCCGCCATCAGCTGGACTTTCTGCTGGTTTCCTTTGGAAAGCTGATCTGCCTTGTTTGCCTTTACCTTTTTCCCTTTTGCTGCTTTTGGCGGAAAAATATATTCCTCTACCTGCAGGCGCTCTGCCCAATACTTGATGCGTTCCATTGCAGTCTTTTTTGGCACCTTTTTCAATGAAGCAAAATAAATAAGCTGGTCAAGCAGAGAATATTTCGGGTACAATCCTCTTTCTTCTGCAAGATAGCCAACATTCATAACCGATGCTTCAAACGGCTTCCCATTCCAAAGTATCTCTCCCCCATCTTTTGCAAGCATGCCAAGTATCATACGGAGCGAAGTAGTCTTTCCCGCGCCGTTTGTCCCAAGCAGCGCATAGACACCTGGCTCTTCAATTGAAAAATTCAGGTCGTCCACTACCACCTTTTCTCCATACTTTTTTCTCAAATGACTTACTTCTAACATCCTCTTCCTCCTTCTTGCACCATCAGGCGCATTGATTTATCATCTATTTTGATGAGTGTTTTGTGTAATAAATAGAATTTATGCAGTAAGTACAAACCATAACCATCCAAAGTCCCAATATCAAAATGCTTGAAAACAACCCTGTTCCAAACGATATCATACCAATCAGGCTGACAATCCATGCTACCGGAAATACCATCTGCATCATGCGAAATGCCCGATACGCCGCTTTGTATGTCAGAAAACGTTCCGCTTCATCCGACGATTCCATCCATTTGCTGTTAAAGTTAATGTCATAGACACTCCCTTTCTTCTCCGGATTCAGTTCCTTGTCAAAATTGACGGTTTTCTGCTGTGCAATGCATGTACTGACAACTGCATAAACCATACCAAGCAGAACAACCCAGAATTCCCACAGCTCAATTTTCGCGCTTAGCTTTGAAGCCCCTTTTGGTTCAATTACATAAACTCCAAAAGAAAAAAAGAAATAGCCTAAAATCATAGTAATACTTGTAAACATCAGAGCATATGAAATCTTTTCTTCTATTTTGGCATATACTTCTTCGTCCTCACCATCCCAACTATGGTATAGATTCTTCGCCTTTCTGTAAATAATAGTTATCACGAGCAGCAACACTGTTGTCACAACAAAAGAGCCGAAAACTCCCACCTGTTTTAACACCCACCTTGTTTCTTCCCCTTGCAGGCCGAAATCACTATTTCCTAAAAAAACCGAAAAAACCCCAAGCATCATTCCAAGCAATCCGGAACAAACCATCATAATCCAAAATTTTTTCAGTGCTTTTCTGTCTTCTCTTTTATTCTCTCTTACTTTGCTGCTGTCCTCTTGACTGTTCATCCTAATTCCTTGTCCCTTTCCGCAAACTGCTGCTCCTGAACATCTGTCTCCTCTTTATATTCAAAAATCTGTTCTACAGGAACCTCAAATACTTTTGCAATTTTTAACGCCAAAGTCACTGATGGGGAATAGTCTCCTCTCTCAATCTGGCTGATAGTTTGCCTGGAAACACCGACAATCTGCCCCATTTCATACTGGTTTAGACCACGCTTTGCCCGAAAATCTTTCAGGCAGTTATACAGCGGCATATGGATTCCTCCCTCCTGCCCCTTTTGACAAGTTTTCTTGTCAAAAACAATATAGCACTGACAAGAAAACTTGTCAATAAAAAATTACACAGACTATTGTCATTTCTTTCTTATGTTTTTTTCTTTTTTCGCGCGTTGATAAATGCAGATTGGGAATGCTATAGAAGCGTGGATTTTGTGCCGCGCACAAAGTCTCAGACTTTGAAAGGAGTACTATTATTATGAGAGAGGAATGGAATCATTTTAAAGAGGGAATCTGGATGAAGGAAATCAATGTCCGCGACTTCATCCAGAAAAACTACCATCCGTACGAAGGAGACGATTCCTTTCTGTGCGGAGCAACGGAACGTACTAAAACCCTATGGGATCAGGTTATGGACCTTTCCAAGCAGGAAAGCGAAAAAGGCGGTGTCCTCAACATGGATACTAAAATTATTTCCACAATCACATCCCACGGACCAGGGTATCTGAACAAAGAGCTGGAAACCATTGTAGGCTTCCAGACCGATGAGCCGTTTAAGCGCGCGCTTCAGCCATATGGCGGCATCCGTATGGCAGTCAAGGCATGTCAGGAAAACGGCTATGAAGTGGATCCACAAATCGTAGAATTTTTCACCAAACACAGAAAAACACACAATGCCGGCGTGTTTGATGCCTACACTCCGGAAATGCGTGCCTGCCGCTCCAGCCATATCATTACCGGACTCCCGGATGCCTATGGCAGAGGACGCATTATTGGTGACTACCGCCGTGTCGCTTTATATGGCGTAGACCGCCTAATCGAAGATAAAACACATCAGAAAAACACAACACGCACAATTATATATTCTGATGTGGCAAGAAACCGCGAAGAGCTGTCGGAACAGATCCATGCCCTTGAAGAATTAAAGGTGCTTGGGCAGATTTATGGTTTTGATATTTCAAAACCAGCAAAAAATGTGCAGGAAGCCATCCAATGGACCTATTTTGGCTACCTCGCTGCCGTAAAAGAGCAGAACGGTGCCGCAATGTCGCTTGGGCGCACTTCCTCATTTCTGGATATTTATGCAGAACGCGACTTAGAAGCCGGCACGTTTACCGAAGAACAGATTCAGGAATTCGTGGATCACTTTGTAATGAAGCTGCGCCTGATTAAGTTCGCAAGGACCCCCGAATACAACGCTCTGTTCTCCGGAGACCCTACCTGGGTTACGGAATCCATTGGCGGAATGAGCGTAGACGGACGTCCTCTGGTCACAAAAATGTCGTACCGTTTCCTGCACACTCTGGAAAACCTTGGAACTGCTCCAGAACCAAACCTGACCGTTCTCTGGTCTACAAGGCTTCCTATTAACTTTAAACGTTTTTGTGCAAAGACCTCCATTTTCTCGTCTTCGATTCAGTATGAGAATGACGACCTGATGCGTGTCAACC
>CAJTZB010000207.1 GCA_910583815.1 uncultured Lachnospiraceae bacterium
TGCATCTTTAGTGTTTGGGGTAGCGACGGATACGGAGGATATGACAGGGGAAATTATAAAAAGACTTCCTGTAACATCTAAGAAAGAAGATCTGCTTCTGGTGCTGGAGAGTTTTCTTGGAGAGAGTGAGCAGGTTCCTCCTATGTATTCTGCGATTAAAGTAGAAGGAAAAAAGCTCTATGAACTTGCAAGAGAAGGGAAAACAATAGAGCGCAAGGCTCGCCGTATTACGATTGATTCCATAAAACTGTTAGATGTTTCCACAAAAGAAGACGGAACTCTTTTGGAGGCGTCTATAGAAGTAGCCTGCCAAAAGGGCACTTATATCAGAAGCCTTTGCAGGGATATTGGGGAACGTCTTGATACGTGTGCCTGCATGAAATCTCTATTGCGTGTTGCTTCCGGTAATTTTTGGTCAGAACAGGCAATGCGTCTTGCAGAGATTGAGACGGCTGTACAGAATGGGACAATAGGACAGGCAATCGTTTCAACAGAAAGTATCTTTGCTTCTTGTGGGATGCTTACAACAGAAACGAAATGGGACAAGCTCCTACATAATGGGAATCGGCTTCCGGAACATACTGTTGCCGTGGAATGGAAGGAAGCGAAAACAGCAGAGATACTTTTTCCAAAAACATGGGCCAGGGCGTATGATTCGGCAGGGCAGTTCTGTGGCATTTATGAGCATCAGAAGGATATAGGATGCTATGTTCCGGTAAAAATGTTTCTTTAAGGACAAAAGGTTGAAATTAAAATGATGAAGGTAATCACACAGACAGCGGAATATGAAGGAGCCGGCTGCGTAGTGACGCTAGGAAAATTTGACGGCATTCACAGAGGACACAGGCAGCTGCTTCATAAAGTTTTAGAGGCAGGAAAACAGGGACTCAAAACGCTTGTCTTTACATTTGACCGTTCTCCTTTGCAGCTGTTTTCCTCTGATCCGGTTTCTGTACTTTTCACAGAGCAGGAAAAGAGAGATTATCTGGCACAGCTTGGGATGGATGTTTATGTCTCCTATCCGTTTACAAAGGAGACGGCAGCGATGGAACCGGAACGGTTTATCAGAGAGATTCTTGTAAATGAACTCCATGCAAAAAAAATTATTGTAGGAACGGATTATCGGTTCGGAAAACAGAGAAAAGGCGATGTGGGATTGCTGGCGGCTTTTGCGGCTGAATGTGGTTATGAATTAGAAGCAGTAGAAAAGTTAAAATACAAGGACGAGATAATCAGCAGCACAAGAATCCGAGAAGCATTAAAAGGCGGCAATATGGAAGATGTGGCTGCAATGCTCGGCAGGCCGTATTCCTTTTCCGGAATGATCGTGCATGGAAAGAGTCTTGGACATACACTTGGATTTCCTACAATCAATCTCCGGATTCCTAAGGAAAAGGTACTTCCGCCTTATGGGGTATATTGTTCTAAAACATGGGTGGATAGAACCTGCTATTTCGGCATTTCTAATCTTGGCTGCAAACCTACGGTCCAAAAGGAAGCACAGTATGGCGTAGAAACACATTTACTTGGCTGCACGGATAATCTGTATGAAAAATATGCAACAGTGCAGCTGCTGCATCATACACGGCGAGAAGTACAATTTCCAACGATAGAAGCACTAAAAGAGCAGCTGTCATTTGATATAGAATATGCAAAGCAGTATTTTAGTGAATCCGTACACCAATGATAAAGAGATAGATTTGCCGTAAAAAACCAAATTAACTGTTATAAAGCAGCAGAAGGAGCTGTGATATGAAGCATATGGAACTGCTTCATATCACAGCTCCTTTGTCAATTCTTTATATAATACAGCAACAGAAGATTTGATTTCCTGCTCCGAAAGCCCGGCAAAGCCAAGCAAGAACGTAGGAGCAGAGATAAGAACCGGGGCAATTGCATGTTCTTTCAGACTGTAGAGATGCATTCCTGCCTGGCTTGCGCATGCCTGAATATTTTCTTCCGTTCCATAGTTCAGAAAAGAAACAACAAGATGGAGACCTGCATATTCTCCGGAAATATCAATGGAATTGCCAAAACAATGCAAGGCGTGGAGCAGTGCATCATGGCGCTGATGATATGTTTTTCTCATTTTATTTAAATGACGCTCCAGATAGCCGCTACGGATAAATTCTGTCAAAATTCTCTGGTCTACTCTTGAAACGGTAGAAGAGTAATGTGGAAACTTTTGTCGATAGAGCCTGCACAGTTCCGGCGGAAGTACCATATAGCTGACACGGATTGCAGGGGCGATTATGCGAGAAAATGTGCCAAGATAGATTACACGCCCTTGTGTATCCATGCCTTGAAGAGATGGGATTGGTAATCCTTTATAGCGAAATTCACTGTCATGGTCGTCCTCAATAATATACCGTTTTGGGGAACTATAGGCCCAGTCAAGAAGTTCTCTGCGGTGTGTGACCGGCATCACGGCACCAAGCGGATATTGATGCGATGGGGTGACATAGGCAATCGAAGAATCGCTGGCAGAGAGTTTTTTTATATCAATTCCGGTTTTTGTTACTGGAACCGGGTTTACCATGCGTCCCAATCCACAAAATACATGATAGGCACGTAAGTAGGTCGGATTTTCCATTGCGATTTTTAGTTCCGCTGTAAAAAGGCCGCAAAGCAGCATGAGAAGATAATCCGTTCCTGCACCAATCAGAATCTGGTCGGGGGTACAGCGGACTCCGCGCGATTGTGCCAAATATTCAGAGATAGCAGTACGGAATTCAAAGTCACCTATAGGGTCTCCAAGGGACAGAGTCTGCGCGTTGAGACTGGCAACAGCTTCATTCATTAACTTGCGCCATACAGTATATGGAAAAAGTTCGGTGTCAATAGCAAATGGAGAAAAAGAATAGGGTGTTTTCGGGGATTCTACGCAAAGAGAATCTGGTTCTATTGAATTAGAACATAATTCTATTGTTGTAGAATAAGAAATGTCGGCAACAAAATATCCACTTTTTTCCTTGGCATAGATATAACCTTCCGAAAGAAGCTGTTCATAAGCACTGTTTACTGTGCTTCGGCTGATGAAAAGCTGCTCCGCAAGCGTACGAGAAGAAGGGAGTTTTGTATTGCAGGCAAGTGTGCCATCTGTGATTTTTTTCTTTATATTTTGATAAATTTGTTCGTATAATGGTGTAGCTGCATCTGGCTGAAGCGGAATCAATATCATAAAGTACCTCCTTGCATTTTGCAGTTTGGCTTAGTCCGAACCATGTGTCCTTTTGTTTGGGATGGTGGTTTCTCTATAAGGATTATAGTTTTTGTTACAAGGCTTTGCAAGACTTTTGGACTAAATTTCAAATCTGCTATTTCCATATGCGAAATTTTGTTATAAAATAGAAGTAGTTAGCGTTGGTGTAAGATGTCAACGCTAAGGAAACAAAGGAAAGAAGGGACAGCTATGGCAGAAGAATCAAAAAAAGATATTTTGCAGTGCGGAGAAAAGGAATTGCAGAAGCTTAGGGAACGACTGCAGCAGTCCGAGGAGCAGAAAAAAGTACTGAATGCATTTGAGCTTCGCGTGAGGAAACAGCAGGAGAAGTTAGAACAGCAGGAGGCGGAAATTGACAAAGAGATAAAAGAGGCAGAAAAAACGCAGAGATTAGAAATTGCAAAGCCATATAATGAAGAAATCACGGCTCTTGAAGCACAGATTGACGGTATTATGGCGGCTCGTGCAGCAAAGCGTGAAGAAGAAATCCGGAAAAGAATTGCAGAGGAAACCCAAAAGGCGGCAGAAAAAAAGAGAGTGTATGAAAAACAGCTGCAGGAGATTATAAAGGCAGAGAATATTCCTGATATTTGTACATCCAAAGCATTCCTTGCATGTTTTTTCCCAAAAAACTTTGCAGATGTTCTGATTTTATTGGCAGCGTTATTATGTATCTTTGCGGTACTCCCATGCGCTATCTATTTTGGGCTTATGC
>CAJTZB010000208.1 GCA_910583815.1 uncultured Lachnospiraceae bacterium
AGCGTGTCATCGGCCCCCATCAGTTCCAATGCACGCGAATAGCCCTTTTGCGTGGCTATGTCTTTTGCATTTTTTCCTTCGTTGTTCTGAATCTTATAATCTGCACCCGCCTTTAAAAGCCAAAGCACCGTTTCTTCTTTAGCCTCCATGCAGGCGCATATCAAAGGCGTGTTGCCATCGTTGTCCTGCGCATTGATGTCTGCACCCGCTTTTACAAGTTCCCTTGCAACCTCTTCTACTGCCACTACTGCCTGATGCAGCGGACGCTTGCCGTCATTGGCGATTGTATTTATATCTGCCCCCTTCTTTATCAGTTCCAAAGCAATCGGAAGGTTTTTCTGCGGACTGATTCCTTCTCCATGTGCATTGAACCAAAACTTCATAGAAAAAAGCGACTTCATAAGCACACTGTATCCGTCAGAATCCGTAAGGTCCAGATATTCCAATAAAGATATGATCTTTTTCTTTTTCTCAAAAATAGGCTGCTTTTCACTGTCCCAGCGATGCTCGCGGAAAAAGTCAACCGGATAACGGACCAGAGAAAAAATCGGCGGATTTCCTTCTGCATCATAAAGCATTTCGTCCGCCCCTGCATCAAGCAGCATCTGAACAATCTCTACATCGCCAAACTGAATGGCAAGCGCAAGCGGAGAAACACCATCTGTTTCCACATCCAAATCTTCCTCATCCATCGGCGCACAGCCCACGCCATTCACGTCAAAACCTTGTTCAATCAGCAGCTTAACCAGTTTAACATAGCCTCTCATTACCGCATACATCAATGGCGTTGCCCCAAATTTATCCGTTTTATCAAACTGCGTCAAATCATAAGCCTCAACCATTGAAACAGCCAGTTCTTCCTCTTTTCCTGACAGAACAGAAAGCATGTTGTCTCCGTCCATTGTTTCGGAATATACATCTGCACCAAGCTCAATCAGCTGTTTTATTACAGAAAGCTTTGGCGAATCTTTCATATATTCTAAAAGCAGGCAGTTATCCCCGCTCAGTTTATAGTTTATATCAAAACCCTGAGAAACCAAAAACTCTGCAAATTTTATATTGCCCTCGTCCAAGTTCAGCGCACGCAGTACAATATCTATCATGTCTTTCATATCGCTGTCATCATTAAAATCAATTTTCTCCAGATTTTTTTTCACATACGGAAGCGCTCCATAGCAATTTGCAGAAGAATTGTTGTCCCTACTAAAGCATTCTTTCAGCTTGTCTTTCATTTTTGTATCCATTATGACATTCCCCGCCTTTTTATGTTTTAGGCCTGCAAGAGCACACAGTAAGCCACAGGTCAGCCAGAAGCCCAAATGCTTTTGGACCCTGACACTTTTAATTTTATTTTACCATTCCTTCCCTCACTTGACAAGCCTCTTGACTTTCTGACACAGCAGGTCTATAATCAAAATCAGACGTTTCAAAACAATTGTTTTAGAAAGGAGCATGCAATGCCTCCGAAAGCAAAATTTTCAAAAGACGAAATTATTCAGGCCGCCCTCGATATTGTAAGGACAGACGGCTTTCCGGCACTGACTGCCAGAGCGTTGGGCACCAGGCTTGGCAGCTCTGCCCGGCCGATTTTCACCGTATTTGAAAACATGGAAGAAGTACAGCAGGCAGTAGTGGAAGCAGCCAAAAAGCTCTATGCAGAATATGTGGAACGAGGGCTTTCTATGGAACTGGCATTTAAAGGGGCAGGGACACAATATATACGCTTTGCCACAGAAGAACCAAAACTATTTCAGCTCTTATTCATGGCTGAACAAGAGGATATACCAAGCTTTTCCGGTATTTTGCCGTTGATTGAACAGAACTATGAAAACATACTGCTCTCTGTCCAAAACGACTATGGCATAGATGAAACCGCTGCACAAAGCTTGTATCGGCACCTGTGGATATATTCACATGGCATCGCCGCTCTATGTGCTACAAAAGTATGCCAATTTACAGACGCGCAAATTGAAGAAATGTTAAAGGAAGTATGCATCAGTCTTTTAAAAAATGGGAAAGCAGGCGAAAAACATGATAAAAGCTAATGGAATTGAGAAATTTTACGGCACTGAGGAAAACAGATTTCAGGTCTTAAAAGGCATAGACCTACAGATTGCAGATGGTGATTTTGCAGTAATCCTTGGGGCTTCCGGTTCAGGTAAATCCACCTTATTAAATGTCTTATCCGGATTGGAGCGCCCCGAAGCAGGCACTGTTATTTATGCTTCAGGCAGCTCGGAACATCACACTGATATTACAAAGCTTTCTGACAGCAAACTCACGGAATTCCGCAAAAAATATATAGGATTTATCTTTCAGCAGTACTATCTTCTTCCCAACATGAATGTAGATAAAAATGTGAAAATGGGTGCTGATTTAGCAGGAAACAAAGATTACCGTGCTATTATTCAGGCGGTAGGGCTTGGGGAAAAGCTTCACAAATATCCAAGCGAGCTCTCCGGAGGAGAACAGCAGCGGGTTTCCGTAGCAAGGGCATTGGCAAAAAAACCAAAAGTACTGTTTTTAGACGAGCCAACCGGCGCTCTTGATGAACAGATGGGGCGGCAGGTGCTTGATTACATATGCAGGCTGCAAAAAGAATACGGTTTCGCCGTTGTCATGGTAACACATAACCAGAACATTGCTGAAATGGCAAATACCGTAATACATATGAACAGCGGCAGATTGTCCAAACTGCAAAGCAATACCACCATAAAAAATGCATATGAGATTGGTTGGTAAAAAATTTCTGCAAGCAAAAAAATTTCTGCAAGCAGAAATTGCAAATCCGCAGGGCGGCTTTTATATGGAGGAGTATTATGATAATAAGCGTAAAAGACACAGCAAAATTGATTGGGATTTCCATTATTTCCTGCTGCGCAGTGCTTGTCTGTACTATGTTTTTAAATTTCTATCTTGATATTGTTTCTATCAAAGAGAGTATCGTTTCAGAAGAAGTTATGTCGTTCTATCAGGCGCAGGTTATGACTTCAAAAGTAGTGTGCAGCGTCAGCGGCGGCTGTCTGCTTGCCACTTCGGTCGTTATGCTGCTTTTTTATATCAAACACTATATTGACACCCACAAAAAAATGCTTGGTGTTTTAAAAGCACTTGGGTATTCCAACCTGAAAATCGCAAGAAGTTTTTGGGTATTTGGAATCGGTATTCTGCTTGGAACAGCCGTTGGCTTCCTTAGCGCTTTTCTTTTGATGCCTATCTTTTATAAGCTGCAGAATGAGGATGGGATTCTGCCGGAATTTGTGATTCATTTTCATCCGGAACTGTTTTTCTATCTGGTGCTTCTCCCTGCGGCAGCTTTTGCCCTCCTTGCAATCTGCTATGCCTGCATCAAATTAAGATGCCCGGTACAGGCTCTTTTAAAAGGCAGCATTCCTTACTCCCACGGATTACTTTCCCATGCTTCGCGTAAAAACAGAAAGCACGGAAAGAAAGCAGAGTCTTCTCACTCCTTTTTGGAGGATTTAAGGCGCGATGCCCTAAGAAGCAAAAAAACACTTGTCTTCTTTATCTTGTTCTCCTCCTTTTGTTTTTCTGCCATGACACAGATGTCCGCCCAAATGAAAGATTTTTCCAGCGCTATGATGGGGGCTATGATGCTGGGTATCGGCATTCTTCTTGCCTGCACCACGCTCTTTTTAGCCATCACTACCGTGATCAAAGGAAACACACAGACCATTGCCATGATGCGCATCTTTGGCTATTCACAAAAACAATGCTGCCACGCACTTCTTGGATGCTACCGTCCGGTAAGCTACCTTGGCTTTGCTATTGGCACAGTATACCAGTATGCTTTGTTAAAACTCATGGTTTCCATCGTATTTAAAGATATTGCAGGTGTCCCTGAGTATACATTCGATGTTCCTATGATGCTCATCTCCCTCGCTGCTTTTGTGGTTGTCTATGAACTTGT
>CAJTZB010000209.1 GCA_910583815.1 uncultured Lachnospiraceae bacterium
TCCGTTAGATTGCTTTGCCGGAATTATCACAGGCTTAAATGTGTCCAATGTCATTATTACCGGACAGGGAACGATTGATGGCTGTGCGTCCAAGGAAAACTGGTGGAACGAACCAAAGCTCCGTAAGATTGCATGGCGCCCAAGACTTGTGTTTTTAAATCACTGCACGAATGTCGTACTGCATGGAGTTACGCTAAAGAACAGCCCTGCATGGAATGTACATCCATATTTTTCGGATAATCTTCGTTTTATTGATCTGTCTATTTTAAATCCGGCAGATTCTCCGAACACAGACGGTCTGGACCCGGAATCCTGCAGCAATGTAGAAATTGTCGGCGTTTATTTTTCGCTTGGTGACGACTGCATAGCCATCAAATCAGGCAAAATTTACATGGGTGCAAAATATAAGAAACCTTCGGAAAATCTGCTGATTCGCCAGTGCTGTATGAGAGACGGACATGGTTCGATTACGATTGGCAGCGAAATGGCAGGCGGAGTACGGAACCTTACGGTAAAGGACTGCAAATTCCTGCATACGGACCGGGGACTGCGCATTAAAACAAGGCGCGGGCGCGGCAAGGATGCAGTAATTGACGGTGTTTTGTTTGAGAATATCGAAATGGACCATGTCATGACCCCGGTTGTGATCAATGCATTTTATTTCTGTGATCCGGATGGACATAGTGAATATGTGCAGTCCAAAAAGGAATATCCGGTGGATGAACGCACGCCGTATCTGGGTGAGCTGTCCTTTTGCCATATCAAGGCAGAGAACTGTCATGCGGCAGCAGCTTATATCTATGGGCTTCCGGAACAGAAAGTGAAAAAAGTACTGTTTGAAGATGTCAGTTTTTCTTATGCAAAAGAACCAAAGTCCGGTATGCCTGCAATGATGGACGATGCAGAACAGGCGACAAAACTTGGATTGTTTGCAAAAAACATAGAGATACTGGAACTTAGGAATGTGTCAATAGAAGGACAGAATGGAGCTGCATTGATTACAGACGGCATCACTCGTATGATACAGGAATAAAAGTAATAAAATTTTAGAAGCAGCTCTCTTTGCGTAAGCGATAGGAGAACTGCTTCTTATTTTTATCTGTACACCGACGTTATATAGTTTTAAAAAAGTCAGCAATACTTATTCTTTTGCCTGAAACTCTTCTAAAATAAGTTCTGCATAGATTCCGCCGAGCTGTTTCAGCCCTTTTGCGACCATGCCGGCAAATACAATGGCGCCCTCGTAGCGAAGGTGTGTGTTGTCTTCTTTGCCGTCAGGATAGTTTTGATATTGTCCGGAAGGGAAGTACATGAACCATTTTCTGCTTTCTTTTTCTCCGGTTTTTTCTAGTAATTTCTTGCTTTCTGCACACAGATCAATGACAGGAACGTCAAGGCGTTGTCCCAGCTGTTTCATCGCTTCCGGATAGTCGCCGTGAGTGTTCAGGAGAAGACTGCTGTCTGTTTCAAACCTGCGGCGGCAGAGAGGAGTAATCAGCACCGGATAAGCACCATGCGCCCTGGCTGTATTTATAAATTTTTCTAGATTTGCCTGATAATCTTCATAAGGCTTTGTATAACGTGTATTGTCTTCCGACTTTTCGTCGTTATGCCCAAACTGAATCAACAGAAAATCATGTTTGCTAATTTCCTGTTCGATTGCCATTAGCCGTCCCTCGTCAATAAAGCTTTTTGTACTGCGTCCGTTGACTGCATGGTTATGTACGACAACATTGTTTTTTAAGTAGAGCGGGAGCGCCTGCCCAATGCCGCTTTGAGGATAGGTCAGGACAGTGTTCTGTGCAACGGTGGAATCGGCGGCATAAAAAATTTTGGTTGACATGATGTTTCTCCTTTCACGTCCTATACTTGATAGGTAATTGAACTTAAGTATAGCATATATAAAAAAGATTTGCACGTTTTATTGTCTTGTTTTCATATGCAGCCATTCTTGTCAAGTCATGGTAAAATATGATACTATAATAATGTGATACTGGAGTCAGAAGCCCAGTCAATGTGAGCTTGCTCACAGCATCATAGTGCTGCCATGTATGCCTTTGCCAAGTGGCAGCAAGATGGTTTTATACGAATGAAAAAATAATGTGGGGGATGCATCTGATGAGAAAGACAATCAGAACGTTTCTGTCCGCTGTACTTGCCGCCTCTATGTTTTCAGGCTTTGCTGCATGTGGAGAAAGCAGCAGCCTTATATCCGTTCAAACGCCTATCAAGGTTTTTGCAAACAGTGCAGTAGTTTCAGAAGGAAATGGCCTTGCCTTATTTGAAGAAGAATTGAAGAGACTGACAGGAGTTGACATACGCTTTTTTCAGCCAGAGAGCGGAGCTTATGCAGATATGGTTGATAAGCTGTTTTCCAATCCAAATCGTTTTCTGTGGCCGGATATTGTGCTTTTGGAACCGAAGCAATATGCAGACTATGCAGCATCTGGAGTTTTGGCGGATATTACTTCTGTCTGGGAAAATTCTGAGCTAAGAAAATCCGGCAGAATTGCATATGAGCGGGTAATTGATGATTTGAAGATAGATAACAAGCTTTATGGTATTGCACCTGTAAGCGGCAACGGATATATTACCTATGTAAAACAGACATGGCTTGATAAGGCAGGCATTACAGAACTTCCGTCAAATTATGAAGAATATATACAGATGCTGAAAACGTTTTCAGAACTGAGCCCTGATGGGTATGCACTGACTGCTCCGGGTATTTCCAATAAAGAAGGCTCTTATTTAAGCTATCTTCCAGAGCTTTTTTGGGATGCCCTGCCGGATTTTTATCAGAATGAAGACGGTATCTGGGTGGATGGTTTTACAGAAGATAAGATGAAAGCAGCGTTGGAGCGGTTAACTACGGCATATAGAGAAGGATGGCTTGATCCGGAGTATACATCAAATGAAGTTTCCGTGTGCAAAGATAAGTTTTCTGCGGATAAATGCGGGATATTTACTTATTGGGCGGGCATAGGGGCAGATGCTTTAATGGAGGATATGGAAAAGTATGGGGAAGATTCTGCACTTGTGCCAATGCCGCCGATTGCAGAAGTTGGTGCTTATATTAAATGTACTTCCAGAATATGGGCGATTACTGCCGGATGCAAAGACAAAGAAAAGGTATTTGAGATATTTTTTGGCACAATGTTGGATGGGGCAGAGGGACAGGTTCTTTGGACTTATGGAGTGGAGGAGCTGCATTGGAGCACACATGCTGAAACAATTTCCATAGGCAAAGGGGATAAAGAAATAATTTATGAATATGCGGAAGGAGAGTTTCACGGCAAGAAAAGCATAGAAAATAAAAATAAGATTTATAAAAAGAACCACCTGGACCCGCTGCTTTCTATTGCCAGATGGGAGGAAGGCAAGGATGTAGGATTTGGAAGTATCAATGCTATAGCAAGGGAGTCTTGGGAAGTATTCCGGGCAAACAGCACGCTTGCTCCAAAGATTTCCGATGCACCTGAGCTGGAACAGATTCAGGAGGAAATTATGTCTGTCCGGGTTCGGCTGGTAAATAAAGTGATTTTAGGGGAGCTGCCAATAGAAGAGGCTATGGAACAATATCACCAGGAGGCAGGAGAGAAGGTCCGGGATGTTTTAGGATTTTTAAATGGTTCCCAGAATGGAAAGCCGCCTATGGCGGAAGAATAGGGAGGTTAGAATGAAGGTTTATCATGTGGCAAAGCAGGGAAGCGACCAAAATAACGGCACTTTGGAGCTTCCGTTCCTGACAATCCAAAAGGCTGCAGATGTGGCTGCGGCAGGAGACAGAGTTGTTGTACACGAGGGTGAATACAGAGAGTGGGTAAAGCCAAGGAATGGCGGACTGTCTGATGACTGCAGGATTGTTTACGAAGCGGCAGAAGGAGAACATGCAGTAATTAAAGGCTCTGAGAGGATTACTGGATGGGAAAG
>CAJTZB010000210.1 GCA_910583815.1 uncultured Lachnospiraceae bacterium
GACAGATGGCATCAAAGCCGCAGAACTCTGCTTTCCAAAAACTCTGCTTCCGTCTCGTCATGTGTGATAAACAGCACTGTTTTCCCCTGCATCCCTTCTTTTACAAGACGCATTATGGCAAGTTTCGTTTCCTTGTCCAAACCTTGAAACGGCTCATCAAGCAAAAGCACCGGTGCGTCTGCAAGCAGCGCACGCCCGATTGCCAGGCGTCGCTTCATGCCTCCGCTAAGTACAGATGTCCTTCGTTCGGCACAGCCATCAAGCCCAAGCCGTTTGAGCAATACAGGTATCTTTTCTTTCTGCCTCTTTGTCCTGCAGATAAGCTCCAGATTGCGGCGTACGCTGATTCCCTCACAGAGCCTGTTTTCCTGAAAGACAACCGCGAAACGCCTGGCTCCGTTGCTTCTTACTACAGTTCCGCTATCCGGAAATTCCGTTCCAAGCACAATGCGCAGCAGCGTTGTCTTTCCAATGCCGGAGCTTCCCATCAGCGCCAGCGGTTTTTCTTTTGAAAGCTCCAATGACACATGCCCCAATACATTCTGCTCCCCATAAGATTTTGTAATATCCGAAAGAAGAATACGGCTTTCTGATGCATCCTCCAGCAGACTGCTTCTGATTTCTTCCAGCACAGTCTCCGGCACTGTCCATCCCTCTTCGCCCCATTCTGGTTCTGTCCCTTCTTCCGTCTGCCTGCCTGCCAGCATATGATATAGCAGGTTCAGAAGCCGCAGCACAAGCTGTTCAAACAAAATACTGACTACAATCGTTACCGCCGTCCATGCAAACAGCTCCGGAATTTCCAGATAGATTTTTGCCTGATACAGATGGTTTCCAATGGAATTCTTGGCAACGCCAATGACTTCCGCAGCAACCCCTGACTTCCATGCAAGTCCCGCAGCCAAAGAGCAGGCCGAAACCAGATAAGGCAGCACCGCAGGTAAATACAGATAACGCACTTTCAGGCAGCTGCGGACACGAAAGACCTTCGCCATTTCCAGAAGTTCTTTATCCGTTTCCAGAATTCCGGTCAGCACATTGGTATAAATAACCGGAAGCACCATAAAGAAAGAAATCAGCACCGAAAGCTGCTTGGAATCCATCCAAAGCAACGCCAGAATCGTAAAAGATGCAACCGGTGTTGCCTGAAGAATACGTACCGGAAGTGCAAAAAACGTGCGAAGAAATTCCGATGCAGATGCCGCTACTGCAAGCAGCGAGCCAAACAGAATGCCAAGAAGAAACCCCCTTGTAATATTGCCAAGAGAAAATGCGATACTATGGAAGAATTCCGGGGACACCAACAGTCCCTTCAGGCTCTGCAGCACGTCAAGAGGAGACGGCAGGAAAATGCTGCTGTCAATCCAGAGCGCGGCAACCTGCCAGCATACTGCCCAAAGCACCACGGTAAGCACCATATTTCGTATCTTCTTTCTGCTCCTCATATCCTACTTCTCCGATTGGTAATAAAAATCATCCGCAGGAAGCTTGCCGCCTACCGAAGCCGGCTTCTGGTCATAAAGCACTTGCAGATAAGCGGAAATCTGCTTCTTCATCTCTTCTCCTGTCAGGAACGTGACATTGCAGTAAGGAATCGCTTTCTTGGCAATTGCCTCCTTAAAAATCCCAAAATGTTCAATCAGCTTTGCGGCTTCCTCCACATTTTCATTTGTATATTCCGCAGACAGCTTATACTCTTTTAAGAAGCTTTCAAATGCCTCTGTATGTTCCTCAAGAAACGATTTCCTTGCTACCAAAACTCCGGTTACTACCGTACTGTCCTCATTTAGCCTCTCCCACTCGTCTGTTACACTAAGTGCAATCCGCAGGTTTTCATTCTGGTTCATTGCAGCAGTCACATATGGCTGCGGAAGCATGGCAACCGCGTCAGCCGCTTCTGCAAGCATTGCTGCTACTTCAGCTGCTTCGCTCTTATATTCTATCGTCACATCTTTATCCGGGTCAATGCCACTAGAGGAAAGCAGATAACGCAGTGTAAATTCCGGCGTTGTCCCCTGCCCTGTCGAATAGATGGTCCTTCCACGCAAATCCTCCACACTCTGGATACTGTTTCCGGTTTCTACAATATAAAGCACACCGAGCGTATTGACCGCAGCCGTAATAATCTCCCCTTCGCTTTTGTTGTAAAGCACCGATGCCAGATTACATGGAATACATGCCACATCCAGTTCTCCTTTTAGCAAACCGGTCGAAATCTCATCTGCTGTTCCATATACATTAAAATGGTAGTTGTTTGCCGCAGTTCCTGCCTCATTGTCCGACATTACCTTGACAAGCCCGATTGCCGTCGGCCCGGTCATTACCGCGATATTGATGTCCTCCGCCGTTTTTTTAATCTCATCAGAATCCTTATTTTCCTTGGTGCCGCAAGCTGTCATGCCGATTATCATCACAGCAGCCAGCACAAATGCCAATACCCTTTTTTTCATATTCATGCCTAATCTCCTTTTACCATGCTTACTTTTTGGAATACAGCGTCTTTGCTGATACCCCGGGCAGCATTCCAACTTTTCCGGACAATGTGCTGATAACATCATTGGGTGCATCCAGCACAACACTGATGATGCTCACGCCTTTTTCCCTGTATGGAATCCCCATCCTCCCGATAATATAGCTGCCGCACTCATGCAGCAGTCCGTTCAGTTTTTCCACCTGTGCCATATCCTCCACAATAATTCCAAGTACTGCTATCCTTGTCTCCATATGCTCCCCCTTTCTATGGAATAAAATCAGAAAAAGCACAGCTGCCTTCTCACGATAGGCATACCTGTGCTTTTGATATTTTGCAACTGTATGGTTTCACCGCCTTCTTGGTTCCGGTTTCGGTCCCTGTCAGTACGATTCCTGTCGTGTGATGTCGTTTTGTCAAGCGAACTTTCCAAATTGACCAGACTGCATTTTTATTTTAACATACTTTCCAGAAATTTAAAAGCGCTTTTTCCTCTTATAGCGCCTTCTGTTCTCTGCCCCACAGACTGTCTTTTGCCTGTCAGTTTTCTGCCCCTGCTTTAAGCAGCAGTTCTACAATCTGCGGCAATTCTGCATCAGTTGCATAGTACATCACACTGAACTGCCCATTATCAACAGCATTTACATCTGCACCTTTTTCAATCAGAAACTCTGCAAATTCTGCTTTGCGCTCTGTAAGTGCATACATCAAAGGCGTCTGCCCTTCCTTGGTCTTCTCATCAATATCTGCACCCGCTTCCAGCAATAACTTTCCCATAAATATATTTCCGTCCAAAGCTACCAGATGCAATGGCGTAAGGCCATTTAAGTTTGAGCAGTCTGCCGCCGCACCTGCCTCTAACAGCAGTTTTGCAATTACAAAGTTGGAAGATCTCACTGCCATGATAAGAGGCGTCTCTCCTTCATCGGTGGCCTTGTTTATACTGTCTCTGCTGGTTTCCAACAGGAGTTTTACAATCTCAAGCTGTCCGAAATAGCAGGCATAATGAAGCAGCGTATTGCCATTAATATCTGCATCATCTACATCCTCCCCCAAATATGGTAAAAGTGCCTTGACAAGCTGCATTTGTTTTGACGCTATGGCATAAGTTACCGCGGTAGCGTTCTGGTTATTCTTGATTCTGACATCAACTTCCGGGTTCTTAATATAGTTAAGCGCAATGGACACCCTCCCATTTTTCGCCATAAACATCAGCGGAGTGGAACCATTGCTGTCAGCATAGTTTACATCCGCCCCGGCTTTTACAAGCAGATTGATGATGGCGGCGCTGCCCAATGCCGCCGCAAAATGCAACGGCGTATGATTTTCCTGGTCACTGATATTGACATCTGCTCCATTGTCAACCAGAAGCTTCACAATACCAGGTGCGTTGTTCTTGCAGGCGTAAATCAAAGGTGTGCTGCCTGATTCGTCT
>CAJTZB010000211.1 GCA_910583815.1 uncultured Lachnospiraceae bacterium
GGTACATCACCCATACAAGCGGGTTGAACCAGTGCAGGCAGAGTATTGTGGTCAGCAGCAGCTTTTTGACCATGTCAAAACTTTGGATATGATAATACTCATGTTCCAGCACAAACATAAGCTGCGTTTCATTTTCCCAATCGATATTGCCCGGCAGTAAAATAACCGGATGCAATATTCCGTAAGTCAAAGGCGTATGCACCCTCTCCGACTGCCGCAGGACAATACGCCTCCTGCCAGCATGCGTCTGCAGCCACTGTGTGGCAACCGGATTCCTTGCCAAAACAGCCATTTTAAACTCTGCCAGGCAACGCAGATAAGAAACCAAAAAGTATAGCCCAAGGCTCAGAAAACCGATTCCCCAGACAATATTCCATATAACAGAAGCATCTATCTGCCATGTTTCTTGTGATGGCATGCCGGCATCCTGCCTTGTCTCTTTTTTCTCACCTGCCATATGGTTTGGCGGAAGAACACCATTTTCACTTTCCGAATCCGGCCGATTCCCTGTCTCCTGTTCAGAAAACATATCCTGCAGCGGAGGTTCCTGCGCAAAAAGAGTTTCTACCCCAAATACGGACGGAACCCAGACCGGAACCACCAGACGGAGCGCCACGATTCCCCACAGCACAAGGAAAGTACGTTTCGGAAGCTTATGCAAAAAAAGCATACGGAATACAATCACTGCTAAAATCAGGACTGCCCCTGACATACCCATTTGCCATAAATTTACTATCATATCAACCTCTCATTCTGCCACCACAGGCGACTTGTTCGTTTGGGAACTTTGTGCGCCAGCACAAATTCCCGGTGGAAACATCTCTGATTTTTCCACCTAATCACCTTCCATTTCTCCGGCAATCTGCTTTAGGCGTTCAATCTGCTTTCCGGTCAGCGTCTTCCTTCCAAGCAGGGCGGCAAATAATTTGTCTACAGAACCATCGTACACCTTATCAACCAGTTCGTTTGTTTCCACTTGCTGCACTTCTTCCTTTGAAATCAAGGCATGGCATACAAAATTTGGCTCTATCCGTTCAATCGCTTCTTTTTTTATACAACGTTTGATTAACGTATAGGTCGTATTTTTGTTCCACCCTTCCGAAGCAGTTAAGACTTCCGCAATATGCTTTGCAGTGCAGTCACCCTCTTTCCAGATAACATCCATAATTTTCAGCTCCGAATCAAACAGCTTCATTATCATTCCTCCTTTGGCAATCACAACAGGCAAATCAGTAAGACTGTAGTAGTCTGCTTCTGTATATAGACTACCACAGTCTTATGATTTTGTCAAGCGCTGCAGCACTATAATCAAGAAAACAGGAATAACGCAGGAAGCACTAGCAGATGGTATCTGCCTGCCTATTTTGGTCTCACGCATTGAAAACGGAAAATGAATCAGAAGTATATGACAAAGTGATAGCTCTTATATTATATAATACAGAAAGAGAAAAATGGTGTATCGGGACTCATTCCGGCAAATAGCTTGAAGATACCAAGGAATCCAATAGAATAGGAAATTATTGGCCGCAGGAAGGCATGGGAGAAATTCTCGGAATCAGGAGATACAGGCAACGAACGCAGAAAATAAAAGCAGGAATAAAAAAGAATTCCACAAATGGAATTCTTTTTTTTCAAAACTTGTTTTTTATTCTCCAAAATGCAGCGGCTCCCTTGCTGTCAGCACTTCAAAGGTATAGCCTTCTGCCTGCAGTTTTTCTATCAGCTCCGGCAGCAGCTCTGCCGTCAGACAGTTAATGGAGGAATCGTGCATCAAAATTACCGGCGAAGAAACCTCATATACTCGTGGGAAAATATTTTTCCTGATGGAATAAGCCGTTACCGTACCAACAGAATCTTCGGCACTTACGTTCCAGTCATAATAAGAATACCCTCTCCTCGTCATTTCTTCAATCAGCTCTTTGCGGATATTCTTGCAGTAAGAGCAATAGCTTCCGCCCGGAAAACGGAAGATATTTGGCGCAAAACCAAGAATCTCTTCCAGCTCTTTACGCAGCTCGTCATAGTCCGCAAGAAAGCTTGCAACCGAGGAATATATCTTTTTATAATTATGCGAATAGGTATGCATTCCAATATCATGCCCTTCTGCTACGGCACGCTTCATATATTCAATGCCCTCTTCCGTCAGGTCCTTACCTATTACAAAAAATGTTGCCTTAACTCCATATTCCTTTAAAACGTCCAGAACCTTCCCTGTATTTTTGCTCGGGCCGTCATCAAAAGTCAGATAGACTGTTTTCTGCAGTTCCGTCACTGCCTCCAAGGCATCTTCCCCCTTTGCATAAAGTTCAGGAAACGCATTTTTGTAATCTGAATCGACATAATCCGAAGAAGTCTGCACTGACGGATTTTCTATGAATGAAACCTCCTCTTTCCTTTCTTGTTCTTCTATCAGCCAAAGCCGCACAGTAAACAAAAAGAGTATCATGCAGACAGTCCTTGAAATTTTATGATAGTCCATGTTGTTCTCCATTTCGAGGGCGTTTTCTCGCAGGCACGCCTTCTGTTTCCATTCCTTTCATCTTATGTCACGCGGTTGGGGTATATGACGTGCGGAAAAGCCTCTAGATGCACCAAAGGATAAAGGTTTCCTATGAAACAAAAAAGGACGCCCTAAAGAGCGTCCCAACATTAGCATAGTGTCAATATGCAGATACTATTTTCTACATAGATACATAATAAAGCACCGCTGCCGAAACTACAAGCTGAATAATAGCAAACCGGAATACCGTCTGCATGCCCGACCAGCCAAGCACTTTTCGTACATGGTCATGGAGCGGTGTCCTTGTTTTTTTCAGGATTCTGATTTTAAGGAAACGAAGCAAAGCAACCTTCACAAGCCCGATTCCTCCGTCTATCATAAGCACGGCCGCAAACACCAGATAAAGAAGCGGAGAGCCGGACTGGAGCGCCGTAACCGCAATCAGCGCGCCCATTGCTCTTGAACCTGCATCCCCCATCAGCATCTGGCTCGGCGCCGCATTGTGCCAAAGATAACCAAACAGACAGGCAATAAATAAAAGCGTAATATAGCTAAAGGTTCCTGCCTGTTTTGTAAGTGTTGCAAAAATATAGAAAGAGACCAAAGTAATAGAAGTCAAAGTTGCCGAAAGGCCATCTACTCCGTCCGCACAGTTTGTTACATTGATAGAACCCCAGACTAATATAACTGCTAAAATTGCAAATACAGGAACCGGAAGCTCCAGTGTCTTATCAAGGAACAGTAAATTCAGGGCTGTTCCGTTATAGTGGATATAAGTCACTGCCACCATCACTGCAACCGCAAGATCCAACAACGCCTTTTTGTATTCTCCCCACGGATGTTCTGCGCAGTCATCCAGAAATCCCGTCATCATGGAAACTGCAACTAAAATTAAGTAAATGCACCACTCTATTTCAAACGGTGCGGACAAAAGTGCTGCAGCAATAAAAATGAGCACAAACAAAAAACCAGCGCCTCTTGGTTTACCTGCGGACATTTTTCCGTCCACTGCAAAGTCCCTGCCCAAGTCTCTTGGCAGCTTATCTTTCCACTTCCACAAAAGCAGCACTGTTGCAAAAAAAGCAAACAGAATGCCAAACGTCGCAACAAGGCTCATCTGCGACTCAAACAGAGATGCAAACATACTGAAACCATCCTTTTATCATTCTATAAGGTAATATGTCCTGCCGCGGCAGGATATGCCATCTTTGATATTACTATTCACAGCCACATAAGAATCAGCGAACAGCTGCTGCTTATTTTACCTCCACTGTCCAGCCTTTTGTATCTTTAATCCTGCCAAGCTGAATTCCTGTTACAGTGTCATACAGCTTCTGGCTCAGTTCTCCAATTCCACCATCCTGAATCTGAAGAACATGATCC
>CAJTZB010000212.1 GCA_910583815.1 uncultured Lachnospiraceae bacterium
AAACTTATAATGAAGCCATCCGTATGGCATTAAAAGACTATGGTTCCACAGAAGACAGCGAAGTTGCCCGCATGGACATCGCCAACTTAAGCCGTATTACAAGCAATGCCTTTGCAAGCTTTTCTGATGATGAAAGAGACAAGTTAAGCATTGCCCTCTACCTTACCAAGAAACTGATTGCAGAGATTGATATGGATGATGATGACGAGCTTGGATATCTGACGGAAATTTTACATAATTCCTTGATAAATGACGAAAAATGCCATGTAATGGACTTCTGTAAAGAGGCAGGTATTGATTTTACTGCACCAATCCACCATCATGGCTCCTTATTCTGTCTCCGTGACAAATGCCTTGCTCCTAATTTTGGCGTAAAAACTATCAAGAAGCTTATTGAATATGGCGTTGATATAGACGAGGCAATTGTTCAGGGAAAGACCCCTGTCAGCATTCTTGCTTCCACTAGACCAAGAAATATGATGTTCAGCAACAAAAAAGACGACTTTTTTGAGAATGCTGCACCATTCTTCTCCAAAGAGTCAATGGAACAACTTGACAACTCCGGTATTTCTGCCGTACACTGGGCAGCCAGAAACGGACATTGTGAAATGCTTAAAGTTATGTTGGAAAAGGGTGTTGACCCAAATATTACAGAAGATAAGCCAGCAGAGGCAGGAAATACTCCGCTGCATGAGGCGGCAACCTGGGGCCATCCAGACATCATAAAGCTTTTGGAAGCTTCCGGTGCAGACAGCTCCATCCATAACGTAAGCGGCGAGCTTCCTGCTCACTATGCCGTTATGAAGAAGAGTTTCGGCGGCGACTTAGAAGAAAAGCAAAGAGTTGCCATGTTAAAAGAATTAACCCATTTAGACGGTCCAAGAAGCGACGGAAAGACCCCTCTTATGCTGCTTATGCTGTTAGGCATCAATGCAGTCCAGACACTGCTTCCGATTTTCCTTGAAAAAGGGGTAAATATCAACGCTACAGATAACGTTGGAAATACTGCACTTATTTTCCATACAAAGAATCAGTGCTACAAAGAAATCGTCAAGGAACTCGTACGTGCAGGAGCAGACATCAACATGGCAGACAACGAAGGAAATACCGCGTTGCACTATGTATTAAAGTATAACGGTCCGGAAGTTGCACGCTTCTTAATAAAAAAAGGCGCGGATTATAACCGTGCCAACAACAAGGGCGAAACTCCAGTACAGATAGCCGTAGAAAAAGGCTTCGACACCGTATTGGAGCTTATGACGGATATACAGTAAAACCTTTTCCTACATTCTTAGATTACAAAATAACAGTTCTATACACAAAGCAAGAGGGCAGACATTGTTCTGCCCTCATTTTTTCTGCACCATCACATCCAATATGAAGCTCCCATTTTCCGTATAGCAGAACATTCCGCCATTAAGCCTCTCCGCCGCCTCCTGTACCGTCAAAAGCCCAAATCCGTGGTCTTTTCCTTCTTTTCTGGTTGCAGGAATTGTCCCTTTCTCTACATGAAAACCATCCTGACAGCGATTTTTTATCCGGATAATCAGATAGTCCTTGCTATATTTCATCTGCACAGAAACTTCTCGCTTTTCTATCTCGATTTCCTTTAAGGCATCACATGCATTCTCTAATCCATTGGAAAGTATCTGGCACAGATCCATATAAGGCAATTCTTCCCCAATCTGCACATCTATTCTGCATTCTGCCCCTAGTTCCTTTATTTTCTGAGAGTAGTAAGAAAATACCGCATCTAAATAAGGATTTGCACAAAACTGTCCTGACAAAGTATCTATTTCTGCCCTTACTTCTTTCAAATATTCCTGAGCTTCCTGCACTTTTCCGGCAGCAAGCAGCCCGGCAAGCGTAATGGTATGGCCTTTCATATCATGTTTCATTTTCCGGATTCGCTGTTGGTTCTCAAGCTGTGCTTCTAATGTGTTTTTCTGCTCCTGCAAGATACGTTCACTCTGCTGCTTCTGATAAAGCTGAAGCTGCCGGTACATTGCTGTAAAAATAGTCGCATAGGTCAAAGGCATCAGCAGCAGCACCAGAAGAAAAGCCGGCAGTTCTTGTTCCCTTGCAGTAATTATGACTGGGAAATTAGAAATCACCGCTAATAAAAGATAATAAAGTGCTGTCATGCCTGCAAAAATCCCCCAGCCCTTTACTACGGATTTCTGCAGCTCCAAATAAGGCTTCCTCAAATAACGGAATGACATCCACTCCACCAGCGGAAACAGGATAATTCTTCCAATAAACATCAGGATATACTGCTGCCCGCCAAAGTAAAAATCTACTACATTGGTCAATGCAATGATCCACAGGGCAACCGTATCGGCCAGACAGAACGTAAACAGGAATCTTCCCTTTTTATCTAGCGAGACAAACCAAAAAAACGCAAAGCTTGGCAAGGTGCAAGTCAATATGAATACCTTTCCCATAAACTCCGCACCATAGGCCACCAATCCTGCCATATTAAGCAGAATCAGCGGACCCATTACCGCCACTGTAAGAAAAATTGTTTTTCTCTTTGAATAACGAGAACGGTACAATGACATAAAGAGAATCAGTATATGAGACAAAGACCATAACATAGATAAATCACGAAATATTATCATCCGCCTACCTCCTCAAACAGCACTTCCTGATACCGTTTTTTTACATCTACATAATAACGTCTGGAAACAGGCACGCGATGTCCAAAAACCATTATTTCGTTTCTGCTCAAACTGTCTACCTGATATACATTGACAAGAAAACTTTGATGGCACCTTAAAAATATATTTCCTTTCAGCTGCGCCGCGATTTCATCTAACTTTCCTTTAAATTCCTGCTCTGCTCCATCTTTACATTGTATAAAAACCTTATGTTCCCTGCTGCTGATAAACAAAATCTTTTCATATGGAATCGCCCTTGTCTGCCCACGCCACCGATAAAAGAACTTATGTTCCCTGCTTTTCTCCATTCTTTTTGAAACTTTATGAAGCAGCAGCTGCAGCTCCTTTAGCTGAACCGGCTTTAAAAGATACTGAAATGCATAAACGTCATATGCTTCCCGGTAAAAATCATTGCAGGAAGACACAAAGCAGATGATAGAATCCTCCTCATGCCTGCGGATTCTTTTTGCCAGTTCAATTCCATCCATAGGGTTTTCTGCAAAATCATCCATATAAATATCCAGCAAGTATAAATCATATTGTATATTGTTCTGTTCTATATCAGAAAGAAGGCTGCCGGCATCGGAATAGATGCTGACATCCTGCTTGCCCAAAAAGTTTTTCAAATAAAGCGCATCCTCCCGGCAATCATCGCAGAGTGCTATTTTCATAAGACTTTTCTCCTCTGTTCCTTATTTTTCCGAGCTGAGACGCAGAAAAACAAGCTCATTCGTAAAATTCCGTGTCTCTTCAAGTATAGCATAAAAGCACTAAAATTGCTAAATTATTTTGTTGTAAATCTTGTCAATTTTCTAAAACAGCATTTTTATGATATATGCACTTGCTGACGTCGGTGTACAGATGCTAACGTAAAAATATATAAAACTTTAAAAATCCGGCGTAGGAAAAGATACGCCGGATTTTTTAAAACCAATTGTAGATTGTGGCAGAAGCATTGCAGAAATGCTGACTTTTAGTGATGGAATAAACGAAGCCCGGTAAAGCACATAGTCATGCCATATTTGTTGCAGGTCTGAATCACATTGTCATCGCGTACAGAACCGCCCGGCTGCGCGATATACTTTACGCCGCTTTTATGCGCGCGCTCAATGTTGTCGCCAAATGGGAAAAAAGCATCCGAACCAAGCGCTACATCCTGCATGCCGTCAAGCCATGCCCTCTTTTCTTCTCTTGTAAATACCGGAGGCTTTT
>CAJTZB010000213.1 GCA_910583815.1 uncultured Lachnospiraceae bacterium
AATTCTTTAACTTCTCTTCCACGCTCTCCAATCAGTGCAATCACATTAATATCTGCTTTTGTATTTCTTGCAAACATTCCGAGCAGTGTGCTCTTTCCAACACCACTGCCGGCAAATATACCGATTCTCTGGCCTTTTCCAAGAGTCAATGTCGCATCCACGGCTTTTACTCCAAGCGGAAGAACATCTTCTATCAGAACCCTTTGCATCGGATTAGGCGGCATCGCCTCAGTATCATAAAGCAGCTGCATTGGCGGCAGTTCATCCTCCATTGCATTACCAAGTCCATCTAAAACCCGGCCAAGCAAACCGTCGCCTACGGCAACTCCTGACATTCCGCTCGCATTTTCTACCAAATCGCCTATCTGGATGCCATTCACATCTTCATATGGCATAAGAAGGATACGGTCTTCCCTAAAGCCCACGACTTCTGCAAGCACGCTTTTTTCCATGCCAGAGAGCCGAATACGGCACGTATCATTAATTTTTGTCTCCGGTCCGGTGGATTCCACGGTAAGACCGACCACCTTTACGACTTTTCCATAAGTCTTTATGTAGTTGTTCTCTCCCAGTGCAAGATACTTTGCAAGTTCCATGCCGTTCCTCATTTCAAAATGTCGCGTCTTTATGTCATCATATCAAATGCATCCAAAAGCCCCTCAAGGCGTGTTCCAAGTCCACAGTCTATCAGCTTTCCGGCATTCTCTAATTTACAGGAGCCTGCGGAAATTCCGGCATCTTCTTTAAATTCCAGAGCAAGCTTTCCGGCATATCTTTCACAAAGTTCCGGAAACAAATCTGAAGCCCTCTCCATGTCCACAGGATTTAGCCATACTGTAAAGGAAGTATCTTTCCCTGCCTCATGAATTCCCATGTCAATCATATGTATTAAGACTTCCCTGTGGTTTTCATAAGAAACACCCGTCAGTTTTCTGACCAGTTCAGTAAGAACTTGAACAAAGGCAGGCTCTAATTCCGAAACCCGCCTTTCATATTCTTGCTGCAGCCTGAGCCTTTCTGCCTCCAGTTCCTGTAATCTCTGCTCTTGTTCCTGCCTCGCCCGCTTAGAACCTTCTTCATAGCCCTGTGCCGATGCCAGCTGCAGAATGCTTACCTTCGCTGTCTCAGCATCCTCTTTTGCTTTTGCAAGAATCCCTTCGGCCTGTGCCTTTGCCTCTGCTGTTATTGCCTCTGCTTGCTGCTGCATCTGCATAGACAGTTCCTCACGGACAGAATCGCGCATTGCCTGTATTTCCTCTTCGGTCATGACTGGCGGCTGTGGTTCTTCTGCCACAAATTCGCTGACATTCTCTGCTGCAATGCCTGGCACAAAAGAAGTTCCTTCTTTTTCTTTTTCTTCTGTAAAAGGTGCAAGGAAACGCTGTTCCGGTATCAATTCACGGATACGTTCCATAATTCTCTGTTCTCTTGCCGACATATCCAATTTCTGGCCTTTTTCTTTGTCATAGGAAATATGATATGCCTTGATCATGTTATTAGACAACGAGTTCGTCACCTCCGCCTCTGGCGATAATAATTTCACCCGCATCCTCTAACTTACGAATAATATTTACAATCTTCTGCTGTGCTTCTTCTACATCCTTCATACGAACAGGACCCATAAAGTCCATATCCTCTCGAATCATAGTGGCAAGACGCTTGGAAAGATTGTTAAAGATTGCTGTCTGTACATCTTCTCCGGCATTTTTAAGCGCAACCGCAAGCTCGTTGTTATCCACTTCACGCAGCACACGCTGAATCGAACGGTCGTCGAGCGTAAGAATATCCTCGAATACGAACATCTTTCTGCGAATCTCGTCTGCCAATTCCGGCTCGTCGATTTCGAGAGTTTCCATAATATGCTTTTCTGTACCTCGGTCTACTGTATTTAAAATCTCTACGATAGCATCTACGCCGCCTGCAATTGTGTAGTCCTGGTTGACAAGGGAAGCAAACTTTCGCTCCAGCACCCTCTCCACTTCTTTAATAACATCCGGCGAAGTTCTGTCCATCTGTGCAATACGCTTTGCAACATCTGCCTGCTTATCCTGTGAGAGCGAAGAAATAATTGCTGATGCCTGTGAAGTAGACAAATATGATAAAATCAACGCAATTGTTTGCGGATGTTCATCCTGAATAAAGTTCAAAAGCTGGCTGGCATCAATTTTCCGTATAAATTCAAACGGACGCACTTGCAGAGACGCTGTCAGTTTTCCAATAACTTCCATTGCTTTGTCGGAACCAAGTGCTTTTTCCAAAAGATCCTTGGCGTAGCCAATACCACCCTCTGCAATATACTGCTGTGCAAGACATACTTCATAAAATTCGTCAAGCACTTCTTCCTTAAGTGACTGGCTCACGCTTCTTGTATTTGCAATCTCTAAAGTCAGCTGTTCGATTTCATCTTCCTTCAGATGCTTGAATATCTTTGATGACTTTTCTGGTCCAAGCGTAATCAAAAGAATCGCTGCCTTTTGGATTCCATTTAATTCACTGATTTTCTGTGCCATATTTCACCCTCCAAAGAATGGAGATTTGTGTACAGTACAAATCTCCAACTCATGACAATAGAATTCTTGCAGAGCATCGATTCTATTGTTTTTATCCGCCAGGATAAATATTTATTCCCAATCTGAATTCAGCCAGTTCCGCAGCAGCTGTGCAACGGATTCCGGATTCTCGTCAAAGAACTTCTCTATCATCTTTCTTGTCTCGGACTGCTCAGTAAATTCCACATCCTCCAAGGACTGATTTTCCTTTGTTGTTGCAAGCAGCGTCTCAATTGACAGCTCCGGTTCAAGGTCTGTCACTTCTACCGGTGCCATACCGCGGAATACAACAAAGAGCAGGAATGCAATAAGCAATACGGCCAGCAGAATCTGCAGATAGAACGTCCAGTTCCTCTCAACTGCCTGCTTAGGCACAAACTCATAGACGTCATATGTAATCAGGCGAATATTCTGTGTGGAAATACCGGTTGCCATTGCAATGACTTCTATCAGCTGCTCATCTGTATTCCGTTGTACAGGTTCTGAATTCCGCAGTTTGTATTCCTCAAAAGTAATATCTTCTAATAATCCAAGTACTTCCAGCTCTTCCTCGGTACGTGTGATAACACGGACTGCAGTAACTGCCATAGAAGAATTTTCTACTGAAAGAGTCCCTGTATCATAAACGGTATCAGTAACACGGACGCTCGGTTCATAATAATTCTCTGCACTGGATTGCTGAAAGTTGCCGGTCTCTCCGCCTACTAACATATAGTCATTTTCATCGTTAGAGTCTGTTCCCGGAATATCACCAATGCCGTTTGTTCCTTTGGAAGAAGCCTCCTTACTATGGGTCAGTACGCCTCTGTCCTCACCCTCCAGCGGAAGGTACTCTGTATACAGCTGCTTCACCTTATCAAAATTGATGTCAAGGTACGGAGCTACATCTACTTTGGTAAAGCCATTCATCAAAAGAGCACCTGTTACAGCCTCAATGTAGTCGCTTTGGAGAGACTGCCTGACTGCCATTTTGTCAGTGATGTCCAACTCTGCATCTTCATCCTTCGGTCCGTCAAACAGCACTTCGCCTTTTTGGTCAACGACCTTTATCATATCTGTATTTGTATTGCCAAGCGCAAAAGCAACAAACTTTGCAATCATTTCCGGAGCTTTTTTCTTATTAAATTCTTCTGTAGTAGTAAGCATAATACTCGCCGGAATCTCCTTACTCTCTGTAAGGATACGGTTTGATGTGTCTTTCGGAAAATAACTGACTTGCGCATCTGCAACACCATCTATAATCAAAATGGCTTTCAATATATCTTCTTTAAGGTAAATATGC
>CAJTZB010000214.1 GCA_910583815.1 uncultured Lachnospiraceae bacterium
CACTGTTCCGATTAACAGCAGAACTGCCGTAAACAGGAAACAGGCAGCCGGAATAACAAGCATAGAAACAAGAAAGCGCTCTAAATCAAAAAATACAACAGTAATTACCTCTGCAACTCCGACTGCCGGCCAAAATATCCGGATATAGCTCCAAATAATCTTTATCTTGCTCATCACAAACTCCTTCTTCCTGATAGGAAAATATTCCAACATATGGATTCTCCTCACCATCTTACTGCCTCTCATTTCAAACAGCAGCAGATACAGAATCAGCGAAACCAGCAGACTGCTTAAAAAGCAAAGCATGGCTATGTTCATCTCCAGAGGCATCAGACAGCCAAACAGTTCAATTCCGACAGATATTATCATAACAAACCAGAAAAACGGCAAAATACCAGATGACTCTAAAACAGCCATATCCAGCTGTTCTTCCGGCGTTCTTTTTCTTTCCTTTTGTTTCATACAAACCTCCGTTCCGTTGTAGGAAGCTTTCTATGCAGAAGTCTCCCCAAACTGCTTCTTTTTTGAAAAAGCATCATAGCAGATAATCACATCTTCCAAATGAGCCATTCCTCTGCTGATGATCTGCGGTGAAACCCCTGTGTCTTTCAGGTAATTGTAGTAATCTTCATAAAGTTCTTCTTTAGAACAGCAAAATTTTAATCTCCCATCTTCTATGCATGCCACATAATCTGCAAGCTTATCCAGGTCCTCTGTTATATGCGTTGTAATCACCACGGAAAGCATTGATTTCTCAACTGCCTCCTGCAATAAATAAAAAAATTCCTTGCGAAATACTACATCCAGTCCTGCCGTCGCCTCATCCATCAAAAGCAGTTTTGGTTTATGTGCAAGTGCAAACGCCAGCTGAAATTTCATACGCATCCCTTTTGACAGCTCTGAATACAGCTTACCGGAGCTTAGCTCAAACCGCTCTAAATAAGCAAAGAACTCTTCTGCCAAAAATTCATCATAAAATGCCCCAAACAATCCGGCGTTCTCCGAAAGCGTCCTGTGGTACAGAAACGGTGCTTCTTCTGTCAATATCCCAATCTGCTTTTTTGCAGCAAGCGGATGCTTTACTGCATCTGTTCCGCAGATGATAATTTCCCCCACATCAGAAAACCCCGGAGAAAACAGCGTATGCATCAATGTCGTCTTTCCCGCTCCATTGCGCCCGACAATACCCAATATAAAACCCTGCTTCAGCTCAAACGAAATATTCTTCAGCTCAAAAGAGTGGTATTTTTTTGTTACGTTTTTCACTTCCAAAGCCAATACTTCCATACCTATCACCAGACCTTTCTGCAAAGCATCTTCATTCTTTATTCATACAGTAAATCCAGCAAATCCAAAATATCCTGCTTTGTCAGCTCTGCCTGCTTACATTCTGCAATCAGTTCCGACATATGCTTTTCCAGTTCCTGCATCTTTTTTTCTTTTAGCATCTCTGTCTTTTTGTTGCTGACAAAAAAACCTCTGCCTGGAACCGAATAAATCAGCCCCTCCTTCTCCAGTTCCTCATAGGCGCGTTTTGTCGTAATCACACTGATCTGCAGGTCTTTGGCAAGCCCTCTAATAGATGGAAGCGCTTCTTCCGCAAGCAGCTCTCTTGCCAGAATCGCATTTTTTATCTGGCTGACTATCTGTTCATAAATCGCCGCATTGCTGTGTTCTGAAATAAATAACTTCATCATGCAGCCCCTTTCTTCCCATACAAATCACGATTTCTCTCATGAGTCCCCAAAAAATTTCCTTTGGACTTTTCTCGATATTCTTTATACTCCGTCCACCGTATTATATCAGCATACATCAATGGCAGAATAGCAAAGCAAAGAATTCCAATCATTAAAAGTCCTTTTCCATTTTCTTCTTTCATAAACATCACTGATATTATTTGATAGCACCAAGCCACGCACATAAATATCATATAGCAGATAAATCTTATTTTTCTTCTTTTAGCCTTGCCATGCAGATTTTCTCCTCGCATTTCCTTTCCTCTGTTGTCATATAAAAACATGGCAGTGCAGAACTCTATTAAGAAAAGCAAAGAAAGGGTAGAAGCAGCTCCTCGCTCTACATAAACTGATACACCAGCCAGACCCATCACCACTGCAACAGCTGCCGACGACAGTACCGTCCCTCCTATCATCAGATTCATCCGGACTGTGATATATTTCCGGATTTCCTGCTGCGTTACCGGCAGAAAGAAAAAATAAGGCTCAAACTGCACACCAAGCATCATTAGAAATATTACGCCAATATAAACAAACACCCCCATATTCATTGTATCAATGACTGCCCAATACGGAAAAACCAAATACCCTCCTACCATAAGAAGCAGAAAAATCACTCTCCAACTGCAAAAAACTGCTTTCATATCCTTCCAGAGAATCCTCCCGGCAAGCTTTCTGACCGTTTTTCTTCGTTCCAAACGCTGTAACCAGTTCATATTTTTTCCTCCTGTTTTAAGTTCCACAGTTGTCCGGGCAACTATCTGTTTTTTCCAAACAGGTAGCACATCAGTTGTTCTATGGTTGGTGGTTCTGCTGTGTCTGCCAGCCGAAAAGGCCCATCTGCTGTTTTTGCCAAACCTTCGCTGTAAGTTTCTCTGTCAGTACGTCCAAGTAAAAGGCTCTTCATGCAGTCAAGCTGTTTCCTGCTTCCTTTAACAATGGTATATTGCGACAATATTTTATCCTTTTCTTCAAAAAATTTCTGCTCGCCTTGTTCGAGCAAAAGCAGGTAATCCGCCATCCGGTCAAGCTCATCTGTCAGATGTGTTGCCCAAAGCACCGTGCGCTCACCCTGTTCCATATATTCAAATATCAGTCGGTACAGATCTTTCCTTGCAAATGAGTCAAGGTTTGCACTTGGTTCATCCAGAATCAATGTTTTAGAGGAATAGCTGAATGCAAATGCTATTTGAAGCTTTATTTTCATTCCTTTTGACAATGCTGCAACCCGGCGCTTTATTGGAACCTGAAAATCAGCAAGCAGCTTTTCATACTTCCCTGTATCAAATCCGTCATATAATGGGCCAAACAATGTCCCAATATCCTTTGCAGAGAGGTTTTCCGGAAACATGCACTCTTCTGAAACAAAAGCAAACTGTTTGTGGTATTCCTTGCGTTCTTCTTCCTCCAGCTCCTTTTTCTCACCGGAAAGCAGAGCCTGAAACAATGTGGTCTTCCCGGAACCATTCCTGCCGACAATACCAAGGATATATCCGTCCGGCAAAGAGAATGTAATGTCCTTTAGCGTAAAACCTTTTCGTTCTACCGTAAGATGCTCCACCGTAATTCCCATGTCCTGCTCCTCCTATTTTAAGGTCCGCAGCATACTTTCCAACGCACAAATCTGGAGCACAAGTTTCCTCTGCTTCCACAGCCTGAAACTGTGCTGTGCGCTCTCCGGGGCTGCTGCTGTTTTTTAATTCCGTATATAATCCGTATATATTAAATATACACAGTATATGTACATTTGTCAAGAGGAAAACAAAAGCTGCCTGTCTTGGAAATTACGGCGAGGAATAGTCTTTATGGAAAGTTTCAAAATGTTTCAGACAACACAGTGAATGTCTTTTATTTAATATATAAAAAACAGCAGGCGATCTCCTATAACGGAAACCGCCTGCAACTTACCCACTTTATTTCTATCATTTTAAGTCCTCAATATCAAAACTTTCTGTTTTCAAATCACAATAATATCTTCCCTTTATTGCAGTAAACTTTAATACACAGTAATCTGGGTCAGTTACGCCTTTCTTATAATACATGGTATCCCCGACACACCATATTTCTTGCTTTATTTCAT
>CAJTZB010000215.1:0-470 GCA_910583815.1 uncultured Lachnospiraceae bacterium
GAGGCATGTGGATATGAGGAAAGCTATGGGCAGGTAACGTTATCAAACCGTCCGGACCTTTGCCAGTATCAGTGCAACGGAGCAATGGCTGCGGCAAAGGCATATAAAAAGGCGCCGATACTCATTGCAAACGAAGTAGTGGAGGCGCTCAATAAAAAGATGTTTTCTGAGGTAGCTGCCGTGGCTCCGGGTTTTATCAATATCAAAGTCTCTCCTTATTTCTTGACGCTCTATTTGGAAGATATGGTTCACGAAAAAAATTATGGCTATGAGGGTGTCCGCAGATCGGAAAAACAAAAAATAGTTGTTGACTATGGCGGCCCTAACCTTGCAAAACCGCTTCATATCGGACATCTGCGTTCTGCAGTCATTGGTGAGAGCGTAAAGCGCATCTGCCGTTTTGCAGGCAACGAAGTAATTGGCGATGTGCATATGGGTGACTGGGGAATGCCGATGGGTCTGGTCATAGA
>CAJTZB010000215.1:480-3780 GCA_910583815.1 uncultured Lachnospiraceae bacterium
CTTATTATTACGGAATTAAAGGAGCGTAAACCAGAGCTTCCATATTTTGACGAAAACTTTGTAGGGGAATATCCAGAAGAAGCACCGTTTACAATCGGCGAACTGGAAGAAATCTATCCATGTGCAAGCAGCAAGTCGAAAGAAGATGAAGCGTTTAAAGAAAAGGCGCATGCAGCAGTTTCTAAGCTGCAGGAGGGGTATCCGCCGTATACCTCGCTCTGGAAGCAGATTCTGCGGGTATCTGTTGAAGATTTAAAGAAAAATTATGGAAATCTTGGTGTTTCGTTTGACTTGTGGTATGGGGAAAGCAATGCCCAGCCTTATATTCAGGATATGATTGATGATATGGTAGAAAAAGGACATGCTGTGGAAAGCATGGGTGCGCTTGTTGTAGACATCAAAGAGGAGAGCGATACAAAGGAACTTCCACCATGCATTGTCAGAAAGTCGGATGGTGCAGCGCTTTATGAAACAACGGATCTGGCAACGATTATCCAGAGAGAGAAAGACTACCAGCCGGACCGCTATATCTATCTGGCAGACAAGCGGCAGGAGCTGCACTTTATACAGGTGTTCCGTACAGCAAAGAAATGTGGGCTTTTGCCCGCAGATAAGGAGCTTTTCTTCCTTGGTTTTGGAACGGTAAACGGAAAGGACGGCAAGCCGTTTAAAACAAGGGACGGCGGCGTAATGCGTCTGGAAGACCTGATTTCTGCGGTAAACGAAGAGGTTTACAAAAAAATTGTCTCTGCCAGGGAAATGTCGGAGGAAGAGGCAAGGAAGATTGCCAAAACCGTTGGTCTTGCAGCGTTAAAATATGCCGATTTGTCAAATCAGGCAGTAAAAGACTATATATTTGATGCCGAACGTTTTACCTCGTTTGAGGGGAACACCGGGCCGTATATTCTTTATACGATGGTTCGTATCAAGTCCATCCTTGCAAAATATGCAGAACAGACAGGCATGCCGCTTGAAAGCACAAAGGATGTAAAAATCGGGAAGATTGCACATCCATATTGTGAAGGCGATACGCGTGAGTATGGTGCAGCAGAGATAGATTTGATGCTGACAGCAGCTAAATTCAATGATGTGATTGCACATGCATATCAGGAAACAGCACCACATAAGATTTGCCAGTATATTTATGACATGGCAAATGCATTTAACAGTTTTTACCACGAGAATAAGATCATGGGTGAGGAAAAGAAAGAGAAGCAGAGCGAGTGGATTGCGCTGATAACGCTGGTGCTTCGTCTGCTCGAAGCCTGCACCGATTTGCTTGGCTTTGAAGCACCTGAGCGTATGTAGCGATACTTTGGAGGAACCCATGTTCATCGGAAGAACACAGGAATTGCGACAATTAGAAGAAGCTTACCGTATGGAACGCAGCACGGCTGTCGTTCTGTACGGAAGAAAAGGCATAGGAAAGACAGAGCTGGCTCATACGTTCCTAAAGGACAAGCCGGCTGTTTTCTATGCCGTAAAAGAGCTGTCGGAGCAGGAACAATGCTATCTTGTGGCAGAAGAGCTGGGCGTGGCAGGAGAAACTGCAGAGGCAAAAAGAAAAGTCCCCGAATTGGCAAAAAGCCTGATAGATGCCGCAGAGCGCTGCTTAAACGGACAAAAAAAGGCAGTGATTGTTTTAGATGAGTTCCATTTTCTTGTAAAAACAGGAAGAAGTTTTTTAGAAGCGTTTATTCAGATGATGAACGAAGAGGAAAAGAGATATATGTTTCTGCTTGTCAGCTCTTCCGTGAGCTGGGTGGAAAACAGCATGGCAGAAGACCTTTCGTTTGGAGCCAGGTTCCTTTCTGGTGTCATTAAGCTAAAAGAGTTTACATTTGCGATGATGGTGAGCCGGTTTCCGAGTCTTCCGGTCGAACAGGCGATTTATGCCAATGCAGTCCTTGGAGGAGTGCCGCAGTATTTGGATTACTGGAATACAAAAGAGCCGGTAGAAAAGAATATCAAGAGGCTCCTGCTTTCAAGGAATGCGCCGCTTTTATATGAGGCGGAACACTTCCTAAAGAGTGAGCTGCGGGAGCTTTCGGCCTATAACGCGATTTTGGCGGCGCTTGCAAGCGGAAAATATAAACTAAATGATATTTATGCAAGGACCGGATTTTCTCGTGCTAAAATCAGTGTCTATATCAAAAACCTGATAGAGTTAGATATTGTGGAGAAAATTTTTTCCTATGATGCTGCAGAGCATGCCAATGTGCAGAAAGGACTGTATCATATTAAAGACAACTATCTGTGTTTCTGGTACCGCTATGTATTCCCTCATCTTTCTGCTATCCTGCTGGAAGAAGACATTTATGAAACGGCACTGCTTCCTACTTTTCCGGATTATATGAGGGAATGTTTCAGCGGAGTCTGCACAGAGTATTTAAAACTGATGGGGCAGTATCACCGTCTGCAGCACGATTATGCGACATGGGGAACCTGGCATGGGAAAACAGGACTGATTGATATTGTGGCAGGAGATGAGGAAGGCAATATTCTGGTTGGTTTTTGCCGCTTTGACAACCATATGGTGTCACAGAAAGATTATGACAGTTATTTGGAATTGCTTGATTTTGCTGCCTTAAAACCACAAGAATGCTATCTTTTTTCCAAAGCAGGCTTCACAGGAGAGCTGCAGAGCTTTGCGGAGGGAAAAAACCTTCATTTGGTAGGGCTGGAGGACTTATAATGTATAGACAATTGTCCAGATTAGTGGTATACCGTAATATAGACAGGAACAGCATCCTGTTTTCTGTTGCAGATGCGATGGAAGCCTATGAAAAGGGGAGCGCCGGCAAGGAAGAAACCATCAGTTGTTTTTATGAGCAGATACACCGATTGCTTGATGTGGCTACAAAGTATGGATTTGATGGAAATCTGTGGCAGAATTATCTTGCGTTTCTTCTGGCTATGACAGAAACGCCGTTTGGGTTGGTCTGCGAAAAAAAAGGCGCGCCGGAAGGCAGCGTCAATGAATTTGCCACGGCAGATTTTGAGATTTTTAAAAGCCTGTTCCATTACGACTTTTCCGTATGGGAGAGGGAACTTGGCATCCGCTGTTTTTCGGTGATTCTTTCTTATCATGCAATTCAGAAGGAAGAAAAGTATTATAATAAAAGCGTAAGCGAGAGAGTCCGGGCTTTGAGCATGTTAATTGCAGAAGCGTCAGACGGACAGCAGGTGTTTGATATTGTCACTGAATTTTATAAAGTACATGGTGTTGGCATGATTGGTCTGAACAAAGCATTTCGGCTTTCAGAACAAGGAGAACTTCTGCCGATTACAAACACAGAA
>CAJTZB010000216.1 GCA_910583815.1 uncultured Lachnospiraceae bacterium
AAAGACAGCTGTATTGTGCCGCCTTCCTGCGTATACTTGACTGCATTGGACAAAAGGTTTAACAGCACCTGATTCAGACGCACACTGTCACAGTACACATCCTCTACCACAATGTTATCAATATGTACATTAAAGTTCTGTCTCTTCCCTTTCACTTGTGTCTGTACAATGCTGACAATGCCCTCGATTACTTCCCTTAACGAAATCCTCTCTGCTGTCAGTGTCATTTTGCCGCTTTCAATTTTAGACATATCCAACACATCATTGATTAATCCAAGCAGATGCTTGCCGGAAAGCGCAATTTTTCTCAAGCAGTTCCGTACCTGCTCTTTGTCATCTATGTGCGCTGTTGCAATTGCCGTCATGCCCACAATCGCATTCATCGGCGTACGGATGTCATGGCTCATATTGGAAAGGAATTCACTTTTTGCCCTTGTTGCCTGCAGCGCTTCCTCACGTGCCACCTCCAAAGCATGAACCTGCTGCCTTGTCATTTTGAAATACATAATAAAGATAAACAGCAGTACAACAAGAATTGCCATAAACGCTAAGATTGTCGCAAATGTCCTGTTTGAATTCATTTCTTCCATAGATTGATTCAGAATTCCAAAAGGAAGCACTGTCACCAGATTCCATTCTGAATAAGGAAGCGGAGTGCTGTATACCTGCTGTCTGCTTCCGTTAAAATCCATAATAATAGAGTATTCTTTCTTCTGCCCCATAGCCTCAGAAAGCAGCTTAATATATTCATTCAGTTTTTCCGAATCTTCATTCTGATACCTTCCGTACAGACTTTCAAAATAGTTGGAATACTCTTCACTCATATCGCTTACAATAAAGCTTCCGTTTTTCCGGATAATATGGGAATCCATAAGCGCATGGTTTTCCTCACCTGTTTCCAGCATTGTACTGATATAGTCTACAGGCATGGCAACAACTAACGCAATGGATTTTTCTCCATTTCTCATTGTGTACTCTGCTTCAACACCAAACAGGACAATTTCATTTCCGGAACCATCCCTGCCTATGGCAACCTTTTTCTCACCTCTCCCAAGAGAATCAAAAAACGGCTCTGGGTCATCAAGCTGAACCTGTTCTCCATAAATCATATCCAACGTTCTGTCCTTGGAGCAAAGAGCCAGATAGTTGAAGTTTCTGGCATGTACCCTGTAAATTAGCTCATCATACAGACCATCTGTATCATCTGTATTGTCGGATACGACTTCCACTACAGTCTCCACCTGCTCCAGTTTCAGCTCCAGCAGCGTCCGGAAATGAGAAATTACCTGCTCATTTATTCCGGTCATATACAGGTTGCCTATTCCATCAATGGCTTTCCTGCTTACATTGCTCATATAGTGTCCCAAAAAGAAAAATGCCGCTATGCTGATAAACAGAAGAAGAATAAAGCTTCCAAACAAAAAGCGTATTGTATTGCCCTTCTTCTTATTTTGGATGTCCATCTGTATCTTTCCTCCTTAGAAACCAACGTAATATTTACTCGCACTATTTACAATTATATCAGTTTTCATCATAAAAACAACCCCTTTCTGCCAATATTGCAGCAAACAAAGGCATTATCTATGTGCCAATACATCAGCGTACTGATGTCATTCTATTCTACTGTTACAGATTTTGCCAAATTTCTCGGCTGGTCTACATCCAATCCTCGATACATAGAAGTATAATAGGCAATCAGCTGCAGATATACTGCTGCCGAGAATGGTGCAAACATGTCGTTTCCTGCCGGTATAATCAGATGTTCGCTGCATATGCCTTGTTCAATGGCGGCATTATTATCCTCTTTGGTAATCAGGACAACCATTGCCCCTCTTGCACGCACTTCCTTGACATTAGAAATCATCTTTGGGAATACGTCTTCTTGTGTAGCAAGTGCAATTACAGGCACACCTCCGGTAATTAAAGAAAGCGTACCATGCTTAAGCTCCCCTGCTGCATATGCCTCTGAATGGATATAGCTGATTTCCTTCAGTTTAATGGAACCTTCGGCGGCAAGCGCATAGTCAAGGCTTCTTCCGATAAAAAACAAATCATGGGACGGAGTCAGGCGTTTGCTGAGTTCCTTTATCGTATCTTTTTGCTCCAATACCTGCTCCATATGCCCTCCTACAGCCGCAAGTTCTTCCATGTAGGACGACACCTCCTGTTCAGAAAGCTTTCCCATACTGTAAGCAAAACGCAGTACAAGCAGATAAAAGGCGGCAAGCTGTGCCGTATATGCCTTTGTGCTTGCAACTGCAATTTCTGGACCGGCATGTGTATAAAGCACGTAGTCTGATTCTCTTGCAATGGAAGAACCTTTGACATTTACAACAGAAAGCGTCTTGGCTCCCTTTTCCTTCGCCAGCCTGAGTGCAGCAAGCGTATCAGCGGTTTCTCCTGACTGAGAAACTAAAATTACAAGCGAATGCTCATCTAATATCGGATCTGCATAGCGAAATTCCGATGCAATTTCCACACTGACCGGAAGACGCAGCAGCCGTTCCATCAGTATTTTCCCAATCAGTCCTGCATGCATCGCCGTGCCGCACGCAGCAATTACAATACGCTTTGCGTCAAGAAACAGCTTATCTGGAATTCCATCCTCTGTAAAATCTGGAAGCAGGAATTCTCCCTTTTTCATACGTGGAGCTATTGTCCTCCGCAGCGCTTCCGGCTGCTCATGGATTTCCTTCAGCATATAGTGCTTAAACCCGTTTTTCTGTGCCGCCGACATATCCCAATGGATTCCAAGCATTACCGGCGCAACCGGCTCTCCATCCAAATCTGTCACAGTAATGGAATGCTTTGTCAGCTTCGCTACCTGAAATTCCGGCAATACAAAATATTCCTTGGAATAACGAAGCAGTGCCACCATATCAGAAGCAACCACACAGCCCTCTTCCGACTGGC
Organism: uncultured Lachnospiraceae bacterium; assembly: GCA_910583815.1. Taxonomy (GTDB): domain Bacteria; phylum Bacillota; class Clostridia; order Lachnospirales; family Lachnospiraceae; genus SIG299. The sequence goes on from CAJTZB010000216.1 coordinate 2,914, forward strand.
ATGCTACAAGAGGGCTTCCTTTGCGGATGCAGTAAATAGCATCCTTCTGGTCAGAAAACAGAATGCAGAATGCATACGCCCCTTCCAGACGCGAAACCGCCTTTTTAATTGCAGAAAGCGCATCTCCTTCATAAAAAGAGTCAATTAGCATTGCTGCAATCTCTGTATCGGTCTGGGAAACCGGCAGGCGCCCTGTCTCCTCCAGTTCCTTTGCAAGCTCGTGGTAATTTTCTATAATTCCATTGTGGATCAGCGTTACTTTGCCACAGCTATGCGGATGCGCATTCTGCTCAGAAACGCCTCCATGTGTCGCCCATCTTGTATGGCCGATGCCGCAGCCCGACTCCAACTCCGCCGGCAGACGGTTTGCCAGATTTGCCACTTTCCCGACCGCCCTGATTGTCTTTATTCCATCTTTCGTAAAGCAGGCAATCCCCGCGCTGTCATAGCCACGGTACTCAAGCTCTGCAAGACCCTTTAAAAGTACGTCTTTTGCATCTAAATAGCCACAAAAACCAATAATTCCACACATAATCTGCCTCTTTCTATCTGAGTTCCGCAACAGCCCTTCCGGCACACCATCTATCTAGCTTGGTTTATGACCTCTTTCTGTGTACATAAACCAAGCTGTGCGCTGTATGGGCTGTTGCTGTTTTGGGTTGAGTTCCGCAGCAGCCCTTCCAGCACTCTGTCTATCTAGCTTGGTCTATGGACGCTGTGGTTTATTGTCTTTTTATCATATGCCGCAGTCTGTTAATTGAGCGTAATTTCTCCGGCAAAATTGGTCGCAAAAATCTCACGGACACGGCTGCAGTCCGTTGTTTGTC